>JALCMP010000002.1 GCA_022648545.1 Bacteroidales bacterium | reverse complement strand
GAACAGACACAGGCAGGTAGTCGATAATGATTATGCAGTAGCCAGGAGCATAGCCGCGTGGAAACGTAAGATGAGACGGGAATGGGGTAATATAGATATACTTTCCGTATCTACCGTAAATAATATGACCGGAGCCGTTTTGCTCGGAAACAGTTATGAAGCGGAAATAAAGGCGAACATAGGCAATCTGGATCCCGAAGACCTGGGATTCGAACTTCTGCTTACCGATACCGATGATAAGGGGCAGCATACGATAAAGGATAAATTCCAGTACGAACTTAAGGAATGTAACAATGGAATAGCCGTATATCATTGCAAGGTAGTACCTAAAAAATCCGGAGCATACCATATTGCGGCAAGGATGTTTGCTCAAAATAAATTGCTTGTCCACAGGCAGGAATTCGAGTTGGTGAAATGGCTATAGCAACTACAGGTTTTTTCGACGGCGTGCACAAGGGGCACCGCCTTATATTGGATGAAGTCGTAAAATTGGCGAGGAAGGATAATACATCCGGGATTGCAATTTCGTTCTGGCCTCATCCGAGAAACGTATTGCAGCAGGATGCATATGCTCTGAGGCTGCTTACTACCTTGGAGGAAAAGAAGAAACTCATATTAGAGGCAGGAATAGACGAGTTTGTTCCGCTGCCCTTTACAAGGGAGTTCAGCATGATGTCCACGCATGATTTCCTTAAGGACTATATAAAGGGAAAGTTTTCCGTTACAACTCTTGTAATAGGATATGACCATAAGCTTGGGCATGATATAAATATGCCACAGTCGGAAATGATATCCATTGCTGAATCCATGGGTATAAATATAGTGCGGATAGGCGAGTTTATTGAGGACGGGCTTACTGTCAGTTCTACAAAGATAAGAAGGCTGCTCAGGGCGGGAAATGTGGTTACTGCCCGTAATTTTCTCGGATATCCCTATTGTCTGTGCGGCATCGTAGTAAAGGGCAACGGCATAGGGCGTACTATGGGATTCCCTACGGCGAACATGCAACTTTCCTATCCCCTGAAACTGGTACCGGGTGACGGCGTTTATGCCGTAAGGGTATATGTAAATAATTTGGATGTACCTTACCGCGGTATATGCAACATAGGCAAACGGCCTACGATATCCAACAACAGTGCCGTTACCATAGAGACCAATATTCTTGATTATGACGAAGATATATACGGTCTTGACCTAAAGATAGAATTCATATCGAGGATGAGGAACGAAATTAAATTTCCTTCGCTTAACGAGCTTACTTTGCAATTGCAACGCGACAGGAAATGTGCAAGAAATATTATAGAACTGTAAAATAAAAATCAGTCATGATGTATTATGAAGAAGGTTCGGGATGGGGAGGCATAATATTGGCCATTTTACTGCTGGCGGCAAGCCTGTACCCCGATTATGCAAAATCCAAAAAGAAACGCGGATCCGTCCGGAAGGCCGGGAACCGTCCTGCTTCTGATGAAGGCGGGAATTTCCTGTCCAGATTTATGGATGCATTATCTGATGAGATGCGGCCGGAGGATCTGCGGACTAAGGCGGTTCCTCAGCGGCATGTCGAAGAGGACGATGAGCTTGTGCGGACACGGGCCGAAGAAAAAGCCGAAAGAAAGGAAAAGGAAGAAATAGAAGATGATGGAATTGCCGCATTTAAGGATCCTCATATTGATTTCGATTATAACGATCCCGCCAGTACCGTAAATGTCCAGCCTGAAAGAGCCAGGGATCTTAAGGAAAAAATGAAAACGGAAAAGCGTTATTTGGTTCTGTTTTCGTCTATATTCGATCCCAAATTCTAGGGATCTGTTTTATTGCAGGAATTTTGTTTTGTGGATTTTTGATACTATCTTTGTTTAAGATATGACAAAGGATCCTGAATTAATCGGGGTTCCTTTTTAATTTTATACACATACATTAATAAACGTTATGCCAGACATTCATTATTTAACAGCAGAAGGAATGGAGAAGTTGAAGAAGGAACTGGATTACCTGGTTTCGGTAGAGCGACCTGCCATTTCAAAACAAATAGGAGAGGCTAGGGATAAGGGAGATTTATCCGAAAATGCCGAATATGATGCAGCCAGAGAAGCCCAAGGTATGTGCGAATTGAAAATATCCAAACTGAAGGATCTTATCGCAAATGCCAAAATCATAGATGAAAGCAAGGTGGGTACGGACAAGGTTCAGCTTCTTAATAAAGTTAAATTGCAGAATCTCGGCAATAATTCCATAATGGAATTTACTATAGTTGCCGAAAGCGAAGCTAATATAGCACAGGGCAAACTAGCTTCTTCTACTCCCATAGCCAAGGCTATCCTTGGAAAGAAAAAGGGAGACGTAGTGGAAGCACGGGTCCCTAACGGTATTATAAAGTTGAAGGTACTGGAAATTTCAATTTAAAGGGATATGGCATCTGTTTTTACAAAAATCGTTAACGGTGAAATACCTTCTTACAAGGTTGCCTGCGACGACAGATATTATGCTTTCCTGGACATCAATCCGTTGGCGGAAGGACATACTCTGGTTATACCCAAGCATGAAGTAAATTATATATTCGATCTCGATCCGGAGGAATATTCCGAATTGTGGCTTTTTGCGCGCAAGGTTGCAACCGCAATAAAGATGGCTGTTCCCTGCAAAAGAATAGGTGTCGCCGTAATGGGGATGGAAGTTCCGCATGCACATATACATCTGGTTCCGTTGAACAGCGAAGCCGATCTCGATTTCAGAAAAAAGAAACTTGTTCTGACACCGGATGAGTTCGGCAAAATTGCAGAAAAGATATCGAAAGTATTTGAAACCTTATAAAATATCTTATGAAAAAGGTCCTTTATCTCCTTTTGACGGCTTTGGTTGCCGTTTCCTGTAATCAGGCCGGTAAAATAAAAATATCCGCTTCTATAAAAGGGGCTGATACGTCCGATGTAATACTGTCCAGGCTCGATATAAATAAAATCGTCGTTCTTGATACCATACGGACTGATGAAAAAGGAAAATTCGAGTATAAGTTCGATGTCAGGGACAAGGAGAATCCGGATTTTTATTATTTATCTATGGACCGTCACCGTTTTGCGTCTCTCATATTAAAGGAAGGAGACAAGGTAAAGGTTTTCGTAGACGGAGACAGTCTCCGAATCGTAAATTCCGGGGAATCTGAATTGCAGAGTTATGTAGACCGCGTAATGGCAGATGATGCGGCTTCGTTTGATTCTATGGCCGAAAGCATGATAGAAGCTATAAACGATAATGATAAAAAATCCGTGGAGGATTTACAGGCAAAAGTAACAAAGCTTTATGTGGATCATAAGAGGAAAATGATAAGAAGCATAATAGCTAATCCGTATTCATTATCGAATATTCCCATTTTGTATCAGAAGTTCAACGACAGCCTCCCTGTTTTTGCACAGGCTAACGATGTCGTTATATACAGAAGGGTTTATGATTCCCTTAATACCGTTTATCCCGAATCTCCGTATGTTAAGGCTCTTGGAACAGCAATATCTCAGTACGATAACTATAACAAGCTGGCTGATAAGATAAAGGATGTAAAGCAAATTTCGTTTCCAGAGCTCTCTCTGCCCGATATGGATTCAAGGACGAGAAACCTTTCGGCTTTCGCCGGCAAACCTTTTATTCTTTTATTCTGGAGTGCTTCGGATCCTAAACAGAAAATGTTCAATCAGGATTTGAAATTATTGTATGATTCTTACGAAAAGAGAGGATTGCGTGTTTATGCCGTAAGTCTCGACGAAGACAAATCATTATGGGCTTCTACCGTCAGGGAGCAGAATCTTCCCTGGGTGAATGTCTGCGACGGACTTGGGGCCTCTTCTGTGGCTGCAACTACCTTTAACGTAACATCATTGCCGACGTTATTCGTGTTTAACGGTAAAGGGACGATTGTTGCAAAAAATGTATTTGATATGTCCCAATTAAAGAAAATCATAAAAAAGGCGCTTTGATTGATAATTATCAAAGCGCCTTTTTATAAATATATCAATATTTTATCTCCCTCTTTTCCCGCCGTTGCCTTTAAGAAGAAGTTCGTCTATGATTTTTTTAGGTTTTCCTGCCACAAAATCTTTTAAATAAAACGGTTCGAAGTAAGCGCAATCTTCGAATTTCTTTGCGGCAAGTTTTTCGTTTGCTAGAATACGCATGCCTGATGCATGGGGCGATTGTCTTGCGAATATTGCATTATCGGATTTTACAAGAGAAGCGAATTTTTCTGCTCCGTTTCCCGTAAAAAGAACCGTTTTTTCTCCCAGTTCCTTTTCAAAACAGTGTTCGTTTAATATTACCGATTCGGTTTTAGTTAATTGTTTTCCTGCTGAGTCGAATAATGCCGTATATACTTCCATTCTTCTGGCATCAATCATAGGCACTATATAAAAATCTTTTTCATCTCCGGCCTGTCCGTTGTCAAGCGCACTTCTTGCTATTGCTGCAAGAGTATTTATTGCTATTAGCGGTTTTCCTTTTCCGAAGCATATGCCTTTGGCGCATGATACCCCAACCCTTAACCCCGTGTAGGATCCCGGTCCGCTGCTTACGGCAACGGCTGCAATATCTTCCATTGCAATGGAATTTTCCGATAATAGTTCTTCGATGAAGGGGGCCAGAAGCGCCGCCTGTTCCTTTGGGGTGGCGGTATATTTTTCTGATATAAGATTCGGGCCTTCGCTTATTGCAGCGGAGCAAGAATCGGTAGCGGTCTCCAAAAGTAAAATATAATTTTTTGACATTGTGGATAATATATTATATCCGACATTAATTTATTTTACGGCTTTGACTTTGGTGCTGTCGGTCGCTGTTATTTTAGCCGAAACTTTGGTTCCGTTTTTAAGGATCCTGTTTATGGCGTTATAAGGACCTGTTACAACAAGCGTCGTGTCCGTTATTCCCTTTGTTATTTCTATGTCGTTCAGATTTTGTAGTCCCGTACTTATTTCCACCGGTTTTACCGTCGACGAATTCTTGTCGTATATGAATACCTGTTCGTGCGTCTCGGTTGTCGATAGAGACGGAATAAGCCCCGACTTGGTAGTTACGGCCTGCAGTGGAACGGAAAGGGTGTTATTATGAGTTTGTGTCTCAATAGAGACAGTAGCCGACATCCCGGGTCTGAACGGGATCGGATCTTTCTTTATGAGATCATTATACGATGACGGCAATATCAGTATTTTTACCTCAAAGTTGGTTACCTGTTCGGACGATGATGATGCGCTTTTTGCCGAATTTGCAACCTCGGTTACCAGTCCGTTGAACTTGCGTTTAGGATAAGCATCTATTTCTATTTTTGCGGTATCTCCCGGTATTACGTTTATTATGTCGTTTTCATTTACATCTACAAGTACTTCCATTTTGCTCAAATCGGCAACTCTGAGCATTTCCGTACCTGCCATCTGGCTTGTTCCTACGACCCTTTCTCCCTGTTCCACTTCCAGTGAAGAGACTATTCCCGGCATTGGGGCGTATATTACGGTTTTTTTTAGATTTTCCTGTGCTTCCTTTAATTGTGCGCGGTAGCTTTCTATATTGAATTTTGCCGATTTAAGAACCTCCTTGGCTACTTTGTATTCGGATTCGGCCGACTCGAAATCCGCATCGGACATTACCTTTTGTTCGTGTAGCTGTTTGCTTCTCAGGTAGGACAGTCTTGTTGTTGCAAGTTTGGCTTTCTGCTGTTCAAATTGTGTCTTGGAAGCGTTAAGGGAAGCTTCCGCACTTTCTACGGCTGAAATGTAGACATCCTGTTTTATTTTCAATATCATGTCTCCCTTTTTTACGGCATCGCCTTCCTTTACGTTGAGTTCTATTATTTCCCCGGAGACGTCGGGACTTATCTTTACCTCGGTAACAGGTTTTATTTTTCCGTTTGCCGGAATAGTTTCCACTATTGTTTTTCTAACGGGATGGCTTACCGTAACCGGCGTTGCCTTGTCCTTTTTAAAGACGGACAAGATTATAAGCAGGACGATGAGCGCCAGCGCTGCAATAAGGAAAGTCCTTTTTTTGTTTTTGGATTTGCTTTTCATGATATCTTTATAATTTTATGGGGATTCCTCTGTAGAAATCCAGAATCTTCAATTGGAAAAAATATTGGAATTTAGTTTGGGAATAATCGGATTGTGCGTTGAATAATTTGGTTCGTGCTATTATGTAATCAGTAACGTCTACAGCTCCTACATTGTATTTGTTTTCAACGTCCCTGAAAGATCTTTCGGAAGATTTCAGATTCTCCTGCGCAGCCGCCAGTTTATTATAGTATGAAACGGCATCATTGTATGCGGATTGTATTTCCTTATATAAATCCTGTTTCTCCTTCCGGAGCTCTATTTTGTAATTCTCAACGGCCAGTTCGGAATTTTTGATATTCGTGTGGATGCTTAAATTTCTGAAAACAGGAATATTAAGGCTCAATCCAATCGAAGGGTTCCTGTTGTTGTCGAATTGATGCAGTAAGCTTCCCTGCTGGCTGTCGCTGTAATATGTTCCGTAACCCGCGGATACTGAAATGCTCGGATAAGCGGTTCCCTTTACCGCCTTCAAATCCGTTTCGCTCTTCTTGAGAGATAATTCCGCGGATTTTATTCTTGGAAGCGATAAGGCAGAATTGTAGATATTTCTTATACCGTCTTCCGTCCTTATCTCTGAAGATTCTTTTATAACGGGATTTTCTATGTGGAAAACCATACTGTCGGGTATATCCAGCAGTTGTTTTAAAGTGAGGTAATTCGTCCGAACGTCATTGTCTGCGGTTACAAGTTGGACTTTTTCCGTTGCCAGCTGTGCTTGTATTTCCAGGAAAGAACTATAAGCCTGTTTCCCGGCGTCGACGAATTTTTTCGTTCTTTCGACCTGACGGGTTATGCTTATAAGATTCTCCTTATTGTTCTTTTCTATTTCTTCGGCCAGCAATACCTGCAAATATGATTTCGTTATGGCAATGGTAATGCTGTTTTTTGTTTTTTCTATTTCCTGTTCCGAGATTTCGAGCTGCGTCTTATTGCTTTTCAATTTGTTTATTTTTGAAAAGCCGTTGAATATATCCACCGAAGAGCTTAAATTGACGCTGGAACTTTGGGTCAGTTTGTTCTTTATAATGGTCAGATCGTTCAAGTTTACGGATCTTCCCCAGCTGAAATTATGAGATCCGGAAGCGCTGAGGCTCGGGAGAAAGTCCATCTTGGATTGCAGCACGTTGTTTCTGCTTTCCCGTAAAGATAATTTCTGTTGTTTTATGTTCAGATTGTTTTCTTGAGCATATTTGATACATTTTTCAAGCGACCATTCGTCCTGAGCGGACAGGGCGGCCGGGAAAAAAGCCAATATGATCAAAGCCAGAAGTGTTTCGTGTGCTTTCATATGATGAGAATATCTTTTAATATGCAAATATAATTTATTTATATAATAAAAAAGGCACAAGACTGTTTATTAACAGACTTATGCCTTCAAAGAGATTTTTCCGGACTTATTTTCCGTTTTTATTACTCATTCCGCCCGTGAATTGCAGCTTCATTTCATAGAAATGGAACAGGGTATACATGTACGTGGCGCGGGCAACGTATCCCAATCCCCAGGCTATCAGTCTCACGGCTTTTGCAGTGAGATCATCTCTGGTCCCTCCGTAAACCGCAAGGGATTCTGCTCCAGTTAATTCTGTCAGCATTGCTTTCCCTCCGCGCCAAAAGGATTTCTTACATACCATCCGTCACGGAATCCTCCAAGAAAGTCATCCTTGTAATCGTAAAGATATTCTACGAATTTTTTAACAACGTGCCAGATTTTTTTTATCTGTCCGATCGTAATGCCGCCCTGTATTTGCAGATCGGCATATTCCAACTTCACTAATCCCAATTCCTCAATCGTTTGATTTTTCATAATTCGGTTTGTTTTGCCTGCAGTAAAAAGATGCGCAAGCTTCCATCTCAGAGTGCGCACTCCGTTTTTAGTTTATCTATTTTTATTATTTTATCGGCTATTTCCATATCGTATTTATTATGGGTAATCATAATAACGGCAGTCCCTTTATTTTCCAGGCTTTTTATTGCGTTTAAAATCAGTTCCGCCGATTCGTGATCGAGGGAAGCGGTTGCTTCATCCATGATTAGGATGCCTGGATCTCTGTACAGCGATCGGGCAATGGCGAGTTTCTGGATTTCTCCCCCGGACAGAGTTTCTCCGCTTCTGCCTATGTCGCTCATAAGTCCGGCCGGGAGCCTTTTCATCAATCCGTTAAGACCTAGCTGCGAACATATGGATATAACTGAATTTATATCGGGCTTTTTATCCCCGGAAGTAATATTTTCCAGAACTGAACCGTCGAACATCCTGCTTCTTTGAGGGATGATGGAAACATATTTTCTCCATTCCGTCAGATTAAAATTACATATATCGGTTCCGTTTAATGTTATATGTCCGGATGCCGGCTTATAATCTCTCATAAGAAGTGCTCCCAAAGTGCTTTTTCCGCATCCGTTTTCTCCGGTTACGACAGTGGTCATGCCTCCGGTGATCTTAGCGTTGAAATTATCGAACAGCAGTTCTCTACCCGGATAGGAGAATTTTAATCCGGTTATTTTTATTTCGGATTTTATTCCGTGATTTATAAAAGGAGCCACGGGCATTCCTTTTTCGCATTGTTCTTCTTCCATGTCGGTTATTTCGAAAAGGCGTTCCGCAGATACAGCTGCTTCGGTTATCATACCGTTCATATCCGCAAGTTTATTGAGAGGCGCCGTGAAAAAAGAGGCCAGAGTATAAAACGAGACGAGTTCTCCGATAGTAAGATGCATCCCGAAAATAGAAAAGGCGCCTGCTACGAGAACCGTAGCCGAGAGGATTCCCGAAAGGCTGCTTCCCGAAAGACTGATTTTTGTAGCAGCTTTGCCTGCATCGTACATTTCGCCGGCAAGGTCAACGTAATCGTTTTCTATTTTGTTTAAGGATAGCCCCATGGTTCCGTAGTGTTTTATATCTTGTATGCAGTCTATCCCTTTTAGGACTTCGGTATCGAATTTTGCATTCAATACGGCAAGTCTTCTATCGTATTTCTTGTTTATGTGCGTAGCGGTAAAAAACAAAATTGAATAAAAAGGAATGAACGCGCACGTAAGTATTGCCAGGTGCGAATAGTAGCTGAACATGAGGCAGAAGGAAGCTATAAGCGTTATAACGCTTACGAAAACGGATATTAGTCCGTCCGAGATGAACGTTCTTATATTAAATGCATCTGAAATCCTGGAATTTATGTCACCTGCGGTATAGTTGTAGAAAAAATCCAGAGGCAGTGCGAAAACTTTCCGGATATATCCTATTATTAGTCTTGTATCTATTTTTATTCCGTTTCTTAACATTAGCAGAGTTCTGGAATATCCTATCTTATAGGTTAATATGAGCAATATGAAAATGGTTCCGGAAATGATTGCAAGCAGCGTTTTATTGTTTGCCGGTATTGCGTTGTCTATTATCTGCTGTATGAATATAGAGTTGCAAAGGCCTAATATGACAAGAACTACGGAGCCTGCCAGGGCAAGAGCTATTTCCCTTTTATGGAATTTAAGTATTTTCAGCATCCTTACGTATATATTGTCTTTTTCATTCCCGCGTTGGAAATTCGCTCCCGGAACTGGCAGTATAATGTATCCCGTCCATATATGTTTGAAATCCCCGTATTTCATTTTTATAATTTCCCCGCATGCTGGATCCATTATATGTATTGCGGAGGTTTTTATTTTAAAGACTACCACATAGTGAAGATACCCTTCGTCGTTGCGGGTGTGCGCTATGAAAGGTGCATTTATGGCCGACAGAGGGGAGATCTCCCTTTCTTCCGATTTATATCCTTTTGCTTCCAGCCCTATTGTCCTTGATCCTTCAATCAGTCCCTTTATTGTTATTCCCCCGGAAGAGCATCCGCATTCTTTCCTTATTTTTGCCATGGGAATGCGTAGTCCGTAAAATTCCGCAATCGAACACAGACAGGCGGCTCCGCAGTCGAATTCGTCATGCTGACGTATTTTTCCTATGTTTTCCATAATCTTTTTATTATAAAAGGGGCGCCGTTTCCAACTTCACACGGTTCCTTCTCCCGGCGAACCGTTTTTCTTCCCCTCCGGCGCCCCGGAACTAAAATATTTTCATACCGGATTATTCATGAACATTAATGAAATAAAGCAAACCGACAGCGCAATTATGAGATAAATTATATATGTGCGTATTTTGTTTCCGCCGATGCCTGCTACGATCCATTCGACTGACTTCTCCATTTTTTCGGAGAAAAACGTTTCTTCTTTTTTTTCAGATCCCATTTTTATTGTTTGTATTTCCGTTTTTGCAAAGGTGGGTGCATGTGAGATCATGGATGTGTAAAAAAGTAAAAAAAGGCACCTTCTGGATGTCTGTAAAATAAATAATCGGAAAAAATTTTTCTGCGGATTTTAAATAATAAGAGAAAAAGCCCGTCGGGGTGCTTCGCTATGCAGATACGATCTTTTCTATAAATGGAAAGATCTTTGCCGATAAATCGGTAAGCAGCGAAAGAATTTTTGTGGAATGGAAGAAATCATCGTCGAACATGTGAAGCGAAAAGTTGGCGTATCTTACCAGGTATATGATTATGCCCATTGCAATTATGATTTTGAAACCGGCGAACAGAAATCCCAGGAGGCCGTTCAGCCATCCCAGCATTGTAAGATGTATTATCTTTTCAAGGAGTTTGGATATAAATGTTCCGAGAATAAGTATTCCTATCAGTATGAGTGCGAAAGAAAGAATATAGACCGCTGTCTCTCCTATATTCAGAAATGCGGCGATCTTGTGCGCTACCAAATTGGAAAATTTAAAGGCACACCATACGCCGGCGATTAGGGAAATTATGCTAACAAGTTGTGATATAAAACCTTTGAATATGCCCCATATTGCAAAAGCCGCAATAATGACAAGGATTACGAAATCTACTGTACCGAGGTTCATTATAAGACAATTAAAAGTTTTCCAAAAATAGGTAATTATCTTATATTTGCAAATTCTAAAATGTTACTGAAATGGGTTTTGCAGAGTATAAGAAATTGGATCTTGTTGAAGTCAACAACGAGATCCTGGCCAAATGGAAAAAAGAAAAGTGTTTTGAAAATACTCAGAAATTAAGAGAAGGAGCCAAAAAGTTCGTTTTCTTCGAAGGTCCGCCTTCCGCCAACGGGATGCCCGGCATCCACCATGTGATGGCGAGATCCATCAAGGATGTATTTTGCAGATATAAAACCCAGCAGGGATATTATGTTTCAAGAAAGGCTGGATGGGATACCCACGGCCTTCCCGTCGAACTCGGCGTGGAAAAGAAGCTGGGAATAACCAAGGATGACATAGGAAGGAAGATAAGCATAAAGGATTACAACGATACCTGCAGGAAAGAGGTGATGAAGTATACCAGGGAGTGGGTGTCGCTTACGGAGAAGATCGGATACTGGGTGGATATGGACCATCCGTATATTACTTACGATAATCATTATATTGAAACGCTGTGGTATCTGCTAAAGATCCTCTATAAAAAAGGTTATCTGTATAAGGGGTATACAATACAACCTTATTCTCCTGCGGCAGGGACAGGCCTTAGTTCGCACGAACTGAGTCTCCCCGGGTGCTACAGGGAAGTGAAGGATACTACCGTTACCGTGCAGTTCCGGATAAAAAAGGACGGAGCTTCGGAAAAACTGTATGAAGATCCGGCTTTCGATACCGCCGATGATAATTTGTTTTTCCTGGCGTGGACTACCACTCCGTGGACATTGCCCAGCAACGTTGCGTTGTGCGTAGGGCCTTCCATAGAGTATGTTAAGGTCCGTTCTTTTAATCCTTATTCGGGAGCACCCGCTACTTATATAATAGCCAGGGATTTACTGTACAGCTATTTTAACAGGAAAGGCGAAAACATGCCTCCGGAAAATTACAAGCATGGTGACAAGGTTGTGCCTTTTACTGTATTGGAGAAAAGCTTCCGCGGAAGCGAATTGAAAGGCATAAAATATGAACAGCTGATTCCGTGGATAAGGCCTGAAAAGAATACGATGTCTGTAATAACCGGAGATTTCGTTACTACGTCCGACGGTACGGGTATAGTGCATATAGCTCCTACCTTCGGCGCGGATGACGACAAGGTCGGAAAGGCGAACGGTATAGCTCCGTTCTTCCTGCTTGACAAGGACGGCGTAAATCAGCCCATGGTTGATAAGGAAGGCCGTTTTTACAGAATAGAGGACCTCGACGGCTCTTTCGTAAGGGAAAGAGTAGATGTTAAGGCCTACTCGCAGTATGCAGGAAGGTTCGTAAAGAACGCATACGATCCTTCCCTGGCTCCAGATGCCGATTCCCTGGACGTTGATATATGTGTTATGCTGAAACAACAGGGCATAGCCTTTCGTATAGAGAAAATGACCCACTCTTATCCTCATTGCTGGAGAACGGACAAGCCCATACTTTATTACCCTCTGGATTCTTGGTTCATAAGATCAACGGCAGTAAAGGACAGATTGATAGAATTGAATAAGACCATAAACTGGAAACCGGAATCCACAGGAACGGGTAGATTCGGGAAATGGCTTGAAAATCTGCAGGACTGGAATCTTTCGCGAAGCAGATACTGGGGGACTCCGCTCCCTATCTGGAGAACTGAAGACAAGGACGAAGAAAAATGCATAGGTTCGCTTGAAGAACTTTTCGATGAACTCGAAAAGTCCGTAAAAGCAGGATTTATGAAATCCAATCCGTTGAAGGACCGTGGATTCGTTCCAAAAGACTTCAGCCGGGGAAATTATGACAGGATAGATGTGCACCGTCCGTATGTGGACGAATTTATACTTGTATCCGATTCGGGCAAACCGATGAAAAGAGAAAGCGATCTTATTGATGTATGGTTCGATTCGGGATCGATGCCCTATGCCCAGGAGGGCCTTGCAAAGGTTAATGACCCTGCGTTCGGCCAGACTGCCGATTTTATTGCAGAGGGCGTAGATCAGACAAGAGGATGGTTCTTTACGCTTCATACCATACATACCATGATAAGCGACAGCGTCGCCTTTAAAAATGTAGTATCCAACGGACTCGTTCTAGACAAAAACGGCAACAAGATGAGCAAGAGACTCGGAAATGCCGTGGATCCGTTTAAGGCTCTCGAAGAGCACGGTGCGGATGCATTAAGATGGTCGATGCTTACCAATGCACAGCCATGGGATAATCTGAAATTCGATTTCGCCAGTGTGGAGGAGACCGAAAGGAAATTCTTCGGAACGCTGTTCAATACATATTCTTTCTTCTCTCTTTATGCCAACGTTGACGGTTTCGACTGCCGCGGTTCGGAAATTCCGGTGGAAAACCGTCCGGAAATAGATAAGTGGATTATTTCACTGCTGAACACTCTTGCCCGCGAGGTTGAGGATTGCTACGAAAATTATGATGTTACTTCTGCCGGCAGAAAAATACAGGCTTTCGTATGCGATCATCTTAGCAACTGGTACGTGCGTTTGAACAGGAAACGTTTTTGGGGGGGAAGTATGGATGATGATAAGAAGGCCGCCTATTTTACTCTTTACGATTGTCTTGAAACCGTAGCGGTCCTGGGAGCTCCAATTGCGCCGTTCTTCATGGAAAAATTGTTCCTGGATCTGAATGCTGTTTCGGGAAGACATAAGGAAACTACCGTGCATCTGGTTCATATGCCGGAAGCTGTTGATGAATATATAGACAAGGATCTCGAAGAAAGAATGGAACTCGCCCAGCTTAGCTCTTCAATGATACTTGCTTTAAGAAGGAAGGTAAATATAAAGGTAAGGCAGCCTCTGGCAAGGATACTTATTCCGGTTCTTGACGATAAACTCAGGGAACAGTTCGGAAAGGTGCAAAAACTTGTACTTAACGAGGTTAATGTAAAGAATGTTGAGTTCATCAACGATACCGAAGGCATAATAACCAAAAAAATAAAGCCCAACTTCAAAACCCTCGGCAAGAAGTACGGCCGTCAGATGAGGGAAATAGCTGCTGCGTTCAGCAAGCTCGGACAACATGAGATTGCAGAAATAGAGCGTTGTGAATCATACAAGATGTCTTTGCCTTCCGGCGAAGTTGTGCTTTCCGCGGATGATTACGAAATATCTTCCGAAGATATGCCGGGATGGCTGATTGCTACAGAAGGGAGACTTACAGTCGCTCTGGATATTACTATTACGGAAGAACTCAGGCGCGAGGGGATTGCCAGAGAACTTATAAACAGGATACAAAATTTCAGGAAAGAGAGCGGGCTTGAAGTTACCGACAGGATAATCGTGGAAATAGGGCGTCGCAGCGATGTGGAGGAGGCACTTGCGGATAATTCCGAATACGTTTGTTCCCAGACTCTGGCTTCAAAAATAGAACTCCGCGACAATATTGAAGGGGCTTCTGCAATAGATTGGGAGAACGATGAAAAAATATTGTTGAAAATAAGCAGATTATAGCTCATTTTCAATTTATCGTAAATTGTGCCGAAAATTCATTAAATTTGATATTATTTAAAACCGAATTATCATGGCTAAAAAAGAGGAAAAAGTTATGGCTGATGCAAAGCAAACCCCCCAGGAGAAGGTGAGATACAGCGACGAGGAGTTACAGGAGTTTAAGGAACTGATTCTTAAGAAACTCGAGAAAGCCAGAGCTGATTACGAACAACTTAGATCAGCCATCACCCATAGCACCAGCAATGATGTGGAAGACACGTCTCCTACTTTCAAGGTGTTGGAGGAAGGTGCTTCTTCATTGTCTAAGGAAGAATCCGGACAGTTGGCCCAAAGGCAGTATAAATTTATCAAATCTCTGGAGGCAGCTCTCGTAAGAATAGAAAACAAGACCTATGGAATATGCCGTGTTACCGGAAAGCTTATTCCAAAGGAAAGGTTGCGTCTTGTACCGCATGCAACCCTTAGCGTCGAAGCCAAGGAAATGGAAAATAAGACGGGTCGTAAGACAAGCAATTAATGAAAATTTCCAAAGGCGGTGCCATTTCCATATTTGTGATTTTTTTCGTACTTGCGGACCAAATCATAAAATTTGCCGTAAAGCTTAATATGACAATAGGAGAGTCTGTACCTGTTTTCGGGCACTGGTTTCGCATCTTGTTCATAGAAAATAACGGAATGGCCTTCGGCCTCCAGTGGGGAGGGGTATTCGGCAAATTGCTTCTGTCAGTGCTCAGGCTCGCCCTGATTGCGTTTATAATATATTTCATAGTAAAAAAACTTCTAAGGGATCCTGCTACGCCTAAAGGTGTATTTATAGGAGTTTCTTTGGTCCTCGTAGGAGCCATCGGTAATGAACTGGATTCTATATTTTACGGAGTCTTATTCGACGAGTCCACTTATTCGCATATTGCAGGACTGTTGCCTGCAGCCGGAGGATATGCTCCTCTGCTTTGCGGAAGGGTGGTGGATATGTTCTATTTCCCCATAATTGATACGGTGCTTCCCGATTGGGTCCCTTTCTGGGGAGGCGAACCGTTCGTTTTTTTTAGACCGGTATTTAATCTGGCAGATGCATGCATCTCGGTCGGATTTCTATACTTGTTGTTTTTCCAGAGCAAATTCCTTTTTTCAAAGGGACGGTGATATGTGACTTGCAAAATCCAAAATATTAAGTACCTTTGCAATCCTTAAAAAGGAGAGGTGGCAGAGTGGTCGATTGCGGCGGTCTTGAAAACCGTTGAACAGCGATGTTCCTGGGGTTCGAATCCCTACCTCTCCGCTGATTATCCGATAGTTATCGGAAGCTATTCAAGTTTCGCAAATTTAGCTGTTTGCGAAACTTCTTATTTTTAGGCATACTTTTTGTTAATAACCACAACGTATATAAATATCGATCTCCATATAAAATCTACTTCATTTCAGCTTCGTTATTTAAAGTCCTTAATATCTTAATAAAATATGATGAAATCTTTTTTTATTGGCAGTAAAGAAATAAAATTACCTATCATTCAGGGTGGAATGGGGGTTGGCATTTCCCTTAGCGGCCTGGCTTCGGCTGTAGCGAACGAGGGAGGTGTAGGAGTTATTTCATCGGCCGGACTTGGTTTGCTGTATAAGCATAAATCAGGAGATTATCCCGGAAATTGTATTTGGGGTCTTAAGGAGGAGCTCAGGAAGGTGCATGAAAAAACGAAAGGAGTAATAGGCGTAAATATTATGGTTGCGCTGTCGAATTTTGCGGATATGGTGCGTACTTCCATTGCTGAAAAAGCGGATATAATTTTCTCGGGAGCCGGTCTTCCACTTAATTTACCTTCCTTTTTGAAACCCGACAGCAAAACTCTTCTTGTTCCTATAGTTTCGTCCGGGAGGGCTGCCAATATAATTTGCGAAAAATGGGATAGGGATTATAACTATCTGCCGGATGCGATTGTAGTGGAAGGCCCTAAGGCCGGAGGTCATCTGGGCTTTAAGGAAAGACAAATAGAAAGCGAAGATTATACACTCGAACATCTTATACCGGATGTTGTTTCAGTTGTACAGAAATACGGTGAAAGAAAGAATATCCCTGTCATTGCTGCAGGGGGAATAATGAATGGGAACGATATGCTGAAATTTATGAAGCTCGGCGCTGCCGGGATACAGATGGCTAGTATATTCGTTCCAACATACGAATGCGATGCTTCTGATGTTTTCAAGCAAACATATATTAATTCTTCCAAGAAGGATATGGTTATCATAAAAAGTCCCGTAGGGATGCCCGGCCGGGCATTGTATGATAATTTTCTGCACAAGGTAGATATGGGAGAAACAAAGCCCGGAGCCTGTTCTTTCCACTGTATTAAGACCTGTGATTACAAAAAAAGTCCATATTGTATAATAAAGGCATTATATAATGCTTATAAAGGGAATATGGACAAAGGTTATGCCTTTGCAGGAGCCAATGCGTATCTGGCTGATAAAATCCGCAGCGTAAAAGACGTTATCTGCAAACTCAAGGCGGAATTCGATGTTGCGGTAACAAAATAACTATTTTATCCTTTTTTCTATGTATCTGGAATTCATGATCCTTAACAGGGCCATGTAATCCATCATAAATTCTATAAGATCTCCTACCTTATAATTCTTTTTATTTTCGCCGAGATCTATAACGCTTATGTCAGAACTGGCCCCGACAATGGTTAGATTCTTGTCTACCAGTTTTATGTGGTCGGTTTCTACATCCAGCAGCCCCAGATCTACTATGGCGCGATAAGTATTTCTTCCAAGATCCGTTTGATTGAATTCGAATGTTTTACCTTCCATATTATGTCCTCTGTCACCGGTAGGCACTATTGGTTTTTCTTTTAATTCCACTATTTGGGAGAAAAGCTGGAATACGTCGGTCTTCATCTTTTTTAATTTGGTATTTTTGTATACGTTAGTTCCAAGATAAAGCGTTTCTCCTACCCTGAAATGATTTATCCCTCTTGGCAGTATCTTTTTAAGAAGCAGCGGTATCGTTACGGAAGAGCCTCCGGATATATATGGAATTTTCTTATCGAATTTTGTCTGAATAAGTTGTTTATAAAGGCAAAGCTGAATTAATTTATCGGGATTCGGCAATACTCCGTAAAGGCACGATAGGTTTGAACCTATTCCTATTACCTGAATATTTTCCAGTTTGAATACATTTTCATAAAAACTTATTACATTTTCCCGCAAAACTCCTTCCCTGAGCTCGCCGAGCTCTATCATAATGATGATCTTATGTGTTTTACCCTGTCTTTTAGCCTCTTCGGAAAGCATTTTTATGGTTGAGATTTCCGTATTCATACTGATATCCGCGTATTTTACAACATTAGGAATTGCTTTTTTTGCGGGAGGCCTTATGTAGATAGTTTCTATATCAGGATTAATATTTTTAATTTCCTTTAAATTGGAAACCCTTGAATCACATACCTGGTGGCAGTCGAATTTTAGCAATTCAGACAGATACATCTTGTTTCCACACAGCATTTTAGTTACTATCGACCATTCGATCCCGTTTTTCTTGAATAAAGCATCGAGATAATCGAAGTTGTCTTTTAATTTTCCTCTGTCTAATGTTAAAAAAGCCATCAGTCCTCCTTCTGGTATCTCATTTCCAGATATTTGTTGGTGAATCCGATCTTTTCGTAAAGATGTTTGGCCGGATTGCGCGGTTCAACGTGAAGGGCTACGCTGCCTTCGGTTAGTTCTACGGCCTTTTCAAGAAGACCTTTGCCAATGCCTTGCCCCCTGAGTCCTTTTGATGTGGCTATGTAGACAAGTATATATTCAGGTATGTAATCCGACATTCCCGTTTTGTTTATTACGACGGCTCCTGAAATATCCGAATTATTTAAGGGACGTTCTCCTTCTTTTTTATAAGAGATTATCAAAAATCCCCCCATGGAATTAGTTTCTCCCAATGCGTATGCGATAGCCTGCTCTATTTGATATTCGGGATCTCCGTAGTCTTCCAGATTCTCATACAGGAAATCCGCAACGGTTTTCCTCTCTTCTGCACACATGCGGTTGTCTTTATCAAATACTTTGATATTAAGCGTTGTTCGAAGCATAAAATTTTTTGTTTTAATTTATTAATATCATGGTATATAAGCAAATTTATCGAGAAAAACAAATTCTTCAGGCCTGCCGGGGCTATATGGAACGGGCGAATTTTATGAAAGAGTTTCTGATTTCTTCCCTTACGCGGCGGAATTCATTCTCTATATATTCGGGCGTGCCTTCGGCTTCAGAAGGATCGTCAAATCCCATGTGTAATCTGTGCCGAACCTTTCCCGTGAAAACCGGACAGTTATCGGCGGCATTGGAACAGACGGTTATTACGTAATCCCATTCTTCTTCAAGAAACTCTTTTACATTTTTCGGTTTGTTTCCGCTTATGTCTATGCCTGCTTCTTTCATTATTTTTATTGCAAGCGGATGTACCCTCTCCGCTGGTTCCGTTCCGGCTGAAAATACTTCTAATGTATTATCGAACGATTTAAGAAACCCCATAGCCATTTGGCTGCGGCAACTATTTCCCGTACAAAGGATTAGAATTTTCATAATAGTAAAAATAATAAAAACGTACGATATGTAAAGGTCCGAATATATTTTCATCTTTTTTTACAGGGCGATTTTTATATGGATTTTTTCCTTGATGCCAGTATCTCCTGCATATTATCTTTTGCCCATTCCGTAAGTTCTTTTAGCAGCGGAATAAAGCTTTTACCAAGAGAGGTTATATAATATTCCACCCTCGGCGGTATCTGAGGATATGCTGTCCGGGCAATAATACCGTCGCGTTGCAGGTTTTTTAATGTTACGGATAGCATTCTCGGTGAAATATCTCCTATTGATTTTCTTATATCGTTGAAGCGCATGGTGCCGTTGGAGTTTAGCGTAATAAGCGTCAGCAGCGACCATTTGTTTCCAAGTCCGGCGAGTATATCCCTTACGGGGCAATCGCCGATGTGTAAAAAAGTATTCATTTTATTATTTTGTAAATCAACATTGGTAACATATATGTTATTATATTACCAGTATGTTAGTTCTTGCTTTTGTGCTATTCGGTTTTTATGTTTGTAATACGAAAGTAAATTAATTACTAATAGTAACCATTAAATTTGTTATCATGAAAAAAAAAGTAGCAGTGCTGGCCGTAAATCCGGTAAATGGAATAGGATTGTTCGAATATCTTGAAAGTTTTTTTGAAAACGGCATAAGTTTCAAGACCTTTGCAGTTGCAGATACCGTTGATATAAAAACGAATTCAGGAATTTTAATTAAAACTGATAGTACAGTATCCGAGCTTAAGGGGCATGAAGATGATTATGACGCAGTAGTTTTTGCCTGCGGAGATGCAATGCCGGTATTCGGAGATAACGCGGATAAGAAGTATAACCGTGATATGATGGATGTTATGAAAGCTTTTGATGAAAAAGGCGGAATAATTGCAGGCCATTGTGCGGTAGCACTCGTTTTTAACAGGGCGAATATAGCATCGGGACGGAAAATAGCCCTGCATCCGTATGTGAAGGGGCTGAATATTATTAAAGATTGCATACCTACTGACGAACCTTATTGCGTTGATGGTAATATTTATACGGCACAAACCGAAAAAACCCTGCATCTGCTTATGCCCGAACTGTTGAAGGCCCTTAAATAAACGAATACTTTTTCAGGTAGAATATATTATGAATTTTGTTAAGATGCACGGATTGGGGAACGATTTTATAATCCTCGATTATTTTGCCGGGGACCTGCCTGATGATACGGAATGCAGCAATATGGCCGTTAAATTATGCGACCGTCATACCGGCATAGGTGCAGACGGACTTGTTCTTGTAGTCCCATCTGAAAAAGCGGATGCCGGAATGAGAATTTTCAACCCCGACGGAAGCGAGCCTTCTATGTGCGGCAATGCTATAAGATTTTTTGCGAGGTATTTATACGAGACCGGGATGGTCTCCGGAAAAAGTTTTCGAAGGTCGGTATTTCTAATTCGAAGGATTTGCTATGCTGTCCTTGGTTGATGGCGGCATTTCTTTATATGTTGTGTCGGTACCGTGTTTGAAGCGTTTGAAAAAATCTTTGTATTTTTTCAGTTGTTCTTCCGTTAATATGGATTCCAGCGCGGTTCCGGTTTTAGATTTCAGGGAATCCATAGCTTTTTCCCCCTGTTTCATTTTTATATGGAAAACAGAATCCATTTTTATTTTGGCTTTTTCCATATTTTCCCTTGCATTCTGTAAAGTTATTGTTTCATTAAGGAAAATCTTCCTGGCCTCTTCTTTCTGTTTGTCCGTAAGATTGAATTTCTTTTGTAGCCGGGATGCTTTTTCTTCTGCAATTTTTTCGGCGTTACTTTGTGCAAAAGCCGTTGAGGTGCACAGAGAGAGTGTTACCGCACATAGAATAAATAAGATTTTTTTCATGTCTTTTATTTTGTGTAATTTTAATGCCGTTAAACAGTACTTATATACATATATGCACATATTAGTATCAAAGAAAAACAAATTTACCGTATTTTTATCGGTTTTGGTACTTATGTTGCTTTTGCCGTTTTATGCTGCGGGCAGCGGCGGAGATTACCGAAGATTCGAAACGATTCCTCTGGGGGCGGATGCATCAGTGGCCAATTGTTTCGCCCAGGATAGTACAGGGCTAATATGGATAGGTACGAATCGGGGTCTGTATAGTTTCGACGGGTATACGACAAAGTCTCATTCGGATGTAAACGAACCTTCATATACCCAGATATATTGTGCACTGGTAAAGGGCCGTTACCTCTATCTTGGCTCGGACAACGGATTACTCGTCTATGATTATATCAATGACAGGTATATTGACGTAATTTCTTTTAATAACCTGCCGAGAAATATAAGGTCGCTGGCTCTTGATGGCAATAAACTCTGGATAGGATCGATCAATGGACTGTTCAGATACGACTTCAGTTGCGGTAGACTCGATACGGTTGAGAAGGGCCTTCCTCATAAGGCGGTGTATTCTATTCTGGTTTCGCAAAACAGGACGGTTTATGTGGGGACATATAACGGACTTTGCCGTTATGATCGTTCCTCGGGTTCCTTTTCCGTAATACCGGTTCCTGCAAGTAACCGGAAAAACAATATCTTCGTTAATTCTCTTCTGGAAGATGTCCAAAGAAACTGCATATGGATAGGAACGGAGGGTAACCTTTATAAATATTCTCTTTTAGATAAAAGCGTTTCTTCCATAAGTATGTTTGCGGATAATTCCGTAAAATCTCTTGCTCTCGACAATCCGGGCAACCTTATTACCGGAACAGATAACGGGTTGTATGTTTACGACGGGAATTCGGGAAAGCATTATGTCCATGATTCGAGAGATAAGGAAACTATCTCAAATGATGTTGTATGGAGTGTTTTTGTAGACAGGGGACATAATTTGTGGCTCGGGACCGAGTATAATATTTCATTATCGAGGAACGGAGGAGGCAAAAGGATAATTCCGATTTCGGAACTTACCGGAACAGGTGAAGGGAACAGATTCTATTCTATTTTCAGGGATTCGCGCGGATTTCTCTGGCTGGGCGGAACAAACGGTCTTATCAGATATGACGGAAAGACAGAGAAGTCTCTGTCCTACAAAATGAGCGACAAAAAATATCCTGTCCCCCATAATAGGATAAGAGACATATATGAAGATTCCGAACATAATCTGTGGGTGGCTACGGACGGCAGTATAATAAGGTATGATTACCGTAAAAAGCAATTCTACAGATATTCCATAGTGGATTCGACAAGAACCCTTAATGCTAACTGGGCTTATAATATATTTGAAGACAGTCTCAAAAGATTGTGGGTGGGAGCTTATCTGGGAGGCGTTTTCGTTATGGACCGTAACGATCTTCTTTCTTCAGGAGCTTCATCATGCGTGGCTATCCGGAATTTTTCTGCGGGAAAGGGTTTGCCGGGCAGTTTCATAAACCAGATGATAGAAGGGAAAAACGGAGACGTTTGGATATTGTTATACAAAGGCGGAATTTATAAAATAGATGCTCTTTCATGGGAGATAGAACGGGTAGACATAGAGAGCCGGACCGGGGAAATGCCGGAGTGTATGTTGGCGGACGACGAAGGAAATATCTGGTGTGGATTCGGAGGAGGCGTGGCTGTTTTGTCTTACAAAGGTAGAAAGTGCTCCGTTATAAAATTCGGGGATTTCAATAGAAGCGATGTGCTTTCCATGGAACAGGTCGGTGATGCAGTTTGGATATCTACTTCGGAAGGAGTGTGGACGGTTGGAAAAGATCTGGAACCACGCCGTCTGGATTTGGGCGGTGATCCTTATACCTGTATTTATTATGATAAAAACGCAGATACGGTATATTTGGGAGGGGTGGATGAAATAGCAGTTACAACGCCTGCAGTTATGAAAAAAAGACATGAAGCTATGCCGGTATTTATTACCGGATTTTCTGTTAATGACAAACCTTATGTGAACGGCAGGACGGGAATAAGATATTCAGACCGTTTTGACCTTAAGTATAATCAGAATCATCTTTATTTTGAGTTTTCCGATCTTAATTACTCTCCTGATAGAAAAAGCCGGTTCATTTGCAGGATGGAAGGTATAGATAAAGATTGGACCCTGCTTCCCGTTAGTATAAATCATGTTTCGTATGCTAATCTCAAATATGGCAATTATTCCCTGATAGTGAATACTCTTAATGCAACGGGACTTCCCGGCAGAAATCCTAAATCTGTTTGCATAAAGATACATCCGCCGTGGTATTATACCTTGTTTGCAAAAATCATATACGGATTGTTCCTTTTGGGATTGGCTGCGTGGATATTAAATTTTTTCAGGGTGAGAAACAATTTGCGCATCGAACGTATAGAAAAGGAGAAGACGCTTGAACAAAGTAAATTGAAAATGGACTTCTTTGCCAATATTTCCCATGAATTCAAGACTCCGCTTTCACTGATAATGGCTCCGGTGGAAAAGCTGCTTTCGGAAATTAAGGAGGGTAGGCACGCGGCCTTGCTTGAAAGTATAAGACAGAATGCCGTAAAGCTTAATTCGCTTATTCATAGGGCTATGGATTTTAACAGACTGGATGAAAACCCGGACGATCTTTTTATCCCTTCCAAAGTAGATATTGTGGAATTCTGCGGAAGTATATTTGCTGTATATAAAGATAATTTTGAGGACAAGAGTTTCTTGTTCAAATCTGATATGGGAAAAATATATGCTTCCGTAGATGTGGTAAAGATGGAATCCGTGGTAAATAATATAGTTTCAAATGCATGCAAATATACTCCGGCCGGCGGAACTATAACCATGAAACTTGAGAATCGTTCGGATGAAGGGAAAATTAAAATATCGGTTTCGGACAATGGCGTGGGGATCCCGGAGAATGAAATTCCTTATATTTTTCAGAGATTTTACCAGTCTTCCAGAACTGCAGGAGAAAAAAGTGGAACAGGAATAGGACTTTATCTTGCCAGAAGTTATGTGGAAATGCATAACGGTTCTATTACCGCTTTTTCCGGAAAGTCAGGCGGTACTACGATAACGATAGTGCTTCCTGTGTCATCTGTTTCTGCTGAACCTGTTTTACCGGAGAACAAAGCCGTAACACCGGGGCATGTGTCCGGCCGAAGGAAAATAGCCGTAATAGACGATAATATTGCAATAACGGATTTTATAAAGGAAACACTTTCCGGGGAATATGTATGCGAAGTGGCACATAACGGTAAGGCCGGATTGTATTTGTGCCGCAGTATGTATCCCGATCTCATAATAGCCGATCTTATGATGCCGGTAATGGACGGACTCGAAATGTGCAAACGTATAAAAAGCGACGGCAGACTTTCTTTGATTCCCATCATCCTTCTTACGGCAAAAGGCGACAGGGAAACCGAGCTTGCCAGTATAAACCTTAATATAGACGTGTTTATGCCGAAACCTTTTGAGGCTTCAATATTATTGTCGAGGGTTAGGCAGCTTCTGCGGTCAAAGGAGCAGATAGAAAGCAAAGTGCGTATAGAAAAAATTGCTACTCCGGAGAAGATAGAGGTCATGTCTTATGATGAAAAGTTTCTGTCGGATATTACTCGCATAATAGAAGATAATATTGCTGATCCTGCATTGAACGTATTGTTCGTATGTGAAAAGGCGAATGTAAATCAAAAGCAATTATACAGAAAAATAAAATTGCTTACCGGTTCTACTCCGGTGGAATATATAAAGCAAATAAGATTGAAAAAGGCAGCAATGCTTCTTAAGCAAAGAAGATTTACTGTTTCAGAGGTTATGTATATGGTCGGGTTCTCTTCATCTTCTTATTTTTCAAAGTGTTTCCAGAATCATTTCGGAAAAACGCCGAGGCAGTTCGCCGATGAAAATAATACGGAATCCTGAGGATTCTTAGTGGTGGGTCCGATTTTTATTCTTTATTGTCCGATTTCTTCTTGCATGCAGGAAGTCTTCCCTGTACTTTTACTTAACGAAATCGTAATATTTTCTTAACCGAGTATTATAAGATGAGTTTTAAAAGTATTATTATTACAGCTGCCGGCTGCATATGCTCTTTAGTGGCCGTTGCCGGAACCGGAGTAAGTTGCAAGAAAGATCCTGTATATTTCGGCGTGAACTATACGCTGCCTTTTGCATATGCATTCAGAGCCCTGATTTATACCGGGACTGATCCTAAGAAGGCAATTGACGAAGATACGTATCATTTTGCACGGCTCGGACTAAATGCATACAGGATACATATATGGGATGTGGAAATTACCGATCACGAGGGAAATCTGTTGGACAACGGGCATCTCAATCTTCTGGATTATCTTATATATGATCTGGAAAAGCGCGGAATACATGTAATACTTACCACGCAGTCGGGATGGGGTAACGGGTATCCCGAGCATAATATACGGACGGAAGGTTTCGGATATGATTTTCCTAAAGACAGGATAAACGAAGATAAAAAGGCCATAGAAATACAGAAACATTACGTAACTGCTCTTTTACGTCATGTGAATCCTTATACCGGCAGGTCGTACGGCAGGGATGAAATGATTCTCGGATTCGAAATAGGGAATGAACCGATGCTTAACGGTTCCCCTGAAGATATTACCGGATATATAAACGGTATGTACGACGCAATACGTGCTGCAGGTTGTGATAAGCCGGTCTTTAATAATATAAGCCAGAACCCGTCTTCAGCGGAAGCGATATTGAATAGCAAGGTACAGGGAACCACTTATCAATGGTATCCTGCGGGGCTTGTTGCCGGTCATACAAGACACGGAAATTTCCTGCCTAATGTAGACGATTATAATATCCCGTTTTCATCGCTGTCGGGTTTCCTGGATAAAAAAAGGATGATTTATGAATTCGATGCGGCTGATCTTACATATTCTTATATGTATCCGGCCATAGCAAGGTCTTTCCGTTCGGCGGGATTTTTCTGGATGACGCAGTTTGCGTATGATCCTATGGAAATAGCCTGGTCGAATACGGAGTACCAGACGCATTTCCTTAATCTGGCGTATACTCCATCAAAGGCCGTGAGCCTTAAGATAGCGGCTGAAGCTGCAAAAACAATCCGCAGCGGAGCCGATTTCGGAAAATTTCCCGGCGATACGATTTTTAAGGATTTCAGGGTCAGTTATTATTATGATTTAAGCGAACTGAATTCTCCCGAAAAGTTTTTTTATTCTAATAATACATCTGTGGCGCCATGCAAGCCTTCCGAATTGCACGAGATAGCAGGATGCGGAAGTTCTCCTGCGGTAAAGTATGAAGGGACAGGAGCTTATTTTCTGGATAAACTGGATGAAGGGGTATGGAGGCTCGAAGTAATGCCTGATGCGATACCGGTTGCCGATCCTTTTGCAACTCCGTCGCTGAACAGAAAAGTAACGGTTATTGCATGGAGAAACCGTTCTATGAAACTGTCACTTCCCGATCTGGGAGAATCTTTTGCCGTTAGTCCTTTAAATAAAGGCAATATTTACGGGACGACTGCTTCCGGAGGATCTTTTGGTGTACGCCCCGGCGTTTATCTTATTGCGGCGAAGGGAGCGGCCGAAAGAGCTTCAAAATGGACCCCGGGGTCTGAATATGGAACGATAAAGCTTGGGGAATTTGCCGCTCCAGGAGATAATGCCGATTTGATATATGTCTCTGATAATTCGGATGTCTCTTATCCGGCAGGCCGTGATATAAAAATACGTGCTTCGGTCTGTGCTCCTTTCGTACCGGATTCGGTAGTGATATATGACGGCGGGGCGTCTTTCTGGAATCTGAATAATTTCCACAGTAAAATGAAAAAGACCGGAGCATATGATTATGAAGCCATTGTCCCCTCATCTCATGTAAAGGGCTTTTCTTCTTATGATTATTATATTACCGTTTACGGAGGGGGCGGAACCGTCAGTTTTCCAGGTGCTTCAAAAGGAGCTCCGTTCGATTGGGATTTTGCTAAAAAGGAGAAGTATACCGTGTCTATAGTTTCTCCGGAAGATCCGCTGATATTGGTGTCTGCATATCGCGACAGGGATTCGCTGGAAGTATTGTCCGGACGTGGTTACGGGTATGATGTAAAAATAAAAGCTTTGTTCCGGGAACCTGCCGGGAAAAACGGAGTTTCATATTATTGCGACCCGCTGGGAATCCCGGAGAAATTTTTCTTCCGCATGTATGTAGGCTACAGGCTTAAAGGTCTGAGATCATTGCTTTACGGCTCCGAAATGCTGTATTTGGATATAGGAAAGGCACGGGGGATAGACAGCCTTTCAGTAGGACTGGTTTCCAAGAACGGTTCTACTTATTCGAAAATAATAGATTTGAAAAAAGCCGGTGGAATTATAAAAATTCCTCTCGATTCCTTAAGTCCTACGGCAACCGATCTTATTCCTGCACAATATCCGGGGTTCATGCGAAAGACCTTTTTATTCGACGATTGCCCGCCTTTTGACGCAGGGATGACCGATGCTGTTGTGTTATCTACTCCCGGCAAGGTAGAAAAACCTTTTATGCTGGAATTGTCCGGAATGTGGATCGAATAGAAACAAGCTGTGAGAAAACTGAACATATACAAATAATTAACCTTAAAAACATAAATTATGAGTCATAAGATTTTGACACGTTTTCAAAAGGCCCTGTTGCTCCTGGCCTTGATGCTGGCTGCGGTCTTTCCTTTAACCGCTTATGCCCAGAGCGGGGCCGGAACGGTTACGGGGACCGTAAAAGATGAAAACCAGGCTCCTCTCGTGGGGGTTAGCGTGGTCGTCCCCGGAATTAAAACAGGTACTTCTACGGATGCGGCCGGAAGGTTTTCCATATCGGTTCCATCCGGAATAAAAACACTTGAATTTTCATGTTTGGGCTATGTCTCCAAAACCGTTACTATTCCGGCTACCGGGACTATGAAAATTACGATGGCTACGGATGTGATGGTCCTTAACGAGGCGGTCGTAATAGGTTATGGAACTCAGCGGAAAAAAGACCTCACCGGGTCCGTTTCGAGCGTCAACAGCAAGGATTTCAATGGATCGCTTGCCGTAAATTCTCCTGAACAACTTATAAACGGAAAGATTGCCGGAGTGCAGATAATGAGTTCGAGCGGCTCTCCTACTTCCGGTAGTACGATACGTATTCGTGGTGGTGCATCACTTAATGCGTCCAACGATCCTCTTATTGTAGTAGACGGAGTCCCTTTGGAAATAGGGGGCAGCGTAAGCGGAAGTTCCAATTTTTTAAGTATGATAAATCCCAATGATATAGAAAACATAACGGTTCTCAGGGATGCTTCTTCTACTGCTATTTATGGTTCCAGAGCTTCCAACGGAGTTATATTGATAACTACTAAAAAAGGTACCGGGATCAGGAAGTTTACCGTAAATTTCAATACTACGCAGTCTTTACAAACTCCTTTCAAATACGCAAACATGCTGTCCAGATCGGAGTTTTCAGGAATAGTAAATGCAAAAGGATCTGATGAACAAAAGGTTTTGCTGGGGGCATCCAATACTAATTGGAACAAGGCTATTTTTGATAATGCCTACGGAACGGACAATAATCTGAGCGTCGCCGGACGTTTTCGTGATGATTTTCCGTACAGGTTTTCTGCCGGCCTTTATCGCCAGAACGGTGTCCTGATGACTGACAGGGCAAAAAGATATACGGGAAGCATGTCACTTTCTCCTTCTTTTCTTAAGGGTTCCCTGAAATTCAATTTTAATTTGAAAGGGAGTATGAGTAAAAACCGTTTTGCACAAACCGATGCGATATGGGGAGGATCCACCATGAATCCGACTATCCCTATTTATTCTGGGAATTCACTTTTCAACGGTTATACCGAAGTCGTAGATGGTACCGGTACTCCTGTTACCAGAGCCGTGCCGAATCCCGTAGGGCTTCTTAATCAGTATAGATCTAAAAGTACCGTCTACCGTCTCATCGGAAATATAGATATGGATTATATTCTACCATGGGTCAAGGGCCTGAAGTTTCATACTACGGCCGGTTACGATTATTCCAAAGGGAAAGGGAACGTATATGTCCCTGAAACTGCATATGAATATATAATGAGCGGCGGTCGCAGATATTCCTACGGGCCTCAGAAAAATCACAACAGGGTCCTTACCGCTTATTTCAATTATACAATGGACTTCAAATCTATAAAAAGTACTCTTGATGCTACTGCCGGTTATGATTATCAATACTGGAAAGATACTAATGAAGAATATATAGAGAAAAACGTAGCCGGAGATGTACAATCCACCTCGGCAGCTACGGATGAAAGGCATGTGCTGCTTTCGTATTATGCCCGTGTCAATTTCATATACGATTCGAGATATATGATAACGGCTACGGCAAGAAGGGACGGTACGTCACGTTTTTCCAAGAATAACCGCTGGGGGACTTTCCCTTCGGTTGCTCTTGCATGGAATGCTTCCGAGGAGTCTTTTTTAAAGGAGAGTAAAATCGTCAGCAATTTGAAACTGCGTCTGAGCTACGGTGTAACCGGACAACAGGCTGGAATAGGTAATTATAACTATTTACCGGTGTATACGTATAGCCAGGACGGAGCTCAATATATTTTCGGAGGTACGCCTGTTTATACATACAGACCGGAAGCATATGTTTCGGATCTGAAATGGGAAACTACGGATTCGTATAATGCCGGATTTGATTTCGGGTTCTTTGACGATCGTCTTGGCGGCAGCGTGGATTATTATTACCGCAAAACAAAGGACCTGCTTGCAACGGTACCGACTGCGGCCGGTACTAATTTTGACAAGCAGATACTTACGAATGTTGGTAATGTAAAAAGTCATGGTCTGGAATTTACCTTGAATGTCGTTCCCGTAAAGACGAAGGATATGACCGTACGTATGAACTTTAATGTCACAAGGCAGAAAAGTGAAATTACGAATCTATCGTTGGTAAAGGGGACGAAAACCGTAAATACCTCCGTAGGTCCCGTAATAGATTCTTATTATTTTCAGGTCCTTACGGAAGGTTATGCACCGTACAGCTTTTATGTTTATAAGCAATTGTACGATCAGGAAACCGGAAAACCTATCGAAGGGCAGTATGCCGACCTAAATAAGGACGGCAAGATAACCAGTGCCGATCTTTACCATTATCATTCTCCGGCTCCGAAATGGATCTTCGGGTTCAGTACGGATTTTAATTATAAAAAATGGTCTTTGAGCATGAGCTTCAGAGCAAATCTCGGAAACTACGTGTACAACGGAATGTCGATGAATACCGGAGCCTGGAGTACGATGTCTTATAATTCTTACCAATTGAACAATTTAAGTTCCAGCTATCTGAAAACGGGATTCCAGTCCAGACAGTATCTGTCGGATTACTATGTGCAGAATGCTTCTTTTCTTAAAATGGACAACATGACACTTTCTTATAATCTGGATGTGCTTAAATGGTGTAAAATAAATTTGTCCGCAATGGTTCAAAATGTTTTTACAATTACGAAATATGACGGAGTGGATCCGGAAGTTCCTAACGGAATGGACAACTCTTTCTATCCCAGACCGCGTATTTTTTCACTTGGCGTAGGTTTGCAATTTTAATATTAAGGAGGATTAGCAATGAAAAAAATAATATCATATATAATAATATCCATATTCTCTCTGGCTATTGTTTCCTGTGCCGGGGATTTGAATCAAAGCCCGGTTAAGAAGACTACTTCCGCCAGCGTATATACTACCGCAGCCAATTATAAATCGGTTCTTGCCAAGCTTTATGCCTCTTATGTAATAGCAGGTCAGGAGAAAGGCGGAGGGAACGCCGATATTGCAAGCAACGGCGGGTATGATTTAATGCGCGGATACTTTAACATGCAGGAAGCTCCTACCGATGAAATAGCCAGTACGTGGCTGGAAGGAGATAATATAGGGGATCTTACATATATCTCATGGGATGACAACGATCCCTGGATTACCGACGTATATTACAGGTTGTATTATACCATAGCTCTCTGCAACGAATTCGTACGTAATTCCACTGACAACCGTATTTCCGGCTTTACTGAAGGGGAACAAACGGAAATAAAAAACGAAAGAAACGAAGCGCGTTTTCTGAGGGCGCTTGCATACTATTATGTGCTCGATCTTTACGGGCAGGGACCATTTGTAGATGAAAATGATCCGGTAGGAGCGTATACTCCTCCGGCATATACCGGCAAGGAATTATTCTCGTATATTGAATCCGAATTGACGGAAATAGAAGATAAGCTTCCTATTCCTTCGGAATGTGAATACGGAAGAGCTTCGAGTGCCGCAGCAGATGCTCTGCTGGCAAAACTTTATTTGAATGCAGAAGTTTATACTTCCGAGGATCATTATTCCGATTGTATTACTTATTGTAAAAAGGTTATGGCATACGGCTTTTCCCTGTATTCCGATTATTCTGAATTATTCAATGCCGACAATCAAAAACGTACCGACGAGATAATATTCTCTTTTGAAGTGGATGCAGATCATACTGTTTCATGGGGAGCTACAACGTATATTGTTTGCGGAGAAGTCGGAAGTACCAGTTCACAGGATCCTGCAAATTACGGAATATCCAGCGGCTGGGGCATGTTCAGATTAAGAGGCGAATTTACATCTAAATTTTCTGATGTTACCGGTAATACGGACAAAAGAGCCATGTTTTATCGCGACGGCCAGACACAATACCTCAACGGATCTGTAGACGATCAGTCCGAAGGATATTTCTGTGAAAAATGGAGCAATATTACGGATAGCGGAGAAGCTGCTTCAAATACGAGTTCTAACGGAGTGGATACTGATCTCCCTGTTTTCCGTTTGTCGGACGTATATCTTATGTTTGCCGAAGCCGTGCTTCGCGGAGGTAAGGGAGCGACAAGAGCCGATGCCCTGGGGTATTTGAATAAAATAAGGGAAAGGGCTTATGGAAACGATTCCGGAGATATTTCGGATGCTGATATGACTCTCGGTTATATTATAGACGAGCGTGCCAGAGAGTTGTATCTGGAAAGTACAAGACGCACCGATCTTATAAGATTCGGCCTGTTTACGGGAGGAGATTATCTCTGGCAGTGGAAAGGCGGGGTCAAGGACGGTAAAAAGGTAGATTCTAAATATAATGTTTACCCTATACCATCAACGGAACTCTCGTCCAACCCCAATCTTCATAATGAAAATTATTAACCGATTTAAACTTCACGGAAATGAAAATATTAAAACAAATAGTTTTCTTACTGTCCGCCGTCCTTTTATTTGCTTCATGCAGCAATGACGGAGAAAAACTTACTACTGCATTTAATGCAGTAGTAGCCGGCAGCACATCTGATGAATCCATAGTGCTTAAAGTTGAGAACTCTTCGGATCTGGCTCTTTCGTTATATTGGACCGACAACGGAACTTTAACTTTAAGCGACACGTCTTACAGGGCGCGGAATTATGCTATAACCAATACCGTACAATTCAGCGCAAGCCGGGATTTCTCGGGAACTCTCAGGAATGAGCAGATGGAAGACGGAGTATATTCATATCAGTATACCGTTAAACAGCTTAATACTATAGTTCTGGCTTTAGGTTTTGAAAAAGACGTTTCGGCACCTTTATATATAAGAATAAAGTCCGTAATAGGGAACAATATGGAACCATTATACAGCTCTGTAATTATTGTTAATGTAACGGCTTATGTAATAGATATGTCTAAAGTCAGCATGCGCTCTACCAATTCCGAACAGACAATATTGGCCAAGCTTACTTCGGCAAATGAGGACGGAGAGTATGAAGGTTTTGCGGTAACTAAAGGTACATGGCAGAATTTCTATTTCGTAGAAAACGACGGAACCGTATGGGGCAACAATTCCGAAGAGGGGACACCTTTCCTTCTTTCGGATAAAAGTACGATGTGGAGCTGCTGGTTCCCGGAGACCAAAGGATGCCATTACGTTTATATGAGCAGGGCTGCCAAACACTGGTCTGCCATAAATATTCCGGAAATGACGGCATCCGAAGAAGGAAAAGAAATGGCAATGACGTTCGATTCCGACGATCATTTATGGGGAGTTGTTATTACTACCGCAAATGATAATGAGACCGTAAATATTTCGGGTACGGGAAAATTATATGACATAAATACCGGAACGGACAATGATGCCGCAAAAGATTTTCCTTTCTCGCTGGGGCTAGGTGCGGATGGCTCCGTTTCTTTTGTAAAGGGCAGCGGGGCAACCGGTCTTTCTATCCCTTCCGCCGGGACATATACCTTGTTCATTTACCTCGACGGCAGTAATTATGTATTAAAGGACGGAGAACAGTCCATCGGCGGAGGAGATGATAAATGGCCCGCAGATAATGATTATGCAGTCCCTTCTTCGCAATGGATGTATATTGTAGACAAGGACGACAATTCAATTGTAAAAACTTCGTTATATTCGTCTTCGAGCGATGCAAAATATACAGGATTCTACAATGCTTCAGAGTGGGAAAACTTTATGTTTTCCGATGCTTCCGACGGAACCGGAAAAATATATGGTTCGGCTCCCGTAGATAATACCGGGTTGTACAGACTATACTGTTCTTCCGACAAATGGAACATATGGTTCGATGCCGGAGGATATTTTTACATAGAAGCAAATTTTAACGATTCTTCCCGTTCATGGAGTAAAACCGCCATTACATCCATATCCGTACTCGGAGATTTCAACGAATGGTCTCTTACTTCAGATGTAATGACCTATGACAGTTCTTCAAAATTATGGACGGCAACCTGTAATCCGTCAAGTTGGGGAACGTATGGAATCAAGTTCATCATAAACGGCGACTGGAACTGGGCTTATACGGATTCCAATTCCGACGGGATACTTGAACCGGGTACTACCGAGTTTATGCCGTCCATAGCGGCGGGAAGCTGCACCATAACATTGGATCTTAACGATCCTTCACAATTAAAGTATACCATAACAGCAAATTAACATGAGATTTTTAAAATATATTTTTCCGGCTGCCGCATTTATAATATGCGTAACGCTTTTCTCCTGCAACAAGAATAATGATAACGGAGGAGGAAACGGAACGGGAACCAATATTATATCTACGGAAAATGTTTTCGCAAAGGGAGCCGATGTTAGCTGGATTACCGAGCTGGAAAAAGAAGGTAATATCTTTTATGATTCGACCGGCGTTGCCACCGAATGCATGGCCCTGTTAAAGGAATACGGAGTAAATGCCATACGGCTCAGGGTATGGGTCGATCCCTCCGAAGGATGGAACAATGCCGGGGACGTACTTGTAAAGGCACGTCGTGCGGCTGCTCTCGGTCTTGATGTAATGATAGATTTCCATTACAGCGATACCTGGGCCGATCCCGGAAATCAGAAAACCCCGGCTGCATGGGCTGATTTCGATATGGACGAACTCAAGAAGGCAGTTGCCGATCACACTTCCGAAATGATGAACATGCTTATGGCATACGGAGTTGAGCCGAAATGGGTTCAGGTTGGGAATGAAACGCGCGGCGGGATGTTATATCCGCTCGGATCTTACAAGAACGGTCAGAATTACGCCGATCTTGTAAATGCCGGTTATAATGCGGTGAAGAAAGTCTTTCCGAATGCCATGGTAATAATCCACATAGACAGCGGAGACAATATATCGCTGTACAACAGGATATTCGGAGTGCTGAAAATATATGGCGGCGAATATGATATGATAGGTATGTCTCTTTATCCCGAAGCAGACGGTTGGCAAACGCCGGTAAATACATGTATAGCCAATATAAATACGCTGTATAAAACATACGGTAAACCGGTAATGATATGTGAAGTAGGAATGGATTACGATAAGGCCGAAGAGTGCAGGGCCTTTTTAACCGATTTGAAAAACAAGGCGAAGAATAATACCGGAGGAGAATGCAAGGGAATATTTTATTGGGAACCCGAAGCTCCTGTGGGATATAATGGCGGATACAAGAAGGGGTGCTTTGTAAACGGGACTCCAACCGAAGCTCTGGACGCATTCAAAAATTAAATTATGAGAAGGATCGATCTTTTTTTGATTTCAATATTTCTTATGTCCTTATCGTTTCCGGCAAAAGCTTACAGCGAACGCCGCGAGCTTTTGCTGCAAAACGATTGGCAATTCATCAGAGGAGAAGAGACGCCCGGATCTAAATGGAAGAAGGTCAGCGTACCACATGACTGGGCCATATACGGCCCTTTCGACAGGGGGAACGACCTGCAAAAGGTTATCGTAACGCAGAATATGGAAAAGAAGTCCACCCTTAAAACAGGCCGAACCGGCGGACTGCCATATGTAGGAACGGGGATTTATAAAAGAAATATAGAATTATCCGAAAATGATATAAAAGACAGGACGGTTACACTGCTGTTCGACGGAGCAATGGGCAACGCCGAAGTTTATGTCAACGGGGAAAAGGTCGGGGCTAGGCCGTATGGGTACAGTGCTTTTTACTGTGATATAACGGATGCCGTAAATCCCGGGGCCAATACGTTAAAGGTACATCTTCATAACAAGCCCGAATCTTCGAGATGGTATTCCGGAGCCGGCTTATATAGAAACGTGCATCTTATTATAACAGACAAGATTCATATACCTGTTTGGGGGACTTATGTTACTACTCCTTATGTCGGCGGAGATTATGCTTCTGTAAAACTTCAAATGAAGGTAGCAGGCGCGGCAAACGGGACGCTGCTTAGAATTCATACGGAAATAAAAGATAAAAACGGCGATGTTGTTGCCGTAAAGGAGAACAAGGAAAGAATTTACGATTCACTCCCGGCCCGCCAGAATTTTATAATTCCGGAGCCGTCCTTATGGTCTCCTGAAACACCTTCGTTATACACCGCCGAGTCCAGGATATATTGCGGAGACCGTCTGGCGGACGAATATTCCACTAAATTTGGGATCCGTACTATTGAATTCAGGCCTGACAAGGGCTTTTTACTCAACGGAAAAATTCGCAAGATACACGGCGTTTGCCTGCATCACGATCTGGGGCCGCTTGGTGCCGCGCTGAACGTTTCTGCTTTAAAATACAGACTGGAGCTTCTTAAGAATATGGGCTGCGATGCCATAAGAACCGCGCATAATATGCCTTCGACTGAGCTTGTTTCTTTGTGTGACAAAATGGGACTGATGGTTGTCCCGGAGACATTCGACAGTTGGAACTCTCCTAAGTGCAGGAACGGTTATAATCTTTATTTCGACGCATGGGCCGAAACCGATACAAGGGATATGATAAGACATTTCCGTAATCATCCTTCCGTTATAATGTGGAGTATAGGAAACGAAGTAGGCGAACAGCGGTCTCCTTACGGATATCTTGTTGCAAGACGCCTTATTTCCATATGTCACAACGAAGATCCTGGAAGACCGGTAACGTGCGGCATGGATCAGATAGGAAGCGTCCTTAAAAATGGATTTGCTGCTTCATTGGATATTCCGGCATTTAATTACAAGGTCCCATATTATGAAAAAGCCTATTCTATTTTGCCGCAGGGATTGTTGTTCGCCAGCGAATCTGCATCAACCGTAAGTTCCAGAGGTGTGTATTTCTTCCCTCCTGAAAAGAAAGCGAATGCATTGCATCCCGGCAACCAGTCCTCTTCATACGATACGGAATATTGCACATGGTCCAATATACCCGACGATGATCTTGCAGCCGACGACGATTATCCATGGGTAATAGGTCAGTTCGTATGGAGCGGATTCGATTATCTGGGGGAACCTTCTCCTTATGATACGGATGCCTGGCCGAGCCACAGTTCGCTTTTCGGCATTATAGATCTGGCATACATACCAAAGGACAGATATTATCTTTATCGTTCCGTGTGGAATAAAAAATCTCCTACGCTTCATATTTTGCCTCACTGGACCTGGCCCGGAAGGGAAGGTAAAAAAACGCCAGTTTTTGTGTATACATCTTATCCCCGGGCTGAATTGTTCGTAAACGGCAGAAGCTGCGGCGTACGGTGCAAAAACATGAAAGATAATATGTCGCGTTTCCGTCTTATGTGGAACGATGTTGAATATGAGCCGGGAGAACTTAAGGTAATAGCATATGATTCCGCAGGCAGAGCCGCCGATGAAAAAATTATCAGGACAGCCGGCAAACCGGATCATCTTGTTCTTACCCCAAACCGCAAGATCATTTCGGAAAATGGCAGGGATCTGGTATTTATAAACGTAAAGGTGGTCGACAAAAAAGGAAACATATGTCCTTCGGCTTCTCTTCTGGTAAATTTCTCCGTTTCAGGATCCGGAACGTTCATAGCTTCCGCAAACGGAGATCCTACCTGTCTGGAATCGTTTCAGGAACCGCACATGCATCTTTTCAGCGGACAATTAACTGCTATAATTTCATCTTCTGAAAAGAAGGGCGAAATAATATTTGCAGCCCGGGCCGAAGGTCTGGGAAAATCGTCTGTCAAAATAATGGCAAAGTAGCTTTATTTTTTTATATCAGTGTTTTGTAAAGAAATCCGGTGCTATATTTGTACCGGATTTATGAAAAACATACTGCTGCCCTTAATATTAGTTATCTTCTGTTCGTCGATATATGCGCAGGACATAGTCGATTATGGAAGAGATACGTCTTCCTGTTCGTATAAATTCAGGTCTTCCGGTCTTATATTACCGCTCGCCCTTGTCGGAGCCGGGTCGGCTTCTTTTTATATAAAAGGCGTGAGACACGTCAACAGAGAGTTTCAGCGATTTATAAATGCGGGAGATCATAAGACGTCATTGCTTGCCGGTGCAGCAGAATTCTCTCCTGTTGTTTTTCTTATAGCTACTGATATTTACAATGGCGTTTCCCGTTACGGTTTAATGCGCAGGGGTGCCGTTTTGGCCGTATCGGCTGCGACCACATATTCAATATCGGCCATGCTTAAATATTCCGTTAAGGAAAGACGTCCCGACCGCAGTTCTTTCCATTCTTTTCCTTCTGGACATGCGGCCATGGCATTTATGGGAGCCGAAAGTTTCCGTATTTCTTATGGCAGGGAATATCCGTTGATTGCTACCGCCGTATACGGGGTGGCCGTTTCCACGGGATTTATTCGCATGTATGCAAATAAACATTACCTTACCGATGTACTTGCCGGCGCAGGAATAGGAATACTGGGAGCCAGAGTAGGTTATTGGATGGCTCCCAGTACCGATGCGCTGCTCTTTAAAATATTCGGACACGATAGGCGGAGGCATATATTCGCTTCCGCCGTCCCTTCTTTTTCAGGAGAAGCCTTTGGCGTTTCAGCGGTTATTGCGTTCTGATTATAGGAGATTTGCAAATTTTTATTAAATTGGTTACTCAAAATATGAACGTCAAAAACATAAAGAAAAAGCTGGAAGGTCATCCCGTTTTGAAAAAACGGCTTTTGAATCTTATGGTACATCCTGTAAAGGCGAGACCCAGACGTTGGATGTTTTTGTTGCGATTTCTGTACATTCACCGCGGCAGAGGCTGCAGGATTTACGGTTCGGTAAGGAAAGATGTGGTTCCCTTTAATGCCATTGTCGTTGGTATGCGGTCGGTGGTGGAGCAGCATTGTACTCTTAATAATATGTGCGGAGATATAGTCATAGGAGATGGGTGTCATATCGGACTTTACAATACGCTCATAGGCCCGGTACGCATGGGGAACGGAGTCATAACTGCCCAGAATATTACAATATCTGGTCTGAACCACGGGTTCGCCGACGTTGATATTCCAATAAGGCTGCAAAATGTGGAGACAGCCGAAATCGTTCTTCAGGACGATATATGGATAGGTTCTAATTCCGTTGTGCTGCCTGGCGTTACCATAGGCAAACATAGTATTGTAGGAGCCGGCAGCGTAGTTACGCGCTCCATTCCTCCTTTTTCGGTTGCCGTTGGAAATCCTGCCAGAGTCATAAAACATTATGATTTCACTGAGAAAAAATGGATTAAATCAGAATAGCATATGTATGTTCCCAAGGTAAGCGTTGTCATACCGGTATATAATACCGAAGCATATGTAAGGGAAGCTGTGGAGAGTATAATGAATCAGACTTTTAGAGATTTGGAAATCATTATAGTAAACGATGGCTCCACTGACGGGAGTACGTCGGTTATAAAAAGTCTGGAGGATGCCGACAAGAGGATAACGGTAATTTCACAGGAAAACCAGGGCCTTTCAGCTGCACGCAATGCAGGAATGCGCATAGCCTCCGGGAAATATATTTATTTCATGGATAGCGACGACCTTCTTGACGCCGGAGCTTTTGCTTCATGCTACGAAAAATGTGAGAGGGAAGATCTGGATTTCGTCTTATTCGATGCCGATTCGTTTTGCGAAGAGGAAATAAAGTGTGATGTGCAGGATTACAGAAGGGCCGTATATCTGGAAGATCGTGTTTACGGAGGACCGGAACTTCTGGAGAGGCTATTAACAAAAAACATATACAGAGCATCCGTGTGCCTTAATTTTGTTAACAGGTTTTTTCTTGTAAATAACGATTTGACCTTTTACGGGGGTATAGTACATGAGGACGAGTTGTTCACCGCTATTTCATATATTAAGGCCGGGCGTGTAGGGATGATCCCCGAGCCCTATTTCAAAAGAAGGATGCGGAGCGGATCAATTACAACCAAAAAGTATTCGTTTGTAAACATTTCAGGATATATGACGGTCGTAAAGGAATTGTCCCGTTATGCCAAAGAACATGCAAAAAAAACCGGGGATGAAAAATTAATTGAAAGACTCATATGTTACATTATTAACCCGGCCATATACGAAGCACATTATCTGACGATCGGAAAACGCCTCAGAGTCTTTCTTTTTTGTCTGCGCGGGTCTTATTTGAAATTAATAAGGTTGAAGAATATTATAATACTCCTGTTCCCTGTAGTTTTGCCGGTGAAGGCATTTTTTAAATCCGCTTCCTGATATGTCGTCCGTTAAAAAACAGTTGATATCCGGCGTTGCGTATACCGCCTTTTCCAAGTATTTCGGAATGGGCATATCCCTTTTGGTTACGGCCATTCTGGCGCGTCTCATAAGTCCGTCGGATTTCGGCATAGTTGCCATTGCCACCGTAATAATTGCATTTTTCGGAGTCCTTGGCGATTTGGGAATAGCTCCGGCCGTAATTCAGAAAAAAGAACTTTCCGTAAAAGAGCTTTCGGATATATTTTCTTTCACATTATGGATAGGACTAATCATCTCGATATGTTTCTTTTCTTTTTCGGGAGCGGTGGCCGATTACTATAAATCTTCCGTGCTAAAGCCTATATGCCGGTTGTTGTCTGTCATTTTATTTTTTAATGCCGCCGATATAGTTCCCAACGCCCTGCTTATGAAAAATAAGGAATTCAGGTTCATAGCCTGGCGTACGGTAATAATCCAATTTGCAGGCGGAACGGTTTCCGTAATCGCCGCGTTTTCCGGAGCCGGATTATATGCACTTCTTATAAATCCTATATTTTCCAGCATAATGGTCTTTGTTGTCAGTTATATGAAATATCCCCAGAAAGTGCGGTCATCATGGGGCTTATCTTCAATAAAAAAAATATTTTCATATTCGTTTTATCAGTTCCTTTTCAATATTATTAATTTTTTCAGCCGCAACCTCGACAAATTACTCATAGGCAAATATATGGGGATGTCGTTATTGGGGTATTACGAGAAATCTTACAGGCTTATGATGCTGCCTCTGCAGAATATAACTCACGTAATTACCCCCGTAATGCATCCTGTCCTTTCTGATTTTCAGAAAGATCTTAAGCATTTGTCGTGGTCTTATTTGAAGATAGTCAAACTACTTGCCTTCATAGGAATACCTCTGTCGGTGTTTTTGTGGTTTACTTCGCAGGAAATTATACTTATCGTTTTTGGAAATCAATGGATGAGGGCCGTTCCGGTTTTCCGCATACTTTCCATTACCGTAGGTATACAAATTGTCCTGTCCACTTCCGGATCCATCTTTCAGGCCGCAAATGATACCAAAACTTTATTTTTTAGCGGATTATTATCGGCCGTATTAAATATAGCGGGCATCCTGACGGGTATTTTCATATTCGGGACACTTGAGGCCGTAGCATGGTGCATATGTATAGCATTCATAATAAATTTCATACAAAGCTATATACTTCTATACAGATTTACATTATCTTTAAGTCTCGTTCCTTTTTTTAGACAATTCGTTTCGCCTCTCATCCTCGGCTGCATATTGATATTGATATTTGAGATTATGCAGGGTTTTGCCGCCGGCTGTGGCACATTATTAAGTTTTATAATAAAGGGTACGGTCTTTTTTGCGGTAAGTCTGGCCTATGTACAACTCACTCATACCTATAACCTTAGGTCTGTTGTCTTAAAAATAAGAGATATGATACGAGGTGGCATGAAAAAAAATAGTACCGGAGAAAAACAGTAATGGAATGAAGGCTCTATATCTTGTATTTCACGGATTTGCTCCCTACAACGGGATAAGTAAGAAGATAGGTTATCAGGTAGAGGCATTAAAAGCCTGCGGCGTTGAAACCGTGTTGTGCTATCTTTCTATTGACGATGGCGGATATCATAAAAGAATGATAGACGGCCGGGTCCTTGAAAATTATGGAAAGGGAACAATTGCCAAAATAAGGAAAAGGGTCTGTTATGCCGGGCTTGAAAGATATATTGAGGATAATAATATAGATCTGCTGTATATCCGTTCTTATCATAATGCAAATCCTTTTTTGATAAGATTCTTAAAGAAGTCGGGAGCCTCGGGGACACGTGTCGTAATGGAAATTCCTACTTTTCCATATGACGGAGAATACGGGAGCTCTTCTTTTACCGACAAGATGAAATTGTTGATAGATAAAGTATTCAGAAAGAAACTTGCTTCTTATATTTACCGTATGGTAACTTATTCCGGATATGAAAATATTTTCGGCGTTCGGACTATAAGAATCTCAAACGGCATAAATTTCGACATGATAAAAGTCAAGGACGGGCAGAGGAATGATATGTACGAACTTAATATGCTGGGAGTGGCCGAACTTCATTTCTGGCACGGATACGACAGGATCGTTGCCGGAATGGCTGAATATTATAAAACTGAAAGACAGGTAAAAGTGTTTTTCCGGATAGTCGGATACGGCGACAGAAATGAAATATCCCGGATAAAGAATATATGCAGTGAGAATTCCATAGAGAAATACGTATGTTTCGCAGGGCCTGAATATGGAGCCGATCTGGATAACTCGTTCGAACAGGCCGATATCGGAATTGCAAGTCTGGGACGTCACCGGAGCGGTATATCCCGTATGAAATCCCTTAAGAATATGGAATATGCGGCCAGGGGGATTCCTTTTGTATATTCCGAAAACGATGACAATTTCGATGACAAGCCTTATGTCCTAAAGGTTCCTGCCGACGATACTCCGGTGGATATAGGGCGGATAGTGGATTTCTACTTCGGAAAAACATTCGATCCCGCAGAAATAAGAAGTTCAGTATATCCTGAACTGTCGTGGAAGACCCAAATGCAAAAAGTCCTGGATGAAATATCTCCCCTCGAAAAATATTAAGTCGTATGAAGAGTCGTATCAAAAGGGAACCGGGCCGTATTTCCGGCAAATGGTATTCAAAATACACCGGCGTTTTTGAAAAGCCGTATGGGAATATAAGTGAAGATGTCTTTGAAACGATCTCGCATAATTTCTCTGGATTTTCTTGTGAAGACCCGGTTGCTTCGGTAGTTATAATTGCCCACAATGAAGAGAGCCGGCTGACTGCCTGTTTATGGTCATTATCTGATAATTCATGTCCTTATCCGGTGGAGTTCATAGGGATAGATAACAATTCTTCGGACAGGACGGGCGAAATTTTTATTAGGGCCGGAGTGAAATCTTTTTTTGAAAGCAGGCAGAGCAGCGGCTATGCACGTCTTTGCGGGCTTGAACATGCCGTAGGCAGATATTATATAGGAATAGATGCCGATACCATGTACCCTCCGTATTATATACAAACCGTTATAGAAAAACTGCAGAGACCAGGCATCGTTGCCGTATCTTCATTATGGAGCTTCATCCCGGATAAAAAACGCCCGGCCGCAAGTCTCGCATTTTATGAATTCCTGAGAGATATTCATTTACGGATGTTATTTATAAGACGCCCCGAACTTGTCGTAAGGGGAATGGTTTTTTCTTATGTCATTGCCGCCGGAAGAAAAACAGGATATCGTGTAGATCTTTTGCGCGGCGGAGACGACGGGATCATGGCTCTCGGGCTTAAAAAGGATGGAAAGATAAAATTACTTACTTGCAGGAAAACCAGGGTTACCACATCTTCAGGGACGTTGAGTGCAGACGGGTCGTTGTGGAAGAGTTTTCTTGTCCGTTTTTCGAAGGTGCTGTCGGGTTTCGGCAAATATTTTACCAAACGCAGCCATTATGAGGATGATGAATCAAATATGATAAATAAAAAGGACGGGAATATTTAATTCCCGTCCTTTTTCTATTTCAAGTTTAAATTTTACAATAATCCGTATGTCCCTCCGAGAATGAGGAAGAGGTATCCGATGGCCATTCCTCCTATTCCCATTATAAGCCCGACTTTTATCATATTTTTCTGTTTTATGCAGCCGGTTGAGAATGAAAGTGCATTAGGCGGAGTGCTTATCGGCAGGCACATTGCAAGAGAAGCGCACATTGCAATTCCTACTATAAGGGTGGAGACGCCTCCCAGCGGAGCAAGCGTGCTGTCCATAGCCGATCCTACTACGGCGAGGATCGGTACCAGAAGCGCCGCCGTTGCGGTATTCGATATGAAATTGGATAATACCCAGCAAAGGAGTCCGCTCCCTATTATTAGAACGAGCGGCGACCATTCTCCGAAAGGTATCGTTTCTATAACGTGATTTGCAAGTCCGGAAGCTTTAAGGCCCAGGCCGAGGGCGAATCCTCCGGAGAACAGCCATAATACGCTCCAGTTTATTTTACCGAGGTCGTCTTTAGTGAGAATACCGGTCATTGCGAATACACAGATCGGTATCATTGCAACTATATTGGAATTTACTCCGGTAACCTTGTCTAAAAGCCACATAAGAACTGTTACCGCAAATGTAACATATGTTATTATTGCTTTAGTGTTTTTTTGAGCCTTGCCTTCTATTTTTATATCTATTGTTTGACTTTTGAAAGGGAACATCTTTATTAGTACGATCCATGCCATAAACAAAAGGATTATTACTATAGGCAGCATTATTTCAGTCCAGTCCATAAATCCTATGTTCATGTTGAAAGGTGCGGCATTAAGGTATTTTACCGCTATGGCATTAGGCGGTGTCCCTACTATGGTTGCCATTCCTCCTATATTGGCTCCTATAGGAATGGACAGTGCGAGTCCCATCCTTCCGTTGCTGTTTTCAGGAAGAGTTTTGAATATGGGGGTCAGGAATGTTAGCATCAGAGCTGCCGTTGCAGTATTGCTTAGAAACATTGAGAAACATCCGGTAGCTATGAGGAATCCCAGCAGGACATATTCATATCTATTACCGAATGGTTTTAAAAGGATCCTTGCCAGAGTTACGTCCAGACCGCATTTAGGCGCTGCAATTGCGAGTACGAAGCCGCCTATGAAAAGAAAGATAAGCGGATCGGCGAATGTGGCGAAAAGGGCTCTGTAACTTATGAGTGTTCCGAGCTGTTGTCCGTTTTGCAGGTGTTCGGGCCGCAAGAAAAATAATGAGCTGTCGGAAGTCGTAAATAGAAACAACCCTATGATAAGAACGGAGGTCGCCCATACGGGGATGATTTCCAGTACCCAGAAAAGCGTTGCCAGAGCGAAGATCGCCATGACTCTTTGTTCTATTACTGTAAGTCCCGAAATGCCGAATATTGCGGCCGGTGCAAACCAAATGAAAAAGAAAATAATTAGGGAAAATACCAGTTTGAGAATTTTATTCAAACGTCTTTTGTCTTTCATGTTTTAAATTTAGAATGTGAGAAATAGGTTTAAACGTTCAAAGATAGCAATAAAAGAGAAGAAACCGATAGTTGTCTTATATTATTTTTTTGGTGTTAACTTTGCAGTAGAATTATTTTTTAACAGGAAATATTATGAAAAAATTATTAATTACCGTAGCCTTTTCGCTTATGTTTTTCGGCATTGCAGATGCCCAAACTGTTAATGGCCTTAATACTATTGGATTGCGCGGAACCGCCGGAGCGGAGGTCTCTTACCAGAGATATATCTCCAACGGCGACAGGGTAGAGGCCACTACCGGTGTGAATAGATACGGATTTGCACTGGAAGGTGTTTATCAGGTTGTAAAGGATTTGCCGATAAATACAGACGGTGTATGGAATTATTATTATGGCGGCGGAGTGGGATCCGGAATATGGAGCGACGACCATCATTCCAAAGGGTTGGCCATAGGCTTTTTGGCACAGGCTGGAATGGAATACCGATTCCTCAAGGTTCCTTTTGTAATATCTCTGGATTACCGTCCGGGTTATTATTTTGTGCCGGAGTCGGAATTTGATTGGACGGGAGCCGGCCTTACTTTGAGGTATGTCTTTTAAGCTCCGGCTTAAGATTTGTTTTCTGCCGGTTCCAGTCCCATTTCGGAGGCTGCACGCTGCATGTAATCCAACGCCTGGGCGTAATCGTTCTCTATGATTCCGTCCAATATGGCGTTTTTTATTTTTTCCTTTAAGATCCCTATTTCCTTACCGGGAACAAGGTTGTAATATTTCATTATTATTTCTCCGGTAATAGGGTTCTTGAAATTTCTAAGAGCATCTTTTTCTTCTACTTCTGCAAGTTTTTTACGCACGAGTATGAAGTTGCGTCTGTGTTTTTTTACCGTCTTTTCGTTCTTGGATGTAATGTCGGCTTCGCACAGAGTCATGAGATCGTCGGTTTCATTTCCTGCATCGAAAAGCAATCTCCTTATTGCCGAATCGGTTACTTCGTCCTGTACCAGGGATATGGGACGCAGGTGGAGTTTTACGAGCTTCTGTACGTATTTCATCTTTTCGTTAAGAGGCATCTTCAGCTGTTTGAAAATACCCGGGATCATTTTCGATCCTATGAAATCATGACTGTGAAACGTCCACCCGGTGCCTGGCTCGTACTTTTTTGTCGGAGCCTTCCCAACATCGTGGAGGAGTGCCGCCCATCTGAGCCACAGGTCGTCGGTGTGGGGACATATGTTGTCTACTACCTTAAGGGTATGTGCGAAATTGTCCTTGTGTCCCTTGCCCTCCATGGTTTCCACGCCTTTTAAGGCGGTCAGTTGCGGAAGTATCTTTTCAAGAATACCGGTTTCGTCGAGCAGGTAAAAACCTTTCGAGGGTTTGGGTGACATCAGTATCTTATTTAGTTCTTCGCTTATTCTTTCCCTGGACAGTATGTCTATTCTGTTGCGGTTCCTTCTTATTGCCTCCAGCGATTCAGGAATTATTTCAAACGATAATTGCGAAGCAAATCTCACGGCACGTATCATTCGCAGTGGATCGTCGGAATAAGTAGTGTCGGGAGCCAGGGGTGTTCTTATTATGCCTGCCTTAAGATCGGCAATGCCTCCGAACGGGTCTTCAAGGGTTCCGTAATTTTCCTTTTGAAGGCTGAAGGCCATGGCATTTATGGTAAAATCCCTTCTTTTTTGATCGTCTTCTATGGTTCCGATGCTTACCGTCGGGTTTCTCGATGACGACCTGTATGATTCTTTTCTTGCTCCTACGAATTCTATTTCTTTTCCACGGTAACGCAGCATAGCAGTTCCGAAATTCCTGAAAACGGAGACTCTGGTATTTAGCTTTTTCGCAATTGCCGAAGCCAGTTCTATTCCGCTTCCTTCTACCACTATGTCTATATCGGAACTTTTTCTGCCAAGAAAATAATCTCTTACATATCCCCCTATAACAAAAGCTCGTACTCCCTTTTCTTCTGCAGTTTCGGATATTATTCCGAATATTTTATTTTTTAGAGCCGGTATTTCCATCATCAAGTTCTTTATAATCCGGAATGGACTTTATGAAAACATATTTCCCCCCGGATTCGTCGTATTTAGCCGCAAATGTAACAACTCCGTTTGTAATAATTAAATATTTTACTTTAAGGATCATGTTGTATCTGGCAATCTGATCTGCTACTTTTCCGTTTATCCGGATTTCGGGAGCCTTGCACTCTATTATTATCCCGGGTGCCATGTCTCTTGTGAAGCAAACGATATCGCATCTGAAATCCCTTGAGTTGTATTTGACGGAATATTCGCTGGCCATAAGGGACAGGGGATACCCCTTCTTTTCATGCATCCATATTATAAATCTTTGTCTGACGTCTTCTTCGGGCGTCAGGGGAACTCTTTTTTTTCTTAATGGATCGAATACCGTTTCCCGTTCTGTCATTTTATTTCTGGACATTCCATGAGTTTATTGCAAATATATAAAATTTGTTCTCTTTGCTATTTTATATAATTTTAAGGATTATTTAATACAGCTTTTTACAATATGGCCTTATACGTTTCTTACAATAAGATTTTATCTGAAATAGAATCTGTAATTTCTTCATTGAAAAGCGGGAAGTTCTCCCCGGTTTATGTTTTGTTCGGACAGGAACCATACTTTCAGGATCTTATACTGGACTCTATATTGGAAAACGTAATTTCCGATTCAGAGCGTGATTTTAATCAGACCATATTGTACGGTTCCGAGATATCTGCGGGCGAAATAGTTACTCTGGCAGAAAGATTCCCTGTCTTTTCTGAAAGACAGCTTGTTGTAGTTAAGGAAGCTCAAAATCTCAAAAAAACCGAACCTCTTGAAAATTATATGAAGAATCCGGCTGCGGATACGGTTTTGGTTCTGGCTTTTACGGGACGCAATCTCGACAAACGAACCTCTTTTTACAAACAGGCCGTAAAATCTGCCGTAACGTTCGATTCCATGCCTATATGGGATTCCGACCTTACAGTATTTATAAACGGATATCTTAAGGGAAGGGGATATGTTATAGATGACAGAGCAGCAGCTATATTGGCCGAGCATACGGGGAACGGTCTTAGAAAAATAGTGCTGGAACTCGACAAATTGATAAAGAGTCTCGAAGATGGAAGGAAGGAAATACGTATCGGGGACGTTGAGGAAAACATAGGGATAAGCCGTGATTTCAACGCCTTTGAGTTGTGCGGATCGATAGGCCGCCGCGATGCCGACAAGGCGTTTTCAATAGCACGTTTCATGGGGGAGAATCCTTCCAAATATCCGTTGGTGGTTACGCTGGGTGCATTGTTTTTTTATGCTTCCAAATTGCTTTCCATACAATATTCCTTTCGCAAGGGAGGAATGAATGCCAATGCTGCAATGGAAAAGGCCGGAATATATAGAGGCAGATCGGCGGATTATATGCCTGCTCTGAGAAATTACGATATTGCCGGAACGATGAGAATGATAGCAGCAATAAAGGAATGTGATTATAAAAGCAAAGGTGGCGGAGCCGGGATGGCTTCCAACGGAGATTTGCTTGTAGAGCTGATTGCTAAGGTTTTGGAATAAATATGAGCTTATTCCGTTATTACGCGTTTTACCCTTCTGTCCACCGACGTGAAAATTTCGTATGGGATAGTCCCAAGTCTTTCGGCAAGTCCGGAGGCTGTGGGATCCTTACCAAAAATAGTGACTTTGTCTCCTTCTGAGGCGTCTATGCCGGTAATATCTATCATACACATATCCATGCATATATTTCCTATCGTGGGTGCCATATGTCCGTTGACCAGGAATTCGGCATTGCCGCATCCAAGCCTTCTGTCTATACCGTCGGCGTATCCAAGAGGCAGTGTAGCTATAACGTTGGACTGATATTTCAATCGCCCGTTTCTTCCGTAGCCTATAGTTTCTCCGGCATCCACGTGTTTTATTTGCAGGATCTTGCATGTCAGGGAAGCCGCCGGAAGAAGATCTTTGCTTCCTGTTGCGCTTATTCCGTATATTCCTATTCCGAGTCTGACCATGTCTTTCTGGTATTGCGGAAATCTTTCTATGCCTGCGGAGTTAAGTATATGAAGCATGGGCTTATATGGCAGCTTTTTTTTTAATTCGGCCGACATCCTGTCGAATAATAATACCTGATTCTCCGTAAATGCATCATGTTGTTTTTCATCGTCGGCGCAGAGGTGGGAGTATAATGATTTCACTCTTATTTCCGTATGTGCCGGTAAAAATTTTTCCAGTTCCGCAATTTCATTTTCCATAAATCCGAGCCTGTGCATCCCGGTGTCGAGTGCGATATGAACAGGATATTGTTTTATACCCTTCTTCAGAACCGATTCATGGAATTTCTTGATAGATTCCATGTCGGGAATTCCCGGTTCAAGCCTCATGTCTATCATCATATCATAATAGTCCGTTCCTGTGGTGAGAACCATTATCGGAAGCGATATTCCGTTGCGTCTTAATTCGGCTCCTTCAACGGGATGGGCTACTGCCAGATAATCCGCTCCTACCTGCTGCATTATTTTTGCGAAGTCAGAGGCTCCGTGGCCGTAGGCGTTTGCCTTAACCAGTATGAGGAGTTTCGTGGAGGGCGAAAGTTTGCTTCTGAAATAATTGTAATTATTGATAATCGCGCTTTTGCTCAATTCCAGTTGTGCGAAAGTATCAGAAGAGGTATTCATGATTATTTATAAAAATCCCTGTACCATTTATAAAAATCCTTCAATCCTTTTTCAAGAGAAGTGGAAGGTTTTATTCCGTAATCTTTCTCTATTTCGGATGTATCGGCATAAGTCCTGTATACGTCGCCCTGCTGCATGCCAACGAATTCCTTTATGGCTGTTCTTCCGGCTATCTTTTCAATGGTGCCTATGAAGTCCATAAGCTTTACGGGAGAACTGTTCCCTATATTGTATACCTTGCATAAGGCTTTATCCGAATATGCAGATTGGGAAAATCTGTCGTCTTCCGTTATTTTGCATGTTGCGTTTACGATATCGGCGATATAGCTGAAATCCCTGCTGAGATTACCGTTATTGAAGACTTTTATCGTACGGCCCTCGAGCACGGACTTCATGAAATGAAAAGGCGCCATATCCGGTCTGCCCCATGGCCCGTAAACCGTAAAGTATCTTAGTCCCGTAGTTGGAAGGCCGAGCTGCGAACTATAAACCCTCGCCATCAGCTCGTCGCTTTTTTTAGTAGCCGCATATATGCTTTCGGGATTGTCCGTACGTTCGCTTTCCTTAAAAGGAACATTGTTGCAGTTCCCGTATATGCTACTCGAACTGGCATATATGAAATGCCTTATCCCAAATTTCCTGCAGAGATCCAGTACGTTAAAATACCCTACTATGTTGTTTTGTATATATGAATAAGGGTTTTCAAAGGAGTACCTTACGCCTGCCTGTGCGGCAAGATTTATTACCTTTTCGTATTTTCCGTTTTCGAAAAGCTTTTCCATAAGATCGTGATCGATAATGGAGCCTTTCACAAAACGGAAATTTTCGTATTTCCTGCTATTTATTATACTTGTTCCACTTTCCGAACCATTTATTTTTGCTTTATCTATCCCGAGGTCCTGCAGACGTCCGTATTTAAGATTGGGATCGTAGTATGAATTTATGCAGTCGATTCCGGTTATCACATGACCTCTCTCAAGAAGTTCCTCAATTACCCCGTGGCCGATGAAACCGGCCGCCCCTGTTACCAGAATATTCATTTCCTAATTATTTTTTACAAAGTTAATCGTTTATTTAATACCTATCACGCAGTATTCCCCAAAAATATAATGTTCGTTTTCGTCGTAGAATTTTTTCAATCCTTTGTCTTTTTTAATATCTCTGTTTTTAACGAATAATATGGTAGGCATATCAAACCCAAGACTTCCCTTTTTTATATTAATAAGGGCGAAATCTTTTATTTCCTCTTTTGACAGCGGCGATTTGCCTTTTGCCAGAAGTTCGTCATAGTTTTCCCTGAAATATACGTCAAAATTTCCTCCGGCAGCAAAGTCGTAGTAGGCGTATCTTTCAGTGCCGAGTTTCCTTCCAAGCTGCATAGCCTTTTCGCATCCCTTTTTCATTCCTATCATGTTGTTGAATTTGTTTATGGAAAGAGATCCTGTAAAAAGCATTAGAATGATGGCTATACTTATGTATTCCATGGCTTTTATTACGTGTCCCCGTCCAAGAAAAACAAGGCCTGCAATGCCTCCGGCCGCCAGGATGAACAGGGCCGGAACAGCTATGGATGCCATTATCTGCGGAATTCCACATTTAATGCTCAGACTTTTCCAGAAAAATGCCGCAGCTGAAGAAATGACGAAAATGATTGCCGGAATGGCCACGGACCATTTTATAAGCGGAGACTTTTCATTGTTCTTTATTATTATGATTGACATATATATAAGGAACGGAAAGCATGGCAGTAGATATATTTCAAGTTTGGAACTGAAAGCCGACAACATTATGAAAAGAGACAGGGAAACGGCAGCAAAAAGTCTCATTACATTGCCTCCGAATGCTTTCCTGCGGATACCTTCAATTATGCATATTGCGACTGCCGGTGACCAGGGAGCAACAGTAAACCAATAACTTACAAAATAAAAATAGAAAGGTTTCCGGTGCTCGGACGCTTCAATGGCCCTGTTTACGGTTTGATTGAAAAGCAAATTATTCAGATATGATTTACCTCCTTCAAAATAAACGCATGCGAACCATATTGCACACAATGCCGCAAGAACAGTCCACGTTCTGAACCCGAGAAATTTCGTTATAAGCTTTGCTTCTTTTTTTGAAATAAGAAATACTATTATGGCTACCACAGGGAGAATTATTCCAATCGGGCCCTTCGTAAACAGGCCGAGAAAAATGAATGCGGGAAGCAGAAAGCCGTCAGTCTTCTTTATTTTGCCGCAGTTTTTGAAGGACTCATACATCTTATAGAATGTATAAAAGGACAGGACTATGAACATTGTCATAAGCATATCCATCCTTGCAACAAAAGCAGAAGCCATAAAGTAAAGCGTTCCGAAAGTAACTATTTCGGCAGCCGCCTGTTCTCTGTCGGATAATATTTTACGTGTGAATTTATCCATTATCATTACCGTTGCCATGGCGGGCAGCAACGAAAACAACGAAAGGAAGAACATTAGATGCCGTCCGAAAACGAGTTTCCCTATCATTATGATCCAGATGTACAGCGGCGGTTTGTCCGCATATGCTATACCATGGTTGAAGAACGTAAAAAAATGCCCGTTTCGTATGGCTTCGTCTGCTATACTAAGGTATTTCAGTTCATTATCGGCCGTAAAATCCCTTAATAGCATAACAGGCAGGAAAGCCAGGAATATAAGCAGCAATCTTATATATTTTTTATTGTATGGCATTACCGCTTTCTGTTTTTATAATTCAATACAAGGTTTCTGGTATACGAAAAGAAGCCGAGCGACTGTCCCAGAATAAGTACCGGATCTATTCTCATTACACCGTATGATACTATTATGAACGATCCGGCCAGACTCAGTATCCAGAAACCCGACGGCAGAAGAGATTCATTATGCTTTTTCGAATAGATGAACTGATAAACGAACCGCAGCGTGAATACTATCTGTCCCAGGGATCCGTAAATTACCAGCAGAGTCGGTATTTCGGCATTATTAAGGCACTGCGACACAAATTCGTGCCAGTCGCTTAAAATATAAGTCACGCCTGCGGCCGGAGTCACTATAAGCAACAATCTTATTATGAAAGGAACCTTTTTCCATATATCCTTTTCGTTCAGATTCCATATATATATATAGTATGAAATGATCTGCCCGAGCATTATTGCAAAATCATTTCTGAACCATCCGTATATAAACATAAGATAGGATGCAATAAGACTCAGAATCCAGAAAATAGAGGGGGAAACCACCTTCCTCGCTCTTTCTGACAAAATCCATTGAAATAAAATCCTTGCAGCAAACAGAGCCTGCGCTGCAAATCCTACTATGTAAATCCAGTCGTGGAGTATCTTTTCCGCTATTTCTCGCATAAGAGGAATATGTTACAAATTGCTTTTGCCTATTCCGTAATTGATGTACCTGTGTTTCATCCACCTGTATGCAAAACAATCCTTAAACGGAGAAACGAGCCTGTTCCACAAATGATATTTTGAAACTCCGGCGGTTCTGGGATAATGTCTTACGGGAATCTGCTTCATCCGTCCTCCGGTCTGCAATTGTATCAGGGCCGGTATGAACCTGTGCATGCCGGTAAACATAGGCATCCTTTTGGCATAATCAGAATGCAGAACTTTCAACGGACATCCGGTATCGACCGCATCGTCATGAGTCATCATCCGTCTGAATCCATTTGCTATTTTCGACTGCAGCTTTTTAAAGTATCCATCCTTTCTTCTGGCTCTTATGCCGGTAACAAGGGGGAAATCTTCCGCGTATTTAAGCAGCAGGTTAAAATCCATGGGATCCGTTTGCAGATCGGCATCTATATACCCCAGATATTCCGAGTAACAGTTATCTATTCCGGCTTTAAGAGCTCCGCTCAATCCGGTATTTCCCACAAGGGAAATAAAAAAGAAATTATCATGCCTCCCGCAGGCCTTTTGAACCAGAGCCGGTCCATTATCACGGGAACCGTCGTCGACGAACAGCACGGCCGCAGGACTCATTGCGGAATTTTCCGTAAATTCGAATAGTTTCTTTTCCAGATTATTAATATTATCTTCCTCGTTGTAAAACGGAACGATAACCGTAAATTTATATTCGGATGTCTTGTTCATAATAGGAAACAAATTTACTAATTTTACTGGAATTCTTATATTGACGATACTTTTTAGGCTAAATATGAAGCATTATTTTACAACCGTTGTTTTTATTATTTCCCTTTTATCTTGCATAAGCGCTTTTGCAACGCGGGGAATTCCGGGTTTTGTAAAATTAAGACAACCCGACGGTTCTCTGGTGCAGGCGCGGATATGCGGCGATGAACATCTTCATTATATAAAACTTAAAAACGGTTATCTGGCAGCCTTCGGCGGCGACGGATATCTTTATTATGCAAATTTCGATTCCGGAAAGCTGCATATTACGTCTTCAAGGATATCTGAAAATCCCGGAAATGTGGAAGGTTCCGCAACATCCGTGCCTTCAGCAGTCCTTTATAACGCGGAATCCGCAAGGAGGGCTCTTAATTCGTTCGCCCGGAATTCTTTCACGGGTGAGTCTCTTGTAAAAACGGTTATGTATGGTGCATCGCCCGAGATACGTTCGATAGTCATATCCGTAGAATTTTCGGATGTTAAGTTCACTACTGCCGACGTGGAGGACAAAATATACAGATACCTTAATGAGAAGGGGTATTCTGACGACGGCGCCTCCGGAAGTTTGTCAGATTATCTTTATGATAATTTTGGAGGCCGCTGTTCCTTCGTATTCGACGTTGCTCCGAAGGTTTCTTTGGATCATCCCGAGGCCTATTATGAAGAAGCTTCCGGAGATGCCGGGGACAATACCCTGGCCTTATTGAAAGACGCATGTTCGGCAGCGGTTTCCGAAGGCGTGGATTTCTCAAATTACGATTGCAACGGCGACGGATTCGCAGACAACGTTGAAATAATCTTTGCCGGGTATAATTCCGCGGAGGGCGGAGGCAGCGGAACGATATGGCCACAATACTGCGACATCTCATCCAAGCATATAAACTTCGGAGGAGTTTATATTGCCGGTTACACATGCACTTCCGAACTCTCCGGCAACGAAGGCGGTAATTTCGCCTCCATAGGAATGATCTGCCATGAGTTTTCCCACGCCCTCGGTCTGCCTGACATGTATGATACCAATTATGAAACAGGGGGAGAATCGAACGGGCTGTGGGGTAGTCTGTCGGTCATGGACGAGGGAAACTTCCTGAACGGCGGAAGAACCCCGCCATATTATACTTCCATAGAGAGGGAAATCCTCGGCATCTATGAAGAAGAAATCCTAAAGGCCGATACGTCTTATTTCTTGCCGGAAATTTCCTGTGCCGACAAGATCTTCAGGCTGCCTTCTACGGTAAATAACGAATATTTCCTGCTGGAGTGCCGTTGTGCGACCGGATGGGATTCCTATATAGGAGGGTCCGGCATGGTGGTCTACCATGTAGATAAATCGCTGAATGTTTACGGAGGAATGACTTCTTTGTCGAGATGGAACTATAATAATATAAATGCATATTCGGAGCATCCATGTGCCTGTGTGGTTTGTGCCTCCGGAGATGTTTCCGCGGAGGATCTGTCCTGTCTGTTTTACCCCGGAGCCTCCGGCAACACATCCCTTGACGATAAAAGCAAACCTATTCTGGAAGACTGGAAAGAACGTTTTCTGGGAGTCGGAATAGAAAATATATACTTTTCGGGGAAGGACATATCTTTTAATACGGCGGCTACGTCCTTTTATGATGCATCGCTTCCGGGGGCATCGGATTTCTCGGCGGAAATATACCAGAGAGAAGCTGTTATATCATGGAGAGCTTCTTATCCAGACGGAGCAGGAGACGTTCCGGACGGAACCTGGACCGTATCATATAAAACAGATGCGGAGGCGGAAGATGCATATAAGACGGTAACCGGCTTGTGTAATACAGTCCTGGATATAAAGAATCTGCTGCCCGGAACTAAATATGACGTAAAGGTAAGATATGCTGCGGGGAAAGGTTCGGGAGATTATTCTTCGTATGTGTTTTCTACCGGAGACGTAAGTTCCGAATACCCGTATATATATGTAGAGAGCACATATACCTCCGGAAAAGAGGTCCGTTTAAGATTGCTTAATATTCCTGATGACGCAAAAAAAATCGTATGGAAAATAAACGGATATTCTGTTAATTCTGATATTTATAGATTTAAAAACTGCGGAGCTCAAAAAATAGAGGCTTATATAGAATATAGCGACGGTTCGGAAGAAATTTTGCAAAAGGACATAATCGTAAATTAAATGAAATATTGAAAGGATGAATGGCATTGGAAAAATATTCCTGTCGGTTTTATTACTATCGTTTTCTTATGCGGCAGTATCGTCTTGCAGGAAAAATGAAGGCCCCGGATCCCGAGAATCTTATTTTCTTGCAGATAAGGCTTTGGGTGTTATGGAAAATGGCAAATATTCTTTTTTATACGATTCAACGAATAGCCAGTGGGCCGTAAACGAAAAAAGGAAGACCTTCAGATATCAGAACGATATGCAGACCAAATACGTATCCATGGTTTTTTCCGAAAAACCCGATGACCCAGGGAAGATAATAAGCGTTTATATTTCATTTCTTCATAATGGTTCAGTTTCCAGCAGAACCATAACCATGACGGTAATCTCTATAAATGGCGGAACATGCAAATTATGGGACGAAGGGAGCAATACAGGTATATCCATCCCTCTTTTTTAGCAGCGGCTGCGGAATGAAAAAAAAGAGAGGGTAACCTTGCGGAAACTCTCTCTAAAACGAATATAATATCCGTTTTATTTCTTCTTTGCTTCTTCTACGGAAACTTTTCTGAATTCCTTCATCATTTTGCTGAGTTCGAGAGCAGCTTTCCTTGCACGTGTCCCTGCAGCTTTGTTCCCTTTAAGTAGTTGAGCATCAGCCTCTTTTACGAAAACGTCGATTTCGGCTTTGATCTTAGTAAGAAGTTTTTCCATTATAAAACAGTTTTTAGAGTTAGTTTTTACACTATAAAGATATGAATATGAGATGAATTATGCAAATAAAAAGGAGAATTTTATTTAAAGAAACGAGTATTCGCTGCCGTAAGAGAGCATCTGTTTTATGAAATCTTCTTCGTATTTTATTTTATAATCGAAAGATCCGTCATTATTTCTTACTTTAATGATGCACGGATTTATAAAGCCTTTGTATGGTTTTATGCCAAGGGCGGAGTATCTTTTTATCACTTCCCGGTGTATTTCCGGATTTATTTCCGTCGCATATTTTTCAATAAGGTTTTTGCCTGCTTCGTAATCCCCTTCGGATTTTATTCGCTGTATTTCTCCAAGCAAAAGGCCGAACAGAGAACGCAGCTTTCCGTAGTCGGATATTTCGAAAAAGGTTTTTCCGTTTACCTTTATCTTTCTTATTATCCCTTCGTTCATGCCGTGTTCATAGCTCCACTGCGATATGAGCTGTCTGTCCTGCATGTGTGCTTCGGTATTGGTTTTTCCCGGAGCCACTCTTGCGAACTGTATCATAAGTCCGTTTACTATCTGTTTAAGATATTCGGCCTTATAAGCTTCGCCGTTAGGCAGTATGCCCATATCAACCATTTTTGAGTCCGCAATGAAATATAAGGCATACAGGTCTGCACGGGCTTCTTCCAGCGCAGAACCGTATTCGCCAAGAGCATTTGCCGAAACCCCCGGCAGCAATTGTCCGGAACCGTGTCCGAGACACTCGTGCAGATCTGTATGTACGTTTCCAGTAACGGAGCCGTATTCCTTTACGATCCTTTTATCTTCGTCCCGGTAATAAAATTCGGACGATATACTGTTGGGCGATTCTTCCGCCGACTTGTAGTATGCTTCCGTAATGTTTGCTATGGTAACGGACTTGGAACCGAATGCCTTTCTTATCCAGTCGGCGTTCGGCAGGTTTATGCCTATGGGGGTGGACGGATAACAGTCTCCTCCGAGACATGCTACGTTTATGGCCTTGGCGGAAATTCCGCTGACTTTTTTCTTTTTAAAGCGCGGGTCTACGGGAGATGCATCTTCAAACTCTTGTGCTGCGGCACTTATCTTGGTAGTTCTTGCGGTGCCTTCCATATCCTCTATCTCTACATTCCCTTCCCACGATCCTTTCCTTCCGAGAGGATCGTTGTAGCTTTCTATGAATCCGTTTATGAAATCTATGCGAGAATCCGTATCTCCGACCCACATTATGTTGTATTCGTCCCAGGATTCCAGCGAACCGCTCTCATAATATCCTATCAGCTTTAATATGTATTTTCTTTGAAGTTCGTTTTCCGTCAGATCCGCAGCAGCCGATAAATGTTTTGTTATTTGTTCTATACATTTACCGTAGAGTCCATTTTTTCCGTAGGTGTTCTCTATCAGCATTCCGTCCTTCTTTTCGAGTCTGGAATTCAATCCGTAGGAAAGAGGTTTGCCGTTGTTGTCAGACTCTTTTTCCCTATAGAATGTTTCTGCTTCTTCTTTTGTTATAGTGCCGTCATAAAAGTTCCCTCCTGACTCCATTACTATGTCTTTGCCGGACATGGATCCGGTACATCTCCTTTGCGGATAAAAATTTCTGTCGTATATGATCTTCTCCAATAAATCGAACTCTTTTCCGCATCCTGCTTCTATTGCTTTTTCCCTGAAGTATTTTTTGCTGCAGTCAGGGATTATCTTGTCTTCCGAATAGTGGTGGTATATTCCGTTGTTGAAGAATATGTTTTTTGCATACACAAGAAGATTCTCCGATTCAGTATCTTCCTTATCGACGGGATTTGCTGCAAGTATCTTTTCAAGCAGCCGGCGTATCCTAAGATTGTATTTTCCGTTTTGATCGAAGAAAATATCCCTTCCGCATTTTGCCGCCTCCGATAATTCGTATATGAAGCCCTTCTGTTTTCCGGAAAGTGTGTCCCATCCGGGGATCCTGTATCGCAGGACTTGTACGTCAGCGAATTCGTCCGCTATATATTTGAAATCGTCCCTGTTCTTTTCCATAATTAAACGTAAGATGCAAATATAAAGTTTTTTTATACTTTTGTATATTTCAATAAATAAAACAAGTATGATGTGCTTTTCACGATCCGCTGCGTTCCGTAAGGGGATGATTGTGGCAGTATTGTTGTTTTTCGCCGCTCTTTTTGTTTCTGCCTGTAAGGAAGTTGCAGGAAACAAGACAGTTTATTCTTCAAAAGAAAAGACAATACTTGTCTATATGGCTGCCAACAATGGTCTTTCTTCATATGCAACGGAGAATTTGTTCGACATGGAGAAAGGCTATATTCCTACCACCGATGGGAATTTGTTGGTGTATTATCATATAAAAGATCAGAATCCGTTATTGCTGCGCATAACTCGGGACGGTGGAGGCGATGCCGAACTGGATACGATATATAAATTCCCTGCGCAGAATTCCGCCGAAGCTTCTTCAATTTCAAGGGCAATGAAAGTAACTGCAACTTTCTTCCCTGCTGCTGAATACGGTCTCGTACTGTGGTCCCACGGTACGGGCTGGCTACCGTCGGGGTACTATTCTGCAAATACTTCTTCCATATATTCGGCAGGGGCTCCTTCATTTGGAGAACCGGGTACGCCTTCCGATCCCTATGCAGATATGGTGAAGTCGGGAGTACAGACCAAATCGTTTGCATCCGAGGACGGAGAAGAAATGGAAATTACTGCTTTGGCTGCTGCCTTGCCGTATAAATTGTCTTTCGTTATTTTCGACGCATGTCTCATGGGGGGAATTGAAACGGCATATCAGATAAAGGACAGTACGGATTATGTTATGTTTTCGCCGACCGAAGTCCTGTCCCAGGGCTTTCCGTATTCCAAAATAATGAGGCATCTTTTCAACTCTCCTACGGATCTTGTGGGAACAGCAAAGGAATATTATGACTTTTATTCGTCTTCATCCGGAACTATTTCACTTATAAAGACTTCTTCCCTCGATTCTCTTGCCGATGCAGTAAAGTCAGTAATGGAAACTTCCAGAAGTAAAATAGGGGATCTGGATATGAGCGATATACAGGGGTATTTCAGAGGGAGCAAGGCTTATTTTTATGATTTAAGGGATTTTTTGTCCCGCATATCTTCTCCGGAACAGCTTGCTGCTGTGGATGCCGCACTGGCCAGTGCTGTGAAATATAAGGCCGCAACATCTTATTTTATTACTATACCAATAAACATAAACAAGTTCTGCGGATTGAGCACTTATGTTCCCAATCCTCAAAATTCTACTTTGGAGACATTCTATAAAAAGTTCCGCTGGAACGATGCCTGCCTTATGATAGAATGATGCCCAGACTAAGCAGGATTCCGAAAAGCAGCATATTCCCCGAGGTCTCTCCAAGTATCATATTAAGATTTTTACCTTCTTTTAGTTTTACCATTTTCTTCCAGCTGGAAACGTGCGGAATCAGATAAAACATCGGAAGAATTGCGGCCGGCCACATTCCCGATACGGCGAACGTAAGACACAACGCTGCCGCAGCACATCCGAGAATCAGATAAAAATGTTTTCCGAAATCTTCCCCCATTCTTACTATTATAGTCCTCTTGCCCTCCCGTGCGTCGGTTTCTCTGTCGCGGAAATTATTTATAACAAGGAGCGTATCTATTACCATTCCGCAGGCAAGCGAAGCTATTGCAACTTCGGGTGTATATTGCAATGTCTGTACATAATATGTTCCGCCCACAGGTACGATTCCAAAAAAAACGAGAACAAGCACGTCGCCCCAGCCGTAATATGAAAGGGGATATGGCCCGGCCGTGTACAGAAAGGCGAAAAGAATGCAGACGGCTCCCGCAAATATCAGACCCCAGCCTCCGTAAAATATCAGAAAGAACCCCGACAGGCATGCGGCTGCAACCGAGGCGAAAATTCCCCACTTCATGGCTTTTACCGTAATCCATCCTTTTGCACAGGCTCTGTCGGGGCCAAGGCGGTCGGATCTGTCGGAGCCTTTTAGATAGTCGAAAAGGTCATTTATATAATTAGCTGAAATTTGCATCAGCACTGCAAAAGCAAGGCAAAGCAGAGCCGGAATTAATTTGAAGCTTCCGTCCGAAAAGGATAGTGAGGATCCTATGAAAACAGGGATTGCGGCTCCGGTAAGTGTTTTGGGCCTCGATGCCAAAATCCATGCTCTTAGTGAATTGCATTCCGGATCGTGCTTTATTGTACGTGAGGTGTCGTTTTTCATATCGATTTGTAATTCATGCAAAGATACTATAATCTTTAACGATTTTTTCCTTATCTTTGCGCACCATAAAAAGGCAACTTTTTTGGTGCAATGGGGTCCGGAAGGCCCGGACTGAGTAACACGTTTTTTAATTTTAATATTATGGATTCTATTACATTACAGGGTGTTCTTAGAAAAAAGGGCACTAAACATGATCTTAACGCATTGCGCAAATCCGGCATGGTTCCCTGCGTAATCTACGGAAACAAAACGGAGAATATTAATTTTGCGCTGTCTGAAAGAGATCTTACGGCCATACTGAATACTCCCAATTCCTACATCATAGACATAGAAATTGAAGGGAAAAAGCATATGTGCATTCTTTATGACAAGCAGTTCCATCCGGTAAGCGACAAACCTCTTCATATTGATTTTCTGGCTGTATCAACCGATAAACCGGTGGTTATGGAAATTCCTCTTCAGATAACCGGAGCTGCTGCAGGTGTAAAGGACGGTGGAAAATTGTTCGTCGATGCAAGAAAGGTAAAGGTTTCTGCCCTTATAGACAGTCTACCCGATTATCTTACCGTTGATGTTACTCCTCTTAAGATCGGAGATACATTTTGTGCCGGTGATATCGTACTTGACGGCGTAACCGTTCTGGTACCCAAGAAGACCGTCATATGTTCGATTAAGATGACCCGTGCAGTTGCTACAGATACGGCCGCACAAGCTGCCGGTGAAACAGCCGGAGAAGAAGGTGCTGCACCTGCAGAAGGAGCTGCTGCCGAAGCCGGATCAGATGCCGACAAGAAGAGTTCCAAATAACCTTTTCCGCTTTTAAGATGGGTAGAAGTTTTTTGATCGCAGGATTGGGAAATATAGGCGACGAATATCGCAATACCCGTCATAATATGGGATTTATGGTACTGGATTCCTTTATAAGGGAGTCCGGTACTTCTTTTTTGTCCTCGAGATACGGATCGTTGGACAATATTAATTTCAGAGGGAACAAACTTATACTTCTCAAGCCTTCCACATATATGAATTTAAGCGGCAATGCCGTCAGATATTGGATGGACAGGGAGAAAATAACTCCCGACAGACTGATAGTAGTCGTAGATGACATAGCTCTTCCTCTTGGTACGATAAGAATAAGAAAAAAAGGAAGCGACGGCGGGCACAACGGTCTTAAGAATATAATAGAGTGCATAGGGACCAGTGAATTCGCCCGCATCAGGGTAGGTATAGGAAATGAATTCCCACGTGGCCATCAGGTCGATTATGTCATAGGCGAATGGACTTCAGCCGAGAGTGAAATGCTTCAGGGTATTTTCGACAGGGCGGGGGAAGCTATAAAGACATTCGTGGTATCGGGAGCCGATACAGCTATGAATCTGTTCAATAAATCAGTTTAGTCCTCAAACATCTTTTCCAGATCCCTTCTTTCTTTTTTCGTAGGTCTTCCAGTTCCTCTGTCACGTTTCATGAAGATTATTTCCTTTGGAGGATTAAGTTTTTCGAGTTCTTCCTGCGGGGTTATATTTTCCGCATATTTTGGGACAGACTGTGCCCCTTGTCTTTTATCTATCGGGCATATTACCTTGTACGAGAATTTTACTGCTCCTTTCCTAACGTTAATGATGTCGGATTCCTTTATCTGAGAGGATGGCTTTACGGGGTGTCCGTTTAATTGTATTCGGCTGCTCTTGCATGCTTCCGCCGAATCGGATCTTGTCTTGAAGACTCTTATCGCCCACAGGTATTTGTCTATCCTTGTCTCTTCCATCATTTTATGTATTTGTCTTCTTCTTCCGCGGTTACCTCCGGCACCGTTATCTCCAGTATGACGGATTTTCCGTTCTCGGGGGAAATTTCAAAGTCTTCCATTATCGACGGTACAAGCACTATTTCGTTTTCTCCTATATCATAAGTATTGCCTTTTAGGATACTTCCCGTAATTTCGTCGTTGGTTCGTATCTTCGCTTTCCCCTTCAGACATATATATATTATGAAGCTGTCGAGGGTAGAAGGGGAGACATTCATGGGATTGAGCAGAAAACGCTGCGTTACGGAATACTGCTTTTTTTCGGCCAGAGGTTTTGTAGATAATGCCGGTCCGAAATAAAATTCGTTTCCGTCAAGCTGTTTGTATCTGATTATGTCCATAGCTTCTGACATGCCTGCTGAGTAAACGAACTTTTCATCTTCATCGGCCGCATTTTTACCGTCAAGCATACAAAGTTTGTATGTAGCATCCGAATTTTCTGATACTTCTATTATTTTGATTCCGGAAGCCGCATACACACATCCTGGCTCTATGTTTACATATTCGCCGGCTTTTGGAATATACAGGTTGAGAGTTTCCTCTATTGTTCCCTTCATGCAGCGATCATAGAATTCCGCAGCCGTCATGTCCCTGTTGAACCCCAGATATAATCTTGCATCGGAATCCGCAGACAATATTAGCCACGTTTTTGTGTTGCCGTATGCATTATATCTTGCTCCAGAGGTTTCGTCGTCGGGGTGAGTAAGCAGGGGAGTCGTTTCGCGTATATCCCTTATGCTTACGTTAATCGGAAATATACCCTTAAAGCGATGGAAGACTTTTTCTCCCAGAGCTTCGGTAAGATATGTGTCGATTATTTCGTCTAACGTGTTTTCGGCAAGGAATCCGTTATTTACAATACTGTTCTCGTCGAGGATCTGCATCCCTTCTGCAAATTTGAAGGGATATAATTTTTTCGTATTTATCATATGTTTCCTGTTATTCGTTTTTTATCAAATCCGGATTTGCTGAGGTATTTATGCAATAAGAATACCGAAATGAGAAACAGCAGGAGACTTGTCGCATATACGGCATAATATGTATCCGTACCCCATATTGAAGCTATCAATTTATGGAAGTCGAAATCCACGGGTAAATCCGGAAATAGGAGCATTATCATAAATGAAGTACCGTTGTTGACGGCGTGTATGAATATAGTTGCCAGTAAGGAGTGGGTTCTCCAGTATATCCATCCCAGAAAAAGTCCGAAGAAGAAAGCAACTATGGATTGCCACGGGTTCATGTGTATGAGTGCGAAAAAAAATGCACTCCAGATTATGGCGGCCGCAGGTGTTTTGTATTTTAGCAGTCCCCTTTCAATTATCCCCCTGAGTAAGAATTCTTCCAGCACGGGAGCTGCAATTACAATTGATAAGAACGACCAGAATCCGTCTCCGGATATTTTGGAAAAAAGTTCCTTGAACTGATCGGGCATTTCGAATATAGATCCCAGAGGTTCGCACACCAGGGAAAGCGTTTCACATCCTATTATAAGCAATAATGCAAGGGGAACTATTTTAAGGCGTCCGTAATGCGGATCGTCTATTGGGCAACCTGAGGATTTCCCTTCCGAAAAGGCTTTCCTTCCTTTATGAAATATATAGAAAAGGGCCGGTAAAAGTGGCAGGACATAGGTAAAAAGAACATTCATGTCCGTAATCTTCGTATCCGAAACCATTGCTAACAGCTGCAGGCAAAAGCCTATGCCGACTCCCCCTATTACTATGAGAAGGAAGACTATTATCCAGCATTCTTTCAGGTCGGGAAGGAAATAATCGGTTTTATTAATCATGGAAAAGAGGTGAAGGGTATATTCCCTTATCGGCCAGTTCCCTGAATTTTGCCACAACCATAGGTCTGTCTTCCTTGTAAGTTACGCCGAACCATCTGTCGGGAGTTGCAAGGATCTTTACATTTGCCATATTTTTATTTATAAGGATATTTACTACGTACGGTATGTAAAATTCCTTTTTTGGTTCATGTCCGTTTTCTTTAAGGAAATCCTTGAAAATAGATTCGGTAAATCGGAATATGTCGGGAGTGAATCCCCACATGTTCATGGATGTATATGCATTGCCTTCCAGAGGATGGTTCTTTCCGTTCATGCCGGTTCCGGTTATTATGCCCTTTCTTTCTGCAATGTCGAGATGTTCTTCAACGCTGGTAAGAAAATCGTTTTCATCGGTAGTACATATTCCCCTTGAAACGGATCCGCTTTCAGATAGTGTCTTGTTGAGGTAGAAACCTATCATTGAATATTTGCCTTCGGAATTTGCACATGATGAAAGGAAGTTGCCCAGTATGCGGAACGAGTTCCTTCCGTAATAATCGTCCGCGTTGATTACCGCAAACGGTTCTTTTATCGCATACTTTGCCATCAGCATGGCGTGGGCGGTTCCCCATGGTTTTATTCTGGCGGGATCAAGTTCATATCCTTCTGGAATCTTATCGAGTTCCTGTTCTACGTAGTCCAGATCTACCAGCGATCCGTATTTTTTGCGGGTAAGTTCTTCCATCTCTTTTCTGAAACTTTTCCTGACTACGAATACGACTTTTCCGAAACCTCCTTTTATGGCATCGTAAACGGAATAATCGAGTATCGTTTCCTTATTTGGGCCAAGGCCGTCGAATTGTTTCAGACCGCCGTATCTGCTTCCCATACCCGCGGCCAGAATTAATAATGAAGGTTTCATATATTTTTGTTTTTAATTGTTAATTTTGTCAAAATTACTAAAAAATAGGATATGCTTAAAGGTTTATTCCGGCGGATAAGGGAAAAGCTATCGCGCTCCGTAGCATTCGGATTCGTGTGGAACAAATATGTCCTCGTTACTATTATGTTTCTTGTCGTGATAATATTTTTAGACAACAACAGCATAATAAATTACATATCCAATCTCCGCACCGTAGCGCGTCAGTCCGAACAGATACGTTATTATGAGAAATCAATAAAACAGGCCGATGAACAGCTAAAAGAACTTCAGTCCAACCGCGACAGTCTGGAAAGATTTGCCCGTGAGCAATATCTCTTCCACAGGGACGACGAGGACGTTTACATAATCAGGAGCAATGACGGTTCTGAAAATCAAGGATATCGCAAAGACACCCGGAACGGTAGGTAGATTTGCCTTCAGCTTTTCCTTCGGGATCAAAATAAAATTGATCTATTCCGTAATCTCCAGCCCCCTTTATGTCATTTATGTAATCGTCGCCAGCCATAAGAGATGATCTTTTTATTGCGTCTTCATTTTTTTCAAAAGATTCCTTTCCGCATAATTTTTCCAGGGCCCTTGCAAAAATATCCGGGTTCGGCTTTTTGCATCCTGCTTCTTCCGAAACGGTAATGGAATCCACGAGATCTATAATCCCTGAATTTTTTAATTTGAAATACTGGGCTTCCTTAAAACCATTGGAAACTACGGCTGTTTTTTTTCCGCAGCTTTTAAGTTCTTCAAGCAGGTATCTTGCTCCAGGGATTAGGGCGGATTCGGTTTTCATGCGTTCCATATATTCCGCATCTATTTCCACTGCCAGCCCTTTAAGCATTTCCAGCCGTGGAAATTTTCCGTAAAGGGCTTTGTCCGAAAGGGTTCTCAGAGCTGCCAGTATATCGGACATTGAAGCATCATATGCTCCTTTTGCGTGTTTATGAAGAAAGAAATATTCCAGAGTAAGAAAATATCTGGATTCCTTTAGCTTCTCCTTGGTTATCTCATCCTTGTCCAGAAGCCTCCAGAGCTTGTTGTTGTATTCTTCATATTTATGAAAGAATTCCTTTTTGTCGGCGCTTATTACAGATGGAAGATCGTAGTCATCGAAAATAGACCCTATGGCGTGTTCGGCATTCTTTTCAAAGTCCCATAAGGTTCTGTCTATGTCGAAAAGATAGAAATTGTATTCCTTCATTTATTTGCCGGTATAATTCATGGGTGAAATTTCCAGCAATTTTTTCTTTATCTCGTCGGATACATAAAGACCCTTTACGAATTCCTGGATATCGTCCTTGCTGATATGGGCCTTTCCTCTGGTTAGTTTTTTGAGTGTTTCGTACGGATTGGGATAGCCTTCCTTTCTCAGTAATGTCTGTATGCCTTCCGCTACGACAGCCCAGTTCTTTTCAAGATCTTCGTTCAATTTTTCCCTGTTCAGAATAAGTTTTCCCAGTCCTTTTTTTAAAGAATTCAGGGAAATTACCATGTGTGCCAGAGGAACTCCAACGTTCCTTAGTACGGTCGAATCGGTAAGATCCCTCTGCATTCTGGAAATGGGGAGCTTATTAGAAAGGTGGACCAGTATTGCGTCCGCCATTCCCAGGTTGCCTTCCGCATTTTCAAAATCTATTGGATTGACCTTGTGAGGCATTGCCGAAGAACCGACTTCCCCTTCCTTTACTTTCTGTCTGAAATATTCCATGGAAATATATGTCCATATGTCACGGCAGAGATCTATTAAAATATTATTTATCCTTCTGAGGTTGTCAAAGAGAGCCGCAAGATCGTCGTAATGTTCTATCTGGGTCGTGGGATAGGAGCGTTTCAAGCCAAGCCCGCCTTCGATGAATTCTTTTGCGAATTTATTCCAGTCTATTTCCGGATAAGCATAGAAATGTGCGTTTAAATTACCTGTGGCTCCGCCGAATTTGGCGCAGTACGGGATCATAGACAGCAGCCTCTTTTGTTCGTCTATCCTTGCGGTAAAAACGCTCAACTCTTTTCCGAGGCGCGTTGGCGATGCCGGTTGTCCGTGGGTATGAGCCAGCATGGGAACATTTTTCCATTCTTCCGCATAGTTTTTTAGGATGCCTTCCACTTCGTCCAGAAGAGGTATATATATATCATTCATCGCTTCCTTGAGGCTGAGAGGAACGGCCGTATTGTTTATGTCCTGAGAAGTGAGTCCGAAGTGAATGAATTCCCCGAACTTTTCGAATCCCATTGCCTTGAAATGTCTCTTTACATAATATTCTACCGCCTTAACGTCGTGATTGGTGGTTTTTTCAATATCCTTTACTTCTTCAGCCATCTCGGGAGTAAAGTCTCTGTAAATCGAACGTATCTTTTCGAAATCTTCCTTGCGGAAATCCTTTAATCTGTCCAGAGGAATATTGCAAAGCGCTATGAAATATTCTATTTCTACTCTTATCCTGTATTTTATCAATGCATATTCGGAAAAGTAACCGCTAAATTTTTCGACTTGTTTCCTGTATCTCCCGTCTATAGGGGAAACGGCTAATAATGAAGTTGTTGGCATTAATTTGATTTATTAAATATTATAACGAATTCCAGGCTGCAAATATACTAAAAATAAAGTTGCCCGTAGATTTTTTTCATTTGAACGGCTTCCTTAACGTCATGTACCCTGAGTACTGTCGCTCCCTTTTGCAATGAATAAAAATTTAGGGCGCACGTTCCGGCTAATGCCTCGTCGGGAGTTATGCCGAGAGGTTTCCATATCATAGTCTTTCTCGATATCCCTACAAGTATTTCTTTTCCCAGGTCAAGAAGTGCGTCCATGCCTTTCATCAGCTCGTAATTCTGTTCAATTGTTTTTGCAAAGCCGAATCCGGGATCTATCATGTATTCGCTTATTCCGTATTCTCCGGCTTTTTCAGCAAAATCCGAAAAATATTTATGTACTTCATTAACCACCCCGTATGGATAATCGCACTTTTGCTGCATGTCCGTAGGATTTCCCCTTTTATGCATGGCTATATACGGCAGGTGCAGTTCTCCAACTGTTGCAAGCATGTCCGGATCGTCTTCTCCGGAAGAGATGTCGTTTACCGTAAAATCTCCCATAATATCATAAATCCTCCGTACTATTTCGGATCTGAAGGTATCTACCGAGATCCTGTATCTTAAACTTCCGCCTTTTTCTTTTGACAACCCCATATCTGTAGCCGAAGAAGCCACTAGCTTTATTGAATTCGAAATGTATTTCCATTCCTGTTCCTGTGAAACCGGTGTCGAGCCGGGCCTCGTGGAGCATCCGCCTATATCTATCATATCGGCTCCTTCTTCCATCATTTCAGCTATTCTTTTTTCCGTTGCTTCGGCATTGCCGCATCTGCTTTTGCTATAGAAGGATTCGTCGTTTATGTTGACAATCCCCATTATTTTTATTTGTCTGTCATTCTTCATATAGCGCTTGATTTTTCTTTAAAATATATAACTTTGTCTGCTGTTGCAAATTTAGCAACAAAATTAAACGTTGTAAGATATGCTTATAGTTCTTGAGGGGCTTGACGGAGCCGGAAAAAGCACCCAGGTTAATATGCTGGGAAATTTTATAAAAAGCAGAGGGCTGAAACTCAAATACATGCATTTTCCACGTTACGATGAATCCGTTTATGGCAACCTGATAGCAAAATTTCTCAGGGGCGATTTCGGTACCATAAACGAGGTCCATCCCCAGCTTGTGGCGCTGCTTTATGCGGAGGACAGAAGGGTTGCCGCTCCCGTATTGCGGAAATGGCTGGAAGACGGATATTGTGTATTGCTCGACCGGTATGTATATTCCAATATTGCATATCAATGTTCAAAGATAAAAGATGCCGCCGAAGCAGACGATCTTCGCAATTGGATAATGGATCTGGAATACGTGAAATTCGGTATACCAAGGCCGGATATAAATCTTTTTCTTGATGTTCCGATAGGTTTTGTTTCGGAAAAATTAGGAAAGACGAGGGCGGGAGACGACAGACGTTACCTCAACGGACAGGCTGACATACATGAAGCCGACATGAAATTCCAGTCAATGGTTAGGGACGTTTATCTTAGGCAGACAGCCCTTGATCCTTTGTTCGTAAGAATAGAATGTTCGGGAAGCGACGGGAAAATGCTTTCGCCGGAGAAAATATTTTCCGGCATTGCAGCCGCCTTAAAGTAAATATGAAAATCATACGTACCATATGCAGGATTCTGATCGGGCTTACGTTCGTAATCTCCGGATTTCTCAAGGGAGTTGATCCGGCCGGATTTTCTCTTAAGATAAGCGAATATCTCGCCGCCTTTCACTTGTCATTCCTCTCATTCTCTTCCATATTTATTGCCATAGCAATACTTTCTGCAGAGTTCGTTATTGGAATATCAATACTCAAGGGACTGAAAATGCGTGTCACATCTTTCGCTGCATTGGTCTTTGCCGGGTTCTTTACCTTAATTACATTTTATTCGGCTATTTTCAACCCGGTTAGCGACTGCGGATGTTTCGGAGATGCGGTACATCTTACGAACTGGGAGAGTTTTTTTAAGAATATTGTTCTTCTGACCTGTGCCATCCTGCTTTTTTTGAAACGTAAGGATTTCATACCGTTTTGTTCGCAAAAGATAGAAGTTATTTATCTGCTTTGTTATTCTGCTTTTATTGTAGGGCTGTCTGTTTATTCTGCAGTATATCTGCCGCCGGTTGACTTCGGACCCTTCAGGCCCGGGGCGGTGATAAACAGCTCATCTTACCTGCCGGTCAGATCATATAAAAGCACTCTGATATACAGTAAGGACGGACACGAGAAGGAATTTACAATAAAAAATATTCCCGACAGTACGTGGACATACGTGGAAACCAAGACCAGTCTTTCGGGCGGAGCAGGCAATTATGATAATTCCTCAGTCCTTTCTCTTTCGGATTCATCAGGAATGTATGTTACGGATTCGATTCTCGATTCAGACAAACCCGTGTTAATGATAATAAGGCATTCCCTTAAACCTCTTTCGGAAAAAAACATAAGAGAGATAGGAAAACTATATGCGGCGTCTTTGGCTAATAATACAGAATTCTTTATAATAAACAATACGACGGATATAATTCCGAAAGGTTTTTCTAACGGAATCCCGTCGCTTTCCATGGATCATAAGACCGCTCTGTCGCTTTGCCGTTCCGATGGCGGTCTGGTTTATATCAACGGAAAGACCATAATAGAAAAATGGCCTCGCGGAAAATATCCCGTTGATTCCTTTACTAAAGTCATATCTTCCGATCCGGAAATATTATCGGCGCGTACGATTATAAAAGAACGGATATTTATAGAAACATCCATTGCTGTCGTATTACTTCTGGTAGTGCTTATAAGATTCGTTTCCAGATATAGATTCCTATAAGGTCCTCTTGACTTCCGTAATAGTATAGGATTCTATAATATCTCCGGTTCTTAAATCGTTATAGCTCGATAAGCTTAATCCGCAGTCGAATCCCGCTGCAACTTCCTTTACGTCGTCCTTGAAGCGTTTAAGAGAACTAAGGACTCCGGAATGTATTACTATACCGTCGCGTATTACGCGGACCTTGGAGCCTCTGCCTATCTTTCCATCCTTGACCATGCATCCGGCTATGGTTCCTACCTTCGATATCTTGAAGGTTTCCCTTACTTCGCATGTGGCAGTTACTTCTTCTTTTTCCACCGGCGCCAGCATTCCTTCGATACCGCTCTTGACTTCGTTTATGGCGTCATAAATTACCGAATACATCCTTATCTGCACTTGCTCGTTTTCGGCAATTCTCTTTGCCTGTCCCGAAGGTCTTACCTGGAATCCTATTATTATTGCATTTGAAGCCGCAGCCAGCAGAACGTCGGATTCGGATATTTCGCCGACAGCCTTATGTATTACGTTCACATGGATCTCCTCGGAGGAGAGCTTTATGAGGGAATCGGACAGTGCTTCAACGGAACCGTCGACATCTCCTTTAACAACTATGTTGAGTTCCTGGAAGTTTCCTATAGCTATTCTTCTTCCTATTTCCTCCAGAGTAATATGCTTTTGCGTCTTTATGCCCTGTATCCTTATAAGCTGTTCCCTCTTGCCTGCAATTGATTTGGCTTCCTTTTCATTTTCAAATACGTTGAATTTATCTCCTGCAGTAGGGGCTCCGTTAAGACCGAGTACCGAAACGGGAGTTGATGGGCCTGCCTCCTCTATTTTCTGTCCCCTTTCGTTGAACATGGCCTTTACTCTTCCGTAATAACATCCGCTAAGCATTATATCTCCTGTATGCAGCGTCCCTCCCTGAACCAGAATCGTTGCCAGATATCCTCTTCCCTTGTCCAGTGAAGATTCTATTACGGTACCTATGGCGCGTTTGTCGGGATTTGCTTTTAGATCGAGCATGTCGGCTTCCAGAAGGACTTTTTCAAGCAGATCTTCTACGCCTATGCCTTTCTTGGCCGAAATTTCCTGACACTGGTATTTGCCTCCCCAGTCTTCCACAAGAATGTTCATATTGGAAAGCTGTTCCTTTATCTTTTCGGGATTGGCTCCGGGCTTATCTATTTTGTTTATCGCAAAAATCATAGGTACGCCGGCTGCCTGCGCATGATTTATGGCCTCAACCGTCTGAGGCATTATGGCATCGTCTGCGGCAACTATGATTATTACAAGGTCGGTGATTTGTGCTCCCCTTGCACGCATTGCGGTGAATGCTTCATGTCCCGGAGTATCCAGGAAGGTTATTCTGCGGCCGTTCGACAGTTTTACGTTATAGGCGCCGATGTGCTGAGTTATGCCTCCGGCCTCGCCTGCTATGACGTTAGATTTTCTCACGTAATCCAATAATGATGTTTTTCCGTGGTCTACGTGTCCCATTACAGTAACTATGGCCGGGCGGCTCCTGAGATCTTCGGGCTTATCCTTTTCGTTCTCTTCATCAATGGTTTCCTGTATGTCTGCAGTTACGAATTCCACTTTGTATCCGAACTCTTCCGCAACCAGAACCAGAGTCTCGGCGTCCAGCCTTTGGTTTATGGAAACCATAAGACCCAGGCTCATGCAGGCTCCTATAACCTTGGTTACGGGAATGGTCATCATTACCGAAAGATCGTTTACGGTAACAAATTCCGTAAGTTTTAGTGTTTTCTTGTTCCGTGCTTCTATAGCCTTTTCTTCTCTTATCCTTTCAGTAGAGGCTTCTCTCTTCTCTTTTTTGTATCTCGAACTCTTGCTCTTGTTCTTACCATCTACCATTTTCTGGTAGGTCTCTTTTATTTGCCTCTGTACTGCATCTTCGTCGACCTCGTTTTTAATCGGCTTGAATCTGTCGCGTTTCCTTTTGCCTGCCTTGCCGTTGTTGTTATTTGAAAAAGAAGAATGGTTGTTATTGTTATTGTTGTTGTTGCTGCCGTTGTTATTCTTCGTTCCGTTGTTTCTCCCGGAAGAGAAATTCTTGAATTTACTTCCTACTTCTTCTATATTGACCTTAACCTTCTCTTTCTTCCGTATTCTGTCGCGCTTTCCTCTGTTCTTATTGTCTTTTTTCTTTTCGAACTGGGAAAGATCCATCGTTCCCTTTATAACGGGACCTTCGAGTTTTTGGTAGGTCGTTTCTATATGCTCTATTACTTTTGGCTCCGTTTTCTGCGGAGTGCTTTCGCCGGAAGGTTTGGCAAATGTCTTTTTTCTGTTGTTGGCAGGATTGGAAAAATCTGTCTTTTTGGCGAAAGGTTTGCGGCGCTCTTCTTTCATATTCTCTTTTTTCTCGAGTTTCTGAGCGGTCTCCGGCTTCTTGGCTGCCGGATTTTCTTTTTTAAGGAATTCTGATTTCACTGCCGGATTTTCTTTTACTTGTTCTGGCTTTTTTTCTTCAATTTTTTCCGGTTCCGCAGCAGTCTTTTTTTGTTCTTGTTCTGCTGCAGCTATTTTTACTGGGGCCTGAACCGGTTTTTCGGAGATTTCCCTTTCAGGTATTTCAGATTCCGCAGGCTTTCCTGATTTTGCAGGCTTTTCTGATTCTGCAGAAGGGATTTTTACTTCTATTTTTTTCTCTACGATATCTTTCTTTTCAGAAATATCGGATTTTTCTTTATTGCTCAAATTATCGAGATCTATGGTGCCGACAATCTTGGGACCGTGAAGAGGTTCCACGTTAGTTTTAATGAAAATTTCCTTCTCGGGTTCCGGTTCTTCCGCAGGTTCGGTTTTCTGTCCCGTTATTTCTTTTACTGTAATTGCGACTTTCTTTGATTCTTCCTTAACGAGTTGTTCCCTTTTGAATTCCTTTTCCACTATGGCATAGGTCTCTCCCGAAATCTTGGCATTCGGGTTGGTCCCTATGTCTATACCTTTTTTATCCAGAAAATCCGTAAGGGTTCTTAATCCTATATTGAATTCCTGAAGGATTTTGCTTATTCTATAACTTTTCTCTAGCCCCATATATCTCTTTTAATTTGTTTTAGTCTTCGAATTCCTGTTTCAGAATATTTTTTACTTCGACCACGGTCTCGCGGTCGAGATCGGCTCTTTGCATCAAATCCTCAGTGGAAGTATTAATGACGCTTTTTGCAGTATCGCAACCGATATTTACGAGTGCGTCTATTATCCATTTTTCAATAACATCTTCGAAACTCGACAGAAGTACGTCTTCTTCCTCTTCTTCCTTTTCGCTTTCGGAAAGTTCCCTGAATACTTCAATTTCGCTGCCCAGCAACATGCTTGCAAGCTTAATATTGCTTCCTCCCTTACCTATTGCCAGAGAAACCTGATCCTTTTCCAGAGAAACCACAATCTTGTTTTCAGCCTCGTTTATGGAAATGGATGTTATCTTGGCCGGACTCAGAGCTCTCTGGACGAGCAGTTCCTTATTGGTAGTCCAGTTGATTATATCTATGTTTTCGTTTCTAAGCTCCCTTACGATCTCGCGTATTCTGGTGCCCTTTACGCCTACGCATGCTCCTACCGGATCTATACGGTCGTCGTATGATTCTACGGCAACCTTTGCCCGTTCCCCGGCAATCCTAACGATTTTCTTTATTGTAATAAGACCGTCGAAAATTTCCGGAACATCCTGCTCAAGGAGTCTCTCCAAAAAAACAGGAGACGTTCTTGAAAGAATTATTTCAGGTGAATTGTTTTTCATCTCCACATTTGAGATGACAGCCTTTACCTGATCTCCCTTTCTGAAGAAATCAGACGGGATCTGCTCGGATTTCGGAAGGTGAAGCTCATTGTTGTCTTCATCGTGGACAAGCACTTCCTTTTTCCATGCCTGGTAAACTTCTCCTATGAAAATTTCGCCCACACGATCGCGATATGAATTATACAGATTGGCTTTTTCTATATCCATGATTCTTGCCGACAGGTTCTGACGGATATTGAGTATTCCCCTTCTTCCGAAAGCTTCTAAACTTACCGGTTCTGAGAAAGTTTCCCCTATTTCGAAGGAATTGTCGATTTTGTCCACTTCTTCCTTGGATATCTGTTTATTAGGATCATCTACCTTTTCTGCGACAGTCCTGTTCCTCCATATCTCGAAATCGCCCTTGTCTATATTTATGACTATATTAATATTGTCGGCGGTTCCGTACATTTTTGCGAGCTGGGTACGGAATACGTCTTCCAATACGCTCATCATGGTGGGACGGTCTATGTTTTTGAATTCCTTGAATTCGGAAAATGTGCTTACTAAATTTAGCCCTTCCATTTCTTCTTATTTCAAATTATTTGAATTTAATTAAAAGTTTGCAATAATTTACTTTTTCCATGGGAACATCCATGATTTCCGCTATCTGCTTTTTCTCTTTCCCTTTTCCGACGGTCATTTTCGTTTCGATTTTAATGTTTTTCCCGTCGTATTCTATAAGTTTGCCCCTAAGCTTCGTTCCTCCCTTCAATCCGGTTTCTACATCTTCTCCGATGGCTTTAATATATTGTCCGGCAACCCTGAACGGCTCTCCAAGACCTGCCGATGTTACCGTAAGGGAATAATCCTCATCCGCGGAGTCGAAAGTTCCTCTTACTATATCGTTTATTGCGGTACAGTCGTCGATCGAAACCGTTCCGGCGTTGCTCTCTACGGTTATAGTTACCGTAGAGTCTGGCGTTATTTCAATCCCGGTAAGGAAGAGTCCCCGCTCCTGCAGGATATCCCTTATGCTTATTCCTATGGTCTCAGCGTTCATCTGCAAATCAGTGTTATTACGAAATAAGGGGATCGTTTCCGTTCCCCTTATCTCTCTTAATCCCAGCAAAAATAGTCATTAAATAATAGATATCCAAATATTTTATTAATTTTGCACACATTAGTTCAAAGAAAAAACCAAAACCTATGCAAGTAACTGCAGAAAGAATAGCCCAGCATTTCAACGGGGAGATAATCGGTGATCCTTATGTTAAAATCTCTTCGGTGTCAAAAATAGAAAACGGGAAACCGGGCAATATATGTTTCCTGGCCAATCCCAAATACGAACATTATATTTATACCAGCAAGGCAAGCGCCATAATAATAAATAAAACGTTCGTTCCCAAGGAAAAGATAGCACCTACGCTTATTGTTGTTGATAATGCTTATTCCGCAGTGGCCTCGCTGCTTGATCTTCTGAATTCCCTTAAAAAGGAAAAACGTTCCGGAAGATCGTGGCGTGCTCATGTGTCATGGAGCAGCAAAATAGGAAAGGGGGCTTATATCGGCGCCTTTGCATATGTGGGTAAAAAAAGCATTATAGGCAAAGGTTCTCAAATTTATCCCCAAGTATATATAGGAAATAATGTTACGGTAGGAGAAAACGTAATACTCTATCAGGGTGTTAAAATATACGACGGATGCAAGGTCGGCGATAACTGTATATTACATGCCAATTGCGTGATAGGAGCCGACGGTTTCGGGTTCGCGCCCCAACCCGACGGAACTTATAAGAAGATTCCGCAGACCGGAATAGTCGTTCTTGACGATAATGTGGAGGTGGGTGCTAATACTACGATAGATCGCGCCACCATGGGGCAAACCCATATAGGAAAGGGGACTAAAATAGATAATCTGGTTCAGGTTGCGCATAATGTGGAAATTGGGCATGACAATGTATTTGCCGCAATGACCGGAATCGCTGGTTCTACCAAGATAGGCAATAACTGCCAGTTCGGAGGACAAAGCGGAACGGTGGGTCATATTGAAGTAGGCGATCGCGTAAGAGTTGGGGCTCAAACCGGGATAATCGGAAATACGAAAGCAGATTCCTTGCTTATGGGTACTCCGGCCATAAATTACAAGAATTACCTTAAATCATATGCGCATTTTGTACATTTAAAAGAATATAAGGAAAAAATAGACGAACTGGAGGCCTTTATAAAAAAAGAAGAATCTGAAGAAAAATAAAAATTTTATTACTTTTACCGCCAAATTTTAAAAGATGTTTATAAAACAGCACACTTTAAGAAGAAAATATCATTTCAGCGGGAAAGGATTACATACCGGGAAACACGTCGATATGACGATAGAACCGGCACCGGTGAATTTTGGAATAAAGTTTAAAAGGACGGACCTGGGAGAAGATGCAATCATAGCGGCTCTTACCGATTATGTTAGTACGACATCACGCGGAACTACTATAGAAAAGGGAGATATAAAGGTCTCTACTCTGGAGCATCTGATGGCGGCATTTTACGGATTGCAGATAGATAACGCCCTGGTGTCTCTGGATTCGGGAGAAGTACCCATACTCGACGGCAGCGCATCATATTATGTTAAGGAAATATGCAAGGACGGCATATTAGAACAGGATGCAGATAGAAAATATCTTGAGATAGATCACAAGGTGTTTTTCAGAGATGAAAAGACCGGATCCGAAATAACGATAATGCCCGATGACGCCTTTTCGGTAGATCTGATGATAGATTATAATTCAAGGGTTCTTGGAAATCAGTATGCAAGACTGGATTCCGATACCGATTTTGCAAGGGAAATAGCTCCCTGCCGGACCTTTGTCTTTTTCCATGAACTGGAACCATTGTTCAGAAATAACCTAATAAAGGGGGGTGATCTTGACAATGCCATAGTTATAGTGGAACATTCCGTACCCCAGAAGGAACTCGACAGACTTGCCGGCCTTTTTAACGTAGATACTCTTGAAAGGGCTCCCGAAGGTTATCTTAATCATCTGGATCTGAGATTCCCGAACGAATGTGCAAGACACAAGCTTCTTGATATAATGGGGGATCTCGCTTTGGTTGGCATGCCTTTGAAAGCGAAGGTCATAGGTTATAAATCGGGTCATTCCATAAATACCACTATCGCCAGAATACTTAGAGAAGAAATTTTAAAATAAAAAAACTCAAAATTTATTATGGACAAAATAGTACCGCATTACGAACCTGATACAGTTCCCGTATTTGATGTTAACGAAATTAAAAAACTTCTTCCGCATCGTCCTCCTTTTCTTATGGTGGACAGAATACAGGAGATTGGCTCCGATTATATAGTAGGCGCAAAGTTGCTTGGAATAAACGAATGGTTTTTCAGCGGCCACTTTCCCGGGGAACCTGTGATGCCCGGTGTTCTTATTCTTGAAACCATGGCTCAGGTTGGAGGGATATTGGTCCTTAATAATCTGGACGAACCTGAAAAGTATTCCACATATTTTGCGAAGGTCAGTAATGCCAAGTTTAAAAAGAAAGTTGTTCCCGGCGATGTACTTGTAGTAAAAATGCGTATTACACGTCCTCTTGAGCATTCCTTCGTCTGCATGGACGGTGAAGCTTATGTAGGGAACAGTATTGCTTGCCAGAGCAGTATGATGGCACAGGTAATAAAAAACAGATAGCTTATGGAAAATTCTTTTATAGATCCGAAAGCCAGGATCGGAAAAAATGTGATTATCAAACCTTTCAGCTATATAGAAGGAAACGTAGAAATAGGAGACAATTGTGTTATAGGTCCTCATGCCACCATATACGATTATGTAAAGATTGGGAAAAACTGCAGTATATTTCCGGGAGCGGTAATAGGTGCTATTCCCCAGGACCTGAAATTCCATGGAGAAGAATCGTATGTGGAAATAGGCGATAATGTTATGATAAGGGAATGTGCAACTATCAATAGAGGTACGGCAGCTAGTCATAAGGGCAAAACCTTCATTGATGACCATACATTGATAATGTCCTATTGCCATGTAGCGCACGATTGCCATGTAGGAAAACATTGTATTCTGACGAGCTATGTGGGAATAGCCGGGGAAACCAACGTGGACGACTGGGCTATAATAGGAGGAGCTTCTGCGGCGCATCAGTTTACCAGGATCGGCAAACATGCCATGTTGTCCGGAGGGTCCATGATTGGGAAGGATGTTCCCCCGTATTCGCTTGCCGGAAAGAGGCCGTTGTCTTTTTGCGGTATCAATGTAGTAGGCCTTAAAAGAAGGGGCTTTACCGCGGAAAAGATAGAGAGGATACGCGATATCTACAGAGTCCTTTATCAGGGAGATATGATAATTTCGGATGCCATAAAGAAAATTGAGGATGAATTTCCGGAAAGTGAAGAAAAAAGGGATATAGTGGATTTCGTAAAAGGGTCGAAGAGAGGGATAATACGTTATAATCCCTATATCGGTTCCGATGAATAACAAGGTGATGCGTAAGCGGCCCTTCGATACCATATGCCTTAGTACCGCTTATTTTCCACCGATAGAATATTTCATTGCCCTTGCAAATGCGGACAATTGCATTCTGGAAGGTTGTGAAAATTTTCAAAAACAAACTTACAGGACGAGATGCCATATTTACGGAGCCAGCGGGGTGTTGTCCCTTGCGGTTCCGGTAAAAAGAGGTGTACCGTCCGATTTTTGTTCAGACGATGCTTCGATCCCCGTAAACAGGGAAGGGAAGACTCACAGGATTCCCATAAGAAGAATTTCCATAGACTATTCAAAGCCATGGATCATTCAGCATGAACGTGCAATTGAATCTGCGTACTCAACGTCTCCGTATTATGAATACTACAGGGATTATATTTTCCGGGAGATGGAATCGCAGCATGAATTTCTTTTTGATATGAACCTCAATCTTATAAAAGTAATATGCCGTCTCATTGATCTGCATACCGATATAAAGATTTCCGGCGAATTTGCATGTATTCTTCCGGACGGAATGGTGGATTTACGCAATGTTATTTCTCCAAAATACAAAGGCGAATCCTTTATGTCTTTTATGAAAATGGAAAAGCCCTACTATCAGGTTTTTTCCGATAGGAAGGGCTTTTTATCCGATTTGTCCATATTGGACCTTCTTTTCAATGAAGGGCCGAACAGTATTTCTTTTCTCAGATAGCTGCGATTATGTCAAAATCTGAAGCCGAAGGTAGCAAGAACCTGCCATTTCGTGTTCTTGTTTCTTCCTGTTGGGGATTCTATTTCCACATTGCCGTCATTGTCTGTTACGTTGCCATATAATTTGAAATTCTCCGATACCTTTTTCATGTATTGCCGGTAAGCCAGGTCTACGAAGAATCCGCTGGCGTCATGATATCCTAAACCGAGGGATCCGGTATGAAACTTTTCGTTATAACCCTTTTCACCGGAACTCATAAATTGATATCCACCCCTTAGATCCAGCTGATCGGTAACGTTTATTTCAATACCGGTCCTCCATATGTCGGAATTTCTGAAGTCTTCATTTATATAATGGTTCGTTGAGGTGAAACTTCCGTAATAATCATCATCCCCTCCTCTGTTTCTCAGTCTCATCTGTGAATAATTTACGCTTTCGTAATCTACGCTGAAAACCCCTATTCCCGGATAAACCAGAGATAATCCCGCATTCCATCTGAACGGTGTCGTAAGTCTGTATTCAAATGATCCCAAGGGGGATTTCAAATATTGCGCGTACCCGTCGCTGAACGAAGACGACATGGTTTCGTGCCATTCGTCGGTAAGGTACATCCATGTAGGTGTAGTTATACTTGCACCCAGCCTCAACCATTTGAAAGGGACGAATATGGCTCCTACCTTAACATTTATTCCGGTACCGGTTGTCTTTAGGTGATATGAATGTGAAAAAGACTCGAATCCCGAATAAAAGTCGGCGCTGTTGGCCGCCTGCTCCGAATAATATTCCTTATACTTGTAATATATGCTTTGGAGTCCCAGATTCATTCCCACAAACAATGTATTTGCTATGTTCATGCCTACATTGAACGCTGTTTCGGAAACGTTTCCGGTAACTTCCCTGGTAAAGTTCTGATATAATTGTCCGCCGACGCTTATTATATTTCCGTTGAGGTTTTCGGTGGCAGCCTTATATCTATCGGATGTTCCGGGAAGGGTATCGAGAAGGCTTGTATTCCAGCCCAGAACCGAGGACCAGTGCCCCGACTCAATATTTGAGTATGGGTCGTTGAAATTATTTATGTCCATGGATTCTCCGTTTATTCCATTTGTAGCATGTGCCAGACTTCCAAGATAGCTTGTCTTTGCAGTGCTTCCGGTAGCGCTAATCTTATCCGAAAAATTATTAAGCATATTGTAAACGATTCCGAAGTTTACGCTTATTATGCCGTAGTCCTCGTGCCCGGTATTATTGTTTATCATAAAGCCGGCATTTGAAATGCTGAACCTCGTTTTCGAATCATCATATGTGTTATCGAGATAATCGGAGGTGTTTTTGGAAACCAGCAGCGAAGGTGTAAATGTAAATTCGCTGTATCTGTATACTCCAGAAGAAGCGGGATTTATGGAAACGGCTCCCAGGTCTCCCCCCAGCGAAGTAAATGCATTTCCCATGGAGGCGCTTCTTGCTGTTCCGGTATAAAACTGTTGGGAAAGTTTATATGCATCCCATTCGGTTTGTGCATGGACCGAAAAACTGAAAAGGACAGCCGCAGCAGCGGCTGCTATAAATTTTAGATTTTTATTCATCTTTTGTGCTTTTTACTTTTACCTCCTTCTGGTGGAAGATCCTCCCGAATGTGAACCTCCGGAATGCGAACTACCTGAAGAACCGCCCGAAGTCCTTCCGAGTCCGGAATTTGAAATGCTTCTCGCCGTGTTGTTTATAACCCTTCTTACTTCAGAAGAAGTTGTTCTCCTGTACGTGTTTCCGGAGCTTTTCCGCTCATTTCCCGAGGACGTCGATATTACCCTGTTGCCGTTACCGCTACGTATTATTCGTGTATACGGAGATGATCCCGATCCGTTTCTTCCGGAAACAGATCTTCCTTCGTTATTGTTCTTATAAGTGGTTCTCCTGTACATTATGCCATGGCTCCCGGAATTCCTGAAAGTCGAATTCCCTTCAGATCCTCTTTTATAAGACCCTCTCGATGAGGCGCTATTGCTGAATACAGCTCCTTTTGTAACATTATTTCCTCCGTATACTCTTCTATATGAAGTTCCTGAGTTTCCGGAACCCGAACTGCGGGAAACATTTCTTCCGCGCACCCTGTATATGTCGGGAGCTCTGCGGGTATAACTGCCTGTATTCCCGGTTGTCCTTACTCCCCTGTAACCGGAATTGCCGGAGTGTACGTGGTTTGTATATCCCATAGAGCGGTTCCGCTGTCCGTAATACCTATCGCGTCCATATCTGTATGGCCATGAGCCGTGGTAGTAAGGGCCGTCCCAATAATAATAATACGGATCATACATGCCCCAGTACGGGCCAAAGCTTCCGTACCATCCGTACATGCTGTTCCATCCCATTCCCCAGTAAGGGGTGCCACCCCAATAGTAACTCGGGCCCCACCATGTGAAGTAGGTTCCCCACCATGGGTTGTACCAGGCATCTCCCCAGGTTATCCATGCGGGACGGTACCAGCCGGATCCCCACCACGGATTATACCATGCATAATCCCAGGGATCTTCGAAAGTTACGTTTATATTAAAGGATGGACTGTCGAATTTCCTAAGTCTGGCTGCATAGCTGTCTTCGTCGTCTACTATGGCGTAAGTAGTGTTCGGCCTGTATTCTATATCTACTCTGTTCGTATCTCCGACGTGAACGGTATCAACATCCGAAGAGATATAATAGGATAAATCCTTTTTGTTTTTTATAGCCGTGTTCGTTTCGTTCTTGAGCGAGTAGAGATCATGGCCGGATTTTTTGTCATATCCGGTCCGGTTCGATTCTCCGGAATAATATATGCCGTTTGTGAAACCGCCGGATGAAGCCTTGTTGGCCGTTCCACATGAGGATACGGTCAGCACTGCTGCCAAAAATAGGTATAAGCTTTTGTTTTTCATCTTTTACCTCCTGTTTTTTAATTAATTTTTGTAGATTTGCGGCTCTATATATATAGCAAAGGTATCAAAAATTATTCCATAAATATAATTTTCAGGAAATGGCGAAAGAAGTTAACAGCAGGGAAGATAATTATTCCCAATGGTACAATGATTTGGTGGTGAAGGCAAATTTGGCGGAGAATTCCGCTGTCAGAGGGTGCATGGTCATAAAGCCGTACGGATATGCTATCTGGGAAAAAATGAAAGCCGAGCTGGACAGGAGATTTAAGGAAACCGGACACGAAAATGCTTATTTTCCTCTTCTTATCCCAAAATCTTTCCTTTGTAAGGAAGCAGAACATGTAAAGGGGTTCGCCAAGGAATGTGCCGTAGTGACGCATTACCGTCTGAAAGTGGATGAAAACGATCAGGTTGTCGTTGATCCGGATGCCAAACTCGAGGAAGAACTTGTAATACGGCCTACTTCCGAGACTATAATATGGAACACTTACAGGAACTGGATAAAATCATACAGGGACCTTCCTCTTCTGTGTAATCAGTGGGCCAACGTGGTCAGATGGGAGATGCGCACCCGTCTTTTTCTTAGAACGGCCGAATTCCTGTGGCAGGAAGGACATACGGCACATGCCACATCGGCGGAAGCCGTAGCAGAAGCCCGGAGGATGATACATGTTTATGCCGATTTCGCACGCAACATAATGGCCATGCCTGTAGTTATAGGGTTGAAATCCGAGAAGGAAAGATTTGCCGGAGCTCTTGATACGTATTGCATAGAAGCGATGATGCAGGACGGCCGGGCGCTGCAGGCCGGAACGTCTCATTTTCTGGGCCAGAATTTTGCAAAGGCTTTCGACGTGAAATTTGCAAACAGGGAGGGCGGACTCGATTATGTATGGGCCACATCCTGGGGTGTGTCTACACGTCTAATGGGGGCTCTGGTAATGGCGCATGGAGACGACAATGGTCTAGTACTTCCTCCGAAACTTGCTCCAATACATGTTGTAATGGTTCCTATTTTCAAGACTGATGAAGAGCATGATTCCGTTATTTCGGTCATGAACGATATAAAGGATAAACTTTTGCGTTCGGGACTATCCGTAAAGATAGACGACCGTGACAATCTTAGAAGCGGATTTAAATTCGCCGAATGGGAACTGAAAGGTGTTCCGGTCAGAGTAGCGATAGGTCCGAGGGATTTGAAGAACGGAACCGCCGAGGTCTTCAGGCGCGATACCATGACAAAGGAGTCCTTGCCGGTTGATGGACTGGTGGATCATGTCGTTGCTCTTATGGACGAGATCCAGAAGAATATTTATGAAAAGGCGCTCGCCTTCCGTAATAAGAACATACATATTGTAAATACCTGGGATGAATTCAAGGAAAAAATAGAAGAAGGGGGATTCCTCCTTTGCCATTGGGACGGAACCACAGAAACGGAAGAAAAAATCCAGGCGGAAACGAAGGCTACCATAAGATGTATTCCGTTAGATAGTTTCGTTATGGAAGAGGAAGGAAAATGTGTTTATTCCGGAAGACCTTCCAAAAGGCGTGTGATTTTTGCAAGAGCATATTAAAATTCGTATATTAACCGAAATTTTAATATTACATTATCGAATATGGCAACAGACCCTTTACCCTTGCAGGAAGAAATTATTAGTTTACTGAAGGGCAAGTCATGCGTTAAAGCGCAGATTTTCAATCAGACATCTGAAATTTTCAGTCATATCAAAGAAATACTGAGCGGTCTCAGCAACGATTTGAACGATATGCTGGAAGACGAAAACAACAGACGGATCAGACTTGAATACAGGGACAGGGGCAAATTCGAAGCCGAAATCAGATTTGCAGACGATGTCCTTTTGTTCAGTATGTACACTGATGTATTCAAATTCGACAGAAAAAGTGCCGTTTGGCATAATCCCTATATAAACCGCGATCCACTGAATGCTTATTTCGGCATCATAAACGTATATGATTTCCTTTATGATTCGTTCAAGTATGACAGGCAGGATGATCCGGGATATTTGGTAGCTCGTATGTTCGTGAATCGGGAGAAATACTTTTTTGTGGAAGGGAAAAGGCAGAAACGTAATAAAATCGGTTTTTTTGGTAAGATCCTTCTGGATGAAATTGAAATGAGGGATTTCATATTATCGGCCATGCGTTACGCGCTGTCTTTCGATTTGCTTGTTCCTCCTTATGATTCCATGAAGGAAATATCGGTACGCCAGATAAATGCAAAAATAGAAAGTGCCAGAGTCAGCATTGGAAAAAGGATAGGATTTGGTTTTAATTCGGATGATGTCCTGAATGTAGAGGATTAGCTTATGTTTCTCAGGAGGTATTTAAATATCCGTTTCTTTTTTTGTATCATGTGCTTCTTTTTTTTTATTACGACGCTCAGCGCACAAGAAAAAGACAGCCTATCTATAAATAAATTGTCCAGATCTCAGGAATTATGCCGTTCCATAGGAGCCAGATTCGGTGTTCCGGTAATAAATTATCAACCGGTTGTTCCTGAAAAATTCTGGAAGAAAGGTATACTTACCAACATCGGCTTTTCACAAATTTCCCTTACCAACTGGGCCGCCGGAGGGAGTGGTTCGGTTGCAATGAATGCCAACGTAAATGTTTCTGCAAATTATGAAAAAGGCAAGACTTTCTGGGAAAACAAGGTCCAGCTGGCATATGGATTCATCAAGTCCTTTCAGAACGGATATAGAAAAAGCGATGACAGAATAGTCCTTCAAAGCAAGTTTGGATATAAAGCCGTAAACAAGTTGTATTTCTCGGCTTCTTTTAATTTTAATTCCCAGTTTTCTCCGGGTTTTAAATATGATTCCAAAAATAATGCTACCATGGTTTCTCAGTTCCTTTCTCCAGGATACATTACTCTGGGTCTTGGTATGACTTACAAACCGGGAAAGGGAAAGATCTTCTCGCTTAATATTTCTCCCTTGACCGGAAGCATGGTTATTGTAACCGATCCGGATTTCCGCTCGAAATATGGAAACGATTATGACGAAAACGTAAGATACGAGTTGGGAGCTCAAGTCGTGGGGACTCTAAAATGCAGTCCGTTGAAAGATTTCAAGCTGTCTACTTCCCTGAATTTCTTTTCCGATTACTGGAACAATCCGCAAAATCTCAAAGTCAATTGGGATTTTGAGTCCGATTACAAATTAAACAAATTTCTTTCCGCCAAGATCGCCACCAACCTCATATACGACGATAACGTGTGGATTTCCGACGGTAATGGAAATTCTTCCAGAGAAGTGCAGCTAAAGGAGATTTTCAGTCTGGCGTTTACATATACTTTTGGGACATATACCAAATAAATAACATTTTGTCATGCGTAGGAAATTTGATGAAAATCTTCGCAAATTGCTTGCAGGCGTAGGATCAGCGCGTATTATTGCGGCGGTGAGCGGTGGAATAGATTCCATGTGCATGCTTGATCTTCTTTATAATAGCACCCTGCATATAGATCTGGCAATAGCGCATATGAATTTTAATTTGCGCGGGAAGGAAAGCGATTCCGATGAATCTCTAGTTTCGGAGTGGGCCGCCGGACACGGGGTTAAGTTTTTCAGAAAAAGCGTCGAAACAATTGCTTATGCTAAAAGCCATTCCGTTTCCATTGAAATGGCGGCCCGCGATCTCAGGTATTCATGGTTTTCGGAACTTTCGGATAAATACGGATACGAATACATTGCAGTAGCACATAATGCCAATGATAATGCGGAAACACTGTTCCTTAATCTTTCGAGAGGAACGGGACTGAGGGGCATATGCGGAATGAAGGAGTTCGACGGCAAAATATTGCGTCCCATGCTGGTCTTTACCAGAAAGGAAATAGATAATTATAATTCAAATAACGGTCTTACCGTACATCTCGACAGGACAAATCTTGATTCTGATATAGCGAGGAACAGAATAAGGATAAAGATACTTCCGGAACTTTTAAGGATAAATCCTTCGCTTATAAAGACCCTTAACCGCGACATGTCTTTTTTTAGGGATGCCATGGAACTCGCTGAAGAATCCGTCCTTGAAAAAGAAGTTGTCGCAAGTAAACGAATCATCGGAAGCAATCCATACCTTAAAAAAATATTGGATAATGAAGTTCTGCTGTCAATGAAAGGATCGCGTTCGGTCCTTTTCCACATATTAAGTTCCTACGGTTTTAATTCTTCCTCGATTTGCGATATATACGATGAATTATCGTCACGCGAAGTGAAGCGTTATGACGGAGAAGGGTATTCGGCAATACGCGAAAGGGGGATGCTTAAGATTTATTCGTCCGACGTTTTTGATATTCCGGATAACGTTTATCTTAAAAAAACAGATATACCGGCAGTATTGAATTTCGGCTGGCGCAGCTTTTCCTTTTCCTTTTCCGACCAAAGACCTTCCTCTTTTCATGATATTCTTGCACTGTCGGCCGACAAGCTATCATTCCCGCTCGAATTGAGGGTATGGAAAAAGGGAGAAAGATTCATCCCTTTCGGAATGAAGGGTTCCAAAAAGGTTTCGGACTATCTTACGGATATTAAAATACCTAATGCCGAAAGAAGCACGATTCCCGTCTTGATCTCGCGCGGCGGGATAACATGCATTCCGGGATATCAGGTTTCAGATTCTTTTAAAATAGACGGTTCCTCTAATGAATTTCTTATAATAAGAAAGCTTCGCTGATCCTCGGCTAGTATCTTATGTCTATTACATATGGTAATCTGGAATAGACTCTTTCTCCGTCTGACTTTGCCATTCTGCTTATGCTTTTCTTTATGGCATTCAGAGGATCCGATAATATTTCGGCTTCTCCGTTTAAATTTCCCAGAGTTTCCACTATTTTTTGTGCATATGTCTTTACGGCAGGATATTCTACCGTCCTGTATTTTTTAAGTCCTGCTTTTTCCGCAGCATATGATATGGCTTCGGAAAGGCCTCCCAGCGTATCGGCCAGTTTGTTTTTTATCGCATCCGATCCGCTCCAAACTCTACCCTGACCTATTGAATCCACATAGGAAGGAGACAGGCTTCTGCCTTCGGCGACTATGTTGGTGAACTGGGAATATATGCGTTCTATACTCTCTTCCATTTTCTTTTTTTCCAGCGGGTCGAGCGGGGAAAGTCCGTTCATTACATCTGCATGGTCGTGGGTCTTTACTGCATCTACATGTATCTTACCTAATTTTTCCAGAGCATTTTCATAATGGAAATATAATCCGAATACGCCTATTGATCCGGTTATGGTTGTCCTGTCCGTAAAAATTATGTCGGAATTGGCAGATATCCAGTATCCTCCGCTTGCGGCATAATCACCGTAACTGGTTATCAGTGGCTTTTTGGCCTTCAGACTGTCAAGTCTTTCCTTTATTGTTTGGGCTGCAAGAACTTCTCCGCCGGGAGAATTTACTCTAAGGACCACGGCTTTTACAGATGAATCAGCCGTAACCTTATCTATTATGGGGCAGAATTTGTCAGGAGTTATGCCGTCTCCGCCGCCGGAAATTTCTCCCTGTGCATATATTACTGCAATCTTGTTCTTCGTTGATAAATCGGAAGATTTTCTCGCTTTTGCGTAATTGTATAATGATATAAATTTTAAGTCTTTTGGTTTTTTTACATCGAACTGGGTACATAATTTCTCCTTTATCTGCATTTCCGAGCATATGCCGTCTACCATTTCCTTGCTGACTAAGGAGTCCGGTTCTATTATGCTTAAATTGTTTACCCAGCCGTCGAGATCTCTGCGGGAAATGCGCCTCGACTCGCATATGTCCGAAGCCCAATTGTCCCAGATAGATCCCAGAAGATTTTCATACTGCAGTTTGTTAGGATTGCTCAAGTTGTTCCTCATGTATTGTTCCGCCGCAGATTTATATTTGCCGTGCCGGATCAGCTCCGCCTTTACCCCGAGCTTTGCCATGATGTCCTTAAAGAACATGAGAGTTGCGGAGAAACCGTGTATGTCTGCTTCTCCTCCTCCGTTGATGTATATTTTGTCCGCAACGCTGGAGATATAATACGTACCCTGCGTATAGTATGATGAATAAGCTATTATAGGTTTGCCGCTTTGACGGAATTCGGAAAGGCTGTTCCTCAATTCTTCCAACTGGCTGAGGCCTATGTTTATTCCCGTGGAGTTAAGATATATCATCTTTATCGATGGGTCAGCAGCCGCTTTCCTGATCGCTTTTTCTGCATTTAGTATTCCCAGAGTCTTTTCTTTGGTAGAGAATCCGGATTTGAGAATTTCTGCCGGAGATATGCCCGGAAAAGGGTCGTCGGAATCCTGTTCGGATATCCCTTGAGCCAGATCTATAGTCAGAATGGCCTTGGACGGCACGACGGGGTTGCTTTCTTCGCCCAGAGACGCCAGAGATCCTATTGCTGCGATGAAAATGAAGCCGGCTATTATCAACGCGGCGAGTGTGCCTACGAATGCGGCTAAAAGCATTTTAAAAAACGATTTCATATGGATATGTTTCTTGTTATTTAGGGCAAATTTAATAAAAAGCATATTCTTTTTTGTATTTTTGTGAATATTAAAAGTATTGATCGTGAAAAAATTGATAATTTCATTGTGCTGCCTTTTTATATCTGCAGATTTGTTTTCGCAGCAATGGGTAAGGGTCAACCAGCTTGGTTATCTTCCGGAGGATATAAAGGTTGCTGTTTACATAGCTTCTTCGGGCAGTGCCCCTTCTTCTTTTCAGGTATGCGAGGCCGTTACCGACAGCGTGGTTTTCGAAGGAAACTCACGCGTTTGCGGAGATGCCTCCAAATGGGGGTTCGCAGCCGGGGCGAGGCTGGATTTTTCCTCCTTGCGTAAATCCGGAGGATATTATGTACTTTGCGGAAACGCAAGGTCTCCCGTATTTCCTATTTCCGCCGGCTGTTACGACGGCTCTGCCGAATTCCTTCTAAAATTCATGAGGGAACAACAATGCGGATACAATCCGGTGGCCGATACCCTTTGCCATCAAAACGACGGTTATATTGTAGATCATCCTACGCGCAGCGGTGAAAAGATAGATGTAAGGGGCGGATGGCACGATGCCGCGGATTATCTGCAATACGTAAAAACTTCTGCAACCGCAACATATCAAATGCTTTTTGCATATATGGAAATTGCGGACAAAAGCGTTTTTAGGGATGAATACGATGACAGGGGCAGAAGAGGAGCGAACGGTATTCCCGATATCCTCGATCAGGCAAAATGGGGACTCGACTGGCTGGACAAGATGAACCCGTCGGATAAGGTTATGTTTTTCCAGATTGCCGACGACAGGGATCATATAAAATTTACTTTGCCTCAGGACGACAGGATAGATTACGGCTGGGGACCCGGGAAGGGGCGTCCCGTCTATTTCCTTACCGGCAGACCGCAGGGGCTCGGAAAATATGTAAACAGAACCACCGGCGTTTCTTCAACCGCAGGCAAATTTGCTTCTGCCTTTGCACTGGGGGCTCGCATATTCAGAAATTATGACAAAAGCTTCGCCGATCGTATTCTAAGAAAGTCGGAGGATGCTTACAAGTATGCAGAGGAGGATTTGGGAAATACGCAGACCTGCTGTCTGGTTTCCCCTTATTTTTATGAAGAAGATAATTATGCTGATGATCTGGAACTTGCATCTGCAACCGACTATAGCTTGTCGGGCGATCCTTATTGGCTCGGCAAGGCCGAATACTGGGGGGAACTCGAGCATGTATCCCCATGGATAGTAAAAGATACGGCACGTCATTACCAGTCTTATCCCTTTATAAATCTCGGCCATTATCTTATAGCCTCTTCATCGGATAACAAGGCCCGCAGAATATTCTCGGGGTATATGAAAAAAGGTCTTGAAATGATAAGGAAAAGATCTGAAGGCGACCCGTTTATGAATGGTCTCCCTTATTTATGGTGTTCGAATAATTTCCTTTCTGCAGCCGTTACCCAGGCTTCGCTGTATTATAAGATAACGAAGGACTCCACTTACATGGAGATGGAGTCGGCGCTGCGGGACTGGCTTTTCGGATGCAATCCGTGGGGGACGTCAATGATAGTCGGATATCCGCAGGGAGCCGAGGACGTTCCGTTACATCCGCAGTCCGGCTTTTTGACCTTTGCGCATAAACTGCCGTATGGAGGTCTTGTAGACGGTCCTGTTTACAAATCCATATTCGACAGCCGTGCCGGCAATTCCCTGCATCATGCAGATGCCTATGCTCCTTTCAATAAAGGTATTGCCGTATATCACGACGACAGCGGCGATTATGCAAGCAACGAGCCTACGATAGACGGAACTGCAGGATTGTGCTATTATCTTGCCTCCAGGGAAGAAGACGGGAACCGACAGAAAAAAGACGTGTATGAAAAGGATGGATACGGAGCCGTGATAAGAATAAATCCCCATGTCAAAAATATTTATCTGGTATTTACCGCCGATTCGAATTTTACGGGAGCATCCAGAATACTCAGGACTCTTAAGAGAAACCGCATAAAAGGTTCATTTTTTCTTACCGGCAATTGCCTTGCAATGCCGGAACACGCGGAGATAATAAGAGATATAATAAGAGGAGGAAATTATGTCGGAGGCCACTCCGGACGTCATCTTTTATATGCCACGTGGGGGAATAGGGACTCACTGATAGTTCCGCGCAGCCAAATCATTGAAGATATAAAGTATAATGCCAGCGAACTTTTGAAATTCGGGATAACCAGGGATGAATCAGAATGGTTTTTGCCTCCTTATGAATATTATAATGCGGCAAGCGTGAATATCATAAAGGATATGGGCTATAAGGTTATAAATTATACGCCAGGGACCGCTACGCCTGCGGATTATACGACTCCCGAGATGAAGCATTACAGGTCTTCTCAGGAACTTATCGACAAACTATATTCATTCGAATGGCGCGAAGGTCTGGACGGTGCCGTCCTGCTTATCCATCCTGGCATAGATAAGAGGAGAACCGATAAATTATATAACCGTCTCGACGAAGTAGTGAGATATTTAAAAAGGAAAGGCTATGTTTTCAAGACCCTTAAGTGACCTTCCGGGCCGCTGCGGGTAAATTTCAATAGATTATTATGTTTAAAATTGTAAAAAAAGAGACGCTTACGCCTGTTACCGTTCTTATGGAAGTGGAAGCTCCAAGGCTGGCGGCTTCAGTACAGCCTGGACAATTCCTTATAGTAAAGGCCGGCGAGACCGGGGAAAGGATCCCGCTTACAGTTTGCGATTACGACCGGGAAAACGGTACTGTTACCATCGTAATACAGATAGCAGGAGCATCCAGCAGGAAAATCTTTTATATGGAAGAGGGAGATTCCTTTACCGATGTGGTAGGGCCGCTTGGGAATCCTTCGGAATTCGTAAATGTGCCTGATGAAGAATTAAAAGGAAAGTCTTATGTTTTTATAGCGGGTGGATTGGGAACGGCTCCTGTTTATCCGCAGGCAAGGTATCTTCATGAGAGAGGAGCCTGTGTTGATGTAATATTGGGGGCGAAAACCTCCGCCCTTGTTATAATGAAAGAAAGGATGTCTTCGGTTTGTGATAATTTATATATATGTACGGACGACGGTTCCGAAGGCGACAGGGGGCTTGTTACTTTAAAACTCGAAAAATTGCTGCAGACCGGCCGTCATTATGATATGGGGGTGGCTATAGGTCCGATGATAATGATGAAATTCGTTACCCTTACTGCAAAAAAATATTCGCTGCCGCTTACCGTAAGCCTGAATATGATTATGGTGGATGGCACCGGTATGTGCGGAGCCTGCCGCGTAAGCATTGGAGGGGAAACGAAATTCGCCTGTGTTGACGGGCCGGAATTCGATGCCTACAAGGTGGATTTCGACGAAGCATTGCGGCGTCAGACCATATTTAAGGAGAAGGAAACCGAGACCGATCACAAATGCCTTATAGGAAGGGGAAAGGAGTAGCAATTATTTTAATTTCGTATCTGAATTATGGCAAATAAAATACCAAGGGTTCCTGTCAGAGAGCAGGATCCCGATGTCAGAAGACATAATTTTGAGGAAGTATGTTTCGGCTATAACAGGGAGGAGGCGATATTGGAGGCGGGCAGATGTCTGAACTGCAAGAACCCGCGCTGCGTGCAGGCTTGTCCCGTTTCGATAAAGATCCCTCTGTTCATAAGTAATGTACTAGGAGAAGATTTTAGTGAAGCCGCCCGTGTTATATCCATGGATAGCTCTCTGCCTGCTGTTTGCGGAAGGGTATGCCCGCAGGAAACCCAATGCGAGGGTTCGTGTATTTTAGGAATAAAGGGGCAGCCTGTTTCCATAGGTAAGCTTGAGAGATTCGTTGCGGACTGGAGTCGCGAAAACGGAATAAGGTTCTCCGAGAGAGAACCGTCCAACGGCATAAAGATAGCTGTAGTAGGAAGCGGTCCCAGCGGGCTGGCCTGTGCGAGCGATCTTGCCAGAATGGGGTATGATGTTACTATTTTTGAAGTGCTGCACAAGGCTGGCGGAGTGCTTGAATATGGTATTCCGGAATTCAGGCTTCCCAAGGATACCGTAGTTGCGTATGAAATAGAAAATGTAAAATCCTTGGGTGTTAAGATTGAAACGGATGTGGTAGTAGGAAGGACGGTTTCAATTGATGATCTTATGGATCGCGAAAACTTCAGGGCCGTGTTCATAGGTTCCGGCGCCGGTCTTCCGAGATTCATGGGAATTCCGGGAGAAAATCTCAACGGCGTGGTTTCGGCCAACGAATTCCTTACGAGGAATAATCTTATGAAAGCATTTAGGGAAGATTATGATACGCCGAATTATACGGCAGGGCGCGTATGTGTAGTAGGCGGCGGAAACGTTGCCATGGATTCTGCGAGAACGGCGGTAAGACTGGGATCTGACGTTACAATAGTTTACAGAAGAAGTGAAAAGGAACTCCCCGCCAGGGCCGAAGAAGTGCAGCATGCCAGAGAGGAGGGAATAAAGTTTATGATGCTAAATAATCCAGTAGAAATAATCGGCAATGAAAAAGGCTGGGTGACATCCATGAAATGTATAAAAATGGAGCTTGGTGAGCCTGACTCAGGCGGCAGGCGTTCTCCCGTTCCAATCCCGGGATCCGAGTTCGTGATTGATGCGGATACGGTGATAATGGCTTTGGGTACGCGTCCTAATCCTCTTCTTGTACGTACTACAAAAGGGTTGGAAAGCAACAAAAAAGGCGGGATAACGGCTGACGAAAATTGTGCTACCTCCAGAAAGGGCGTGTTTGCCGGAGGGGATGCCGTTACCGGCGCCGCAACCGTTATATTGGCTATGGGGGCCGGTCGTAGGGCTGCAAAATCTATAAATGAATATATCAGGGAACAAAAAGATAAATAAAATTCCATATGGCAAAAATAAGAATCCAGAAACCTTCCATACCAAAAGGTACAAGAGATTTTTCTCCTTCGGAGATGTTCAGGAGGGACTATATTTTCGATACGGTAAAATCTGTATTTAAGAAATACGGTTTTATGCCTATTGAGACCCCGGCAATGGAAAACCTTTCCACACTGTTGGGCAAATACGGTGATGAGGGTGATAAATTGCTTTTTAAGATACTTGATTCGGGAGATGCTTTTTCTCGTGTTGAGAGCAGTGATTTAAAAGATAGTAATTCCCTTTCATTAAAGGTTTGTGAAAAGGGGCTTCGTTATGATCTTACCGTGCCTTTCGCGCGTTATGTCGTACAGCACAGGAACGATCTTGTCTTTCCGTTCAAGCGTTATCAAATACAGCCGGTCTGGCGTGCAGACAGGCCCCAGAAGGGGAGATACCGCGAATTTTATCAATGCGACGTGGATGTTATAGGTAGCTGTTCCCTTATAAATGAACTCGAACTGGTGCAGATTACCGACGAAGTATTCTCGAGACTTGGTCTGGTTGTTACCATAAAGATAAACAACAGGAAAATCCTGTCGGGACTGGCAGAAGTGGCCGGACATCCCGACAAACTTACGGATATTACGGTTGCCATAGACAAAATAGATAAGATAGGTTTGGAAGCCGTAAAGGAAGAACTCCGTGAAAGAGGACTTGATGACGGCGCTATTTCAATAATAGAACCAGTTCTGGTGCTCAAGGGTGGTTTTGAAGAGAAAATGTTATGTATTAAGAATATTCTGGCGCATTCCGAAACCGGAATGCTTGGAACAGCTGAGCTTAACGAATTGTTCACTCTTATAAAGAAAGCCGGAATAAGGCAAAAAGTAGAACTTGATCTATCCCTTGCCCGCGGGCTTAATTATTATACCGGGGCTATTTTTGAAGTAAAGGCGAACGATTTTGAAATAGGAAGTATATGCGGAGGAGGAAGATACGATAATCTTACCGGGATTTTCGGCCTTCCGGATGTTTCCGGAGTAGGGATATCCTTCGGCGAGGATAGAATATATGACGTTATGGAGGGGCTGGGCAAGTTCCCCGACGGATCCGCCGCAGGAACAAGAATATTGTTTTCAAATATGGGACGTAATGAGGTGTCTTATTCGATTCCCGTCGTTGCCTCGTTGCGTTCCTTGGGATTCGGATGTGAAATTTATCCGGATGAGGCCAAACTTAAAAAGCAGTTCGATTATGCATTGAAAAAGGGTATAAAGTTCTTTGCTATAGTTGGAGATAAGGAAGTTTCCGAAGGGACCGTAAGTATAAAGAACCTCGACAGCGGTGAACAGACTAGTCTCGTGCCCGAGAAAATTAAGGAATATATAAAATGAATATATGAAATAAATTGAATTAATTTGATATAAATAAAAATAAGCGTATATTTGCAGTCCCAAAAGATAATACCGCGGAGTAGAGCAGTTGGTAGCTCGTCGGGCTCATAACCCGGAGGTCGTAGGTTCGAGTCCTGCCTCCGCTACCTATAAGAGCCGCAACAAGCGAAAGCATGTTGCGGCTTTGTTTTTGCCCGTCGGGGTGCTGTTAAAGTTTAATAGAGAGCGGAATCTCTTGTTGCTGTATGGGGTTGAATTATCGGGCTTTTCGTCGTTTTCCATGTTTTTGCCGCCATGGCGGATTACTATTTGATTATGGCAAAAAATTGTTATTTTTGTAAACGAAGCTACAATCCGGATATGAAAAAGAAGATACTTATAGTTGACGATAAGGAATCTATAGCCAAGGTCGTAAAATTTTATCTTTCCGATGATTTCGATTTTATGTGGTGTCCCAATCCTGTGGAGGCCATAGCATGGCTTAATGATGGAAACATGCCGGATCTCATAATATCGGATATAAGGATGCCTCTTATGAGCGGAGCCGAATTCCTGAAGTTTCTTAAGAATAATGAATTTCTTAAAGAAATACCGGTTATATTGCTTTCGAGCGAAGATTCTACTTCCGAAAGGATTAAACTTCTCGAGCAGGGGGCATCGGATTATATAGTTAAGCCTTTTAATCCCTTGGAAATAAAAGTGAGGGTTAAAAAGATCCTGGGGTGAAGATCGTATACATATATATAGGTGAAAACCATATTACGATTGAACGGATAAAAGGTTTTGTTCCGGAATACAAAATTAATGTTTTCAGCAATCTCCGGAATGCGGCAAAATTTATGAAACCCCTTGCAGGTGAATCGGGGTTGCGTTTTCTGATATTTTACGAGAGGAAAAATATTAAAAACGATTTGTATGAAGGCAGATATATAGTAACTCATTTCAGGAATGCTTTCCCCGTATTGGTTTCTGACGGCATAGACGGCAGATTCTATGGTAAATTGTATGGTGCGGGATTCCGGGATGTCGTTCGTACGGATGTAGGAAAGGAAAAGATAGATGAAATACTGTTCTTCCTTAAAAAGGATTTTTCTTACGGACGTACCGATAAGGATGGAAGTGGGGACAAGGAATCCGGTGTATTCAGGATTCCCTTATGGAAGAGGTTGTTTGATATAATATTTTCTTCAGTATCTATAATATTGTTATCGCCCCTTTTTATTATTACCATATTGGCGATATGGATGGAGGACCGGGGAAATGTATTTTATGTAAGCGAGAGGGTTGGTGCGAATTATAAGATATTTCGGTTTTATAAGTTTAGAAGCATGTACATGGACGCCGGCAAGAGGCTTAAGGATTACATGGGGGCCAATCAATATGCTGCGGAAGAAAAAGAAGATGTGGAAAATTTGCAAAAGACCGAAGGCCCGGAGGACGTGAATTTTGACAAGGATGCTTTGTTGTCCGTTGCGGGTGAAAATATGTTGGTCTCCGACGACAGTTTCGTTCCCGAGGAAATTTTCAGAAAGGAACAGAAAAATATAAAAGAGAGAGCCTTCGTTAAAATTGAACATGATCCGAGAATCACAAGGGTAGGCCGTATTATAAGGAAATTCAGCATAGATGAGCTTCCTCAGCTGTTCAATATCCTTAAGGGGGATATGTCGGTAGTCGGCAACAGACCCTTGCCTTTATATGAGGCCGAACTTCTGACCCAGGACGAATATGTGGACCGTTTTTTTGCCCCGGCCGGTCTTACAGGTTTATGGCAGATAGAAAAAAGAGGCGAATCGGGAGTATTGTCCCCGCAGGAGCGTAAAATGCTTGATATAAAATATGCCCGCAATTTCTCGTTTTGCCTGGATATGAAGATTATATTTAAAACCTTTACCGCATTTATCCAGAAGGATGATGTGTAAATAACACGGATATGTTCAGGAAATTGATATTATTGCCGATATGTTTTCTTTTGTCTTACTTGCCTTCATATTCGCAAAAAGTAAAGACCGAAGGAGATACTAATAACGTTACTCTTTATAACGGCATAAGATATTTGCAGGAAGAGATGGTTAAGATCTCTTCAATAAATTTGCCTTCGCTGGATGATTTTCTTGATGCTGCCGAAAGGAATCCTGGCATAATAGCCGCAGGCGATCAGCTTAAGGCTTCCGAATATGCTCTAAGGATACAGAAGAATCTATGGCTGAGATTTATTTCCGGCTTTGGAAACTACTCGTACGGAAGGACCAATTCTCTGATAACCTATTCGGAAACCGGTATTCCTCTGAGTGATAATTATACTACCAATTCCCAGTCTTATTATATAGTGGGGGGACGCATAGGGTTTACGCTCGAGGATATTTTCAATTACGGCAATCTCGTACGGCAGAAAAAGATGGAAGTAAAGCAAAATGAAAATTTTAGAAAGAACAATCTGATAGAGCTTCGCCAGCAGATAGAAATGGCCTATATGAAAATCAGGCCCGAAATGGTTTTGCTGCAGCAGAATTTTGAAGCGCTTCAACTTTCCATGTCTTCCTATGAAGCCTTAAAAGTGGATTTTATTTCAGGGAATGCCGATCAATCAGAGTTATATGAACAGAAGGAGCGCATCGTTAAAATGACCGGAGAGTTTATAAATACATTGCTGGAAATAAAAAAGAATCTTTATATATTGCAGGAACTTACCTCCATTAAATTATTGTAAGGAGAAACGTTATGAATAATATTATTTATAGTACGCTGAGGTTCTTCTCAAAAATAAAATGGTGGATTATATTCGGAGCATTATTCGCCACCGTAATGGCTTTTGCTTTTACGAGGAAGTTGTCTCCGAAATACGAAGTGAGTGCAGTATTATATACTGGAGTGGCTTCCGGTGTGGAATTCGGAAATTTGAGCGGTAATACTACAATAAGTTATACCGCCGTAAATAATTCCATGGAAACCTTTCTTAATATATTGATTTCCAAGGAGACACTTAAGAATGTATCGCTAAGACTATTTACACAATCACTTATGTACGGCGATCCCAACAGGGATACCAAGTATATTCTTGCAAAGAATTACAGAGCCCTTTATTCCCATGTACCGCAGGAAGTTAAGGATCTTATAGATAAAGATTCAGAGGAGCGTTCTCTGGCCAATATAACGGCTTATGATAATTCAAGTACTTCAAGTTATACCTATGGACTTTTCAATTATAATGATCCGTTTTTCAGTAACGGCGCATTGTCACGAATAGAAGCAGAAAGGATAAAGGACAGTGAAATGTTGAGGATAAAGTATATGTTGACGGATCCTGGACTGGCATATTATACCATGCTTTTCATCGTGGATGAATTCAAGAGCAGATATCGCAATCTTAAGTTTGGAGAAGTAGACAATCTCGTACAAATGTATGAGAAGGAACTGGCAAAAGCTAAAGATAGTCTGTCTGCGGCAGAGGACTCCCTCATGCATTATAACATAAAACACAGGATCATAAATTATCCCGAGGAAACCAAGCAGCTTGCGATATTAAACAGCGATTATGAAACCGAGGTGACACATGTCCGTGTCAATATGGTTACGTCCAAGGTGGAAGTTGATATGCTTGGCAGCAAGATTGAAAGATTTTCCAGTCAGCTGAAGAAAAATTTGTCTTTTCTGAATCATTTGTCGGTTATAGGTGAGTTATCGGAACATCGGACCAAAATATTAATGGATACCGTTTCAGAAGGGAAAAAAGACAGGCTTCAAGAGATAGATATGAAGATCAGGTCAGCCGAAAATGAAATTCATTCGAATTATGACGAGAATCTGGGGATACTGCTTGGAAAATCCAGGGATATAACAGAACAAAAATATTCCAAAGAAGGGGTTCCAAGTTCCGATTATGTAAAACAGTGGATAGATGCCAATATTACATATGAAAAATCAAAATCGGAACTAAATGTACTTAACTCCCTTAAAAACAATATAGACAGCAATTATCTGGCTTTTTCTCCTGTTGGAACTACCTTGAGCAGGAGGGAACGGAAGGTTAGTATGGCCGAGAGAAATTATCTGGAGATTTTCAATGATCTTAATGATGCAAAAGGGCGTATGAAAAACATACAGCTTAGTTCCGCTTCGCTGAAGATGGTTACTCCGCCCATATTTCCTATAGCGTCGCTTCCCATGCACAGGATGAGAATAATCATATTGGTGCTTTTGGGCAGCGTGATTTTTATAATAGGTGTATTTCTGATAATGTTTTTCCTCGACAGGTCTCTTACCGATAAAATGAAAACCGAATATATAATAAGAGATGCAAAAGTTATAGGAGCCTATCCCAAAGATTCCTTATTAAAATACAGGATGTATAATACGCAGTATAAGGATATGTCGATACATGCATTGTCAAATGCCGTTATGAACTTTTTCGATTCCGTAAGAAAGAAGCATTATATTAACATAACCAGTATCGAAAAACACGAGCGTAAGGAAGAAATAGCCCAGGCCCTTGCGAATTATATAATGAATGCCGGTTTTTCCGTCAAGATTCTTTTAGCTGGAGAAGATTTTATTTCGGACAGCCGGGATTATATTGCGGCCGGATCCGTATCAGAGTTTTACGAAGGAGAAGAAGATGTCGTTATTATTATCCATCCCAGTTGCAAGGAATCGTCGATTCCGTCATCTATGTTGCGTAACTCAGATCTGAACATGTTGCTCCTTAACGCATCTATGGTATGGAGCGAAGCCAACCAGATAATGTATGAGAATTTGCTTCGTAATTCCGCCGGGGCTCCTTTGCGTTTATGTCTTGTAGATACGGACAGATATGTCCTTGAAACCTTTGCCGGCATGCTTCCGCCTTATACCGCATACAGAAAATTCATATATAAGATAATGCAGTCCGGTTATTCGGCCTGAACCGTTTTTGCGGTCAAAAATTATGTCTGAAGATTCCTCAAATAAGCGTTATCCCGTCAAGGGCTTTTTCAGCCGTAATATCGGATGGATATTGGGTGGATTTTTACTGTTGTGCTTTCTTGCCGCCTTTGCCTATTCGGCCGTAATGCTAAATTACAAGATCGCTATCATATATGTAATGATTCCGTTTGCAGTAATTTTTCTTATGATTTCCTTTTATAATTATAAGATATTCGCTTTTTTTATTTTCATATATTCTTATTTGTTTTGTAATTTCTCTATTTTACAGCCATGGTTCAAGACCGGAGTGGGATTTGATTTTCTGTTATATATTTTCATTTCCATTCTGTTGCTGGATACCATATTCGTAAAAAGAAAAATAAATTGGAGTTATAGCAGAACTCCGGCGTTGCTTTTATCTGTCATATGGTTTATCTATACCCTGCTGCTGCTATTTAATCCTGTATCCAGATCAACTCAGGCCTGGTTTACATCAGTAAGATGGACGTCGGTATATATGCTTCTCATTATCCTGTTCGTTCCGATAGTGCTTGAGGGGAAAAAGGAAATAAGAATATTTTTTAACGCCCTGGCGGTTTTGACGATTCTGGGAGCATTAACGGCAATAAGACAAAAAATATTCGGGTTCAATCGTTTCGAATGGACATGGCTATATGCCGGAGATCATTATCGTACTCATATCATAAATACGGGAATAAGGTATTTTTCCTTTTTTACCGATGCTGCTAATTTTGGTACATCTATGGGACTCTCTTTTGTTGTGTTTGCAATCCTAGGATTTTCAGAGGTCAAAACCGTTAAGAAAATATTTTATTTCGTTACGATGGTCTTGTCTTTTATTGGTTTCTTATTATCCGGAACCAGGAGTGCAATTGCTATAATAATAGTGGGTATAGCTACATTCGTCATCATTGTTAAAAATTCTAAATACATAATATCTTTAGGCAGTGTTATGATTGCAGGAGTGCTTTTGCTCATGTTTACCAACGTGGGCAACGGCAACCAATATATAAGGAGGATGAGGACGGCATTCGACAGCGAAGACGCATCGTTTCAGGTAAGGGTAATGCATCATGCCGAAATGAGAAAGTATATGAAGGGACATCTTTTCGGAGTAGGCATAGGACTTGCGGGAGGTAAAGCCCTGAGGTATGTCCCCGATTCTTCGTTGGCTCAGATCCCTACTGATTCATGGCTGTATTCCCTCTGGATTGAAACCGGAATAGTGGGGCTTTCTCTTTATTTATTGATAATGCTTGCCATAATATTTTACGGCGCCTATTGTTCTTTTTTTAGATTAAAAGATAAAGTATTGCGCCGTTATAATAATATTGCTGTTTCCGTGCTTGCCGGTATTCTGGTAACGTCATATGCTAATGAAGTACTTGCACAATTTCCCAACGGAATAATAGTTTTTATATGTATTTCCATTATCTTTATAACGGTACGTCTTGATAAAGAACAGGAACAGGAAAAAATAATAACTTGATTATGCTTGTTGTACTATTCGATATCCTTGATATTATAGTTTTCGTTGTGATGGCAATATATGTCGTCTATATATTTGTGTTTTCCCTTTTCTCTTTGAACGGATGGAAAACCAGATATGAAAGATGTTCCGGCGGACGCAAAATGAGGTTTGCAGTACTTGTGCCTGCTTATAAGGAAGATAACGTAATATTCGATACTATAGCCAATCTGCTTTTGCAGGACTATTCCAGAAATTTGTACGATGTAGTGGTAATCTCCGACGGAATGTCCGATGCAACGAACGGGAGATTGCTTAAACTTCCCGTAATTACTCTTAAGCCCATATTTGATAAAAGCTCCAAGGCGGAAGCATTGAAATATGCGGCATCTTATCTTGATAAAAATTCCGGAACCGGTTACGATGCGGTAATAATACTTGATGCCGACAATATTGTGGAATCATGTTTTCTTTCCGATATTGCTGATGCTTTTTGCAAGGGGGTGAAGGCGCTCCAGGTGCACAGGGTCTCAAAAAACAGGGAGAATTCCGTTGCCGTGCTCGATGCTCTCAGCGAGGAAATTAATAATTCCATATTCAGGAAGGGCCATATATATGCCGGATTTTCATCGGCTCTTATAGGTTCGGGCATGGCTTTCGATTACGGCTGGTTCATCGAAAATGTAAAAAAGTTAAAAACCGCAGGAGAGGACAAGGAACTTGAGGCGTTGCTTTTGAAGCAGCGTATTTTTATAGATTACCTCGATTATGATTATATTTATGATCAGAAGGTCTCCGGATATGATGCCTTTTACGGTCAGCGCCGGAGATGGGTTGCTGCGCAGTTCGGTTCTCTTTCACATTTTTTCAGCGAGTTTATATATGCGTTAAAAACTGCAAATTACGATTACATGGAGAAATTATTCCAATGGATGATTTTACCGAGAGTCGTAATTCTTGGCATAATATTAATAATGTCCGTGGCTGCGCCACTGGTAACTTTCAGCCTTGGATGGAAATGGTGGATAATGTTGTTCCTGTTCCTTTTATCGCTGGCCATATCTACACCCGATTATCTGGTGGATGAAAAGTTCCGAAGAGCTATGAAAAGGATTCCCGCCATATTTCTAATGATGTTTTCCAATTTGTTCAGGACGAGCGGGGCAAATGAAAATTTTATTCATACCGAACATAAATAGCTTTGTCATGAAAATAGCCATTGAAGCACAGAGAATTTTCAGAAAGGACAAGCACGGAATGGATTTCGTCATCCTGGAGGAACTGCGCAAAATAAGAGACCTGGATCATAAAAACGAATATTTCGTCTTTGTGGCTCCGGGTAACGACGTGTGTCTGGATGAATCGGAGAACATGCATGTGAATGTATTAAAATGCCCTACATATCCTCTTTGGGAGCAGATTGCCTTGCCTGTTGCCGTAAAAAAAACCGGCGCCGATATACTGCATTGCACAAGTAATACTGCTCCTTTGAAATGCCCCGTCCCGTTGCTGCTCACGCTTCACGATGTAATCTTCATGGAGAAGAAACATTCCGGAAGTTCATCTTTATACCAGAAACTCGGATGGCGTTATCGTCGCATGGTGGTCCCTTATGTTGCCGCACACAGTGCTTGCGTAATAACCGTGTCGGAATATGAGAAGAAACGGATAAAGAAATATCTGGATCTGCCGGAAGACAGGGTAAAGGTCATATATAACGGGTATGGTGAGCATTTCCGTCCCGTCTCTGATTATTATAAGGTAACATCGATGTATCTGCCAGATAAAAAGTATATTTTTTTTCTCGGCAACAGGGATCCCAAGAAGAATACCGAAGGAACGCTGCGGGCATATGCCTCCTACCTCGGCCGTTCGTCAAGAAGATATCCACTTCTTATTGCCGATCTTGATAAGAATTATGTAAGTTATTTGTTGCGTGTGAATTCAATAGGATGGATAATGCCGTATCTGCGTTTTGCCGGGTATATTCCCAATAAGGATCTTCCGTATTTGTATTGCGGAGCGAGCGCTTATTTATATACCTCTTTGCGAGAGAGTTTTGGGATACCCCTTTTGGAGTCTATGGCCTGCGGTACTCCGGTGATTACTTCCAGAACTTCCGCCATGCCTGAAATAGCAGGGGAAGGAGCCGTTCTTGCAGATCCGGACGATCCGGCGGATATTGCTTCATGTCTTATAAGGCTGGAAGTTGACGAGGCCTATAGAAAAAATATTTCCGAATACGGTTTGCGCAGGGTGGCGGAATTTTCATGGAAAACTTCTGCTGAAAAATTGCTCGAAGTGTATGAAGATACTGCATATTCCGTTGGTATTCATTAAATTTATAATGAAATGATTTATGTTGCGGTTGTTTTCTGGATTTGTCTGTCCGTTGTATTTTATACATATGCCGGATACGGTCTGCTGGTATTCGTGCTTGTTAAAATAAAGGAAAAATGCGGGAAGCGAAAGAGGCGTTCCATTCCTTCTGCAAGTGATATGCCGGCTATGACGCTTGTCATTGCTGCTTATAACGAGCTGCCTTATCTGGAGGAGAAGATAAGCAATTGTATGGAACTCCGTTATCCTTACGGAAAATTGAAAATATTATGGGTGACGGATGGAACGGACGACGGATCCGAGAAGAGGCTTTCGGATATTGCCGCCGATAATGCCGATTCGAGAGCCAATGGTGCAAAGATTCCGGAAATTAAGGCAATACATCAACCCGACAGACGAGGCAAGACGGCTGCACTGAACAGAGCCCTGAAATATGTGGATACTCCCCTGGTTGTTTTTTCGGACGCCAATGCGATGTTATGCAGTGAAGCCCTGGCGGAAATAGCTGCGGAATTTGCAGATGAAAGAGTGGGATGCGTATCAGGAGAGAAAAGAGTCAGTTCCGAAGCGGGAGCTGCCGGTGATGCGGCCGGAACCGAAGGGCTTTACTGGAAATATGAATCGTTCCTTAAAGATATGGATTACAGATTGTATTCGGCAGTAGGAGCTGCCGGTGAATTATTTGCGGCGCGAACGTCCCTTTTGGAGCCTTTACCCGAAGATACTCTTCTTGACGACTTTATGATGTCCATGCGTATTGCCATGAAAGGGTATAAAATAGCATACTGTCGTAATGCTTGCGCAGTTGAAGGAAATTCTGCAAATATGTTCGAGGAAGGGAAAAGGAAAGTAAGAATTGCCGCCGGCGGATTGCAGTCTATTGCCAGACTTTCTCCGTTGTTGAACATTTTCAAGTACGGAATGCTGAGTTTCCAGTATATATCGCACCGCGTGCTGAGATGGTCCGTAACTCCGGCGTGTTTGCCCGTAATGTTTATAGCAAATGCCATTTTGGCTTTTTGCGGTCATTCGTCGGGCTTTTCCGGAGTGTCGGTAAAAATATACTTTTGGCTTTTTATCTGTCAGGTTGCCTTTTATATATGTGCTCTTGCCGGGGCTGTATGCTCGAGGGCTGGGAAGAAAAATAAGATACTTTATGCGGCTTATTATTTTTTGTTTATGAATTATAATGTGATGCGTGCATTCTTTTATTCAGGCAACAAGGGCGGAGTGTGGAAAAAATCCGGAAGGGCCAGGTAGGCGGCTTTTATGTGTATTTTTATTATATTTGATATATTTATATATATTCTATGAAGAAGAAGATTCTTGTTACCGGAGGTGCCGGTTTCATCGGTTCGCATTTGTGCAAATATCTTTTGGAAAAAGGTAATGACGTAATATGTCTCGACAATTATTTTACAGGTTCCAAGGATAATATAAGGGATTTACTGGATAATCATAATTTTGAGCTTGTGCGGCACGATGTTATAAACCCGTATTATGCCGAAGTCGAAGAAATCTTCAATCTTGCATGCCCCGCTTCACCGATTCATTACCAGTATAAACCTATAAAGACTACCAAGACGTCCGTTCTCGGCGTACTTAATTGTCTTGAACTTGCGACTGAAATAGATGCGAAGTTGCTTCATGCGTCTACCAGCGAAGTATACGGGGATCCTCTTGAAAATCCCCAGAAAGAGACATATTGGGGGAATGTCAATCCTATCGGCATAAGATCCTGCTATGACGAAGGCAAGAGGGTTTCGGAAACATTCTGTGCGGATTATAACCGTCAAAAAGGGACCAGAATAAAAATAATAAGGATTTTTAATACTTACGGTCCGAATATGAACGTGAACGATGGAAGGGTTGTCTCCAATTTTATATTGCAGGCCCTTAATAATGAAGATATAACCATTTACGGCGACGGAACCCAGACCCGTTGTTTCCAGTATGTTGACGACCTTATAAAAGGGATGGTAGGAATTATGGAAACTGACGATTCCTTTCTTGGTCCGGTGAATCTTGGAAATCCCGTGGAGATTACAATTCTGCAGCTTGCCGAAAAGATAATAGACATGACCAATTCCAAATCCGGACTTGTTTTCAAGCCTCTTCCCTGCGATGATCCGAAAAGAAGGAAACCGGATATTTCTCTGGCAAGAAAAGTCATAGGTTATGCACCTTCTGTGTCTGTTGAAGAAGGACTTGCCGCAACTATAGCATATTTTGATAAAATTTTAAAAAACGATCATGGAAGTGCAATATAATTCAGCAGATTTTAAAATCCTTATTGTGGATGATGTTGTATCCAATGTTATTCTACTTAAGGCTTTGCTGGGAAAGGAGAAGTACCAGCTCGTAACCGCCACCAACGGCAAGTCCGCATTGGATATTCTAGATGCGGAAAAGCCTGATCTGGTTTTACTTGATGTGATGATGCCGGGAATGAGCGGATTCGAAGTCGCGGAAAAAATGAAATCGGATCCCGCCCATAAGGATATTCCGATAATATTCCTGACCGCATTGAATTCTTCTACCGATATAGTCCAGGGGTTTAAGGTAGGGGCAAACGATTTTATCTCCAAGCCTTTCAACAAGGAAGAACTTATTATAAGAATAGATCACCAGATATCGCTGGTGAATGCCAAGAGGGTAATACTGCAGCAGACAGAAGAACTTAAGAAAATAATTTCATCCCGCGACAGGATATATTCTGTTATCGCGCATGATCTGAGATCTCCCATAGGATCTATAAAAATGGTAATAAACATGCTGCTTAATAACGTTACCGAAGAAAAAATAGGCCCTGATCTTTTTGAGATATTAAAGGGAGCCAATCTTACCGCCGAAAATACTTTCGCTCTTCTGGACAACCTGCTTAAGTGGACGAAAAGTCAGACCGGGGCTCTCAACGTTGTGTTCCAGAACATAGACATAAACGAACTTATTGAGTCTATGGTAGATGTGTTTAATCTGATGACCCAGGTGAAGAATATTTCGCTTGAAACTTACGGCTCCAAGTCCCCCATATTGGTGAGGGCAGATATAGATATGATAAAGACAGTATTGAGGAATCTTCTCAGTAATGCTATAAAATTCAGCCACAAGGGAAGTTCTGTCGAAATACGGGTGGAGGAAGATGAAAAATTCGCAAAGGTTTACGTCATAGACCATGGCGTGGGAATAAGCGAAGAAAACATGGAGAAGATAATGCAGGATAATTCCAATTTATCTACATACGGAACCGAAAATGAAGAAGGGTCCGGACTGGGCCTGCTGCTTGTTAAGGATTTCGTAAAACAAAACGGCGGGGAATTTGATATAAAGTCAGTCGAGGGAGAAGGCTCTACATTCGGCTTTTCTCTTCAAAAAGTTTCCGCATTAAGCGGTCAGAGTTCATCTTAACGGTTCCATACGGCATATTACCGGATTGTGATCGCTCCACGGCCTTTCTTCCGAGTAATAACGGATGCCCGTCATGTCTTTGTTATAGAAGATATAATCGATTCTCAGAAGTTTATGGTAATATCTGTATGTGTATGCGAAGCCTCTACCGCATTCTCTGAATGCATCGGTATATTTTCCGGAGAATTTCCCGCACGCATAAGAAAGAGGCGTACTGTTGAAGTCTCCGCATATTATTAACGGATAAGGGGATCCCGAAGCTTTTTTATCAAGAGTGTCCGCCTGGTCTTCTCTCATCCTGAAATTATATGACATATAGTCGGCGGCAGAATAATAACTGTCTTTCCTTTCCGCCTTCGAAAGCCCGGTCGTCTGGAAATGATTGTTGAATATTCTTACAATTTCGTATCCGGTATCTATGTCGGCATACATGAATCCGTAATCAGAATCATGGTATTGCTCGTATTTATAATATCTTATGGGATAACGGCTGAATATGGCGAGTCCGTCGCGCCCGTCTTGAAGTTCGGATATGCAATGGTATCCGAATGAAGGCATATATTTAATTATACTGTCCCTTCCGAATCCGTAGGGCTCCGTGTATTCCTGAAAACAGACTATATCTATTCCCTGTTCCTTCAGGTATCTTCCTATGTCTTTTATGTTGTACTTGCTGTCGTTCCCTCCGAACCGGCCTACATTGTAAGTGCAAATCGTCAATTCTTCAGGGTCTTTTCCGGACATGTTTCCGTTAACGGCGGCCTTGTCGCCGAACTGAAATGTTGAATTTATAAAATTGGAACACAGCGGTATCGCCAATAAGGGGATTATAAAAACCCATTTTCTTCTTACGGCCCAGTATAATAATATAATTGCGTTCAGAAGGATTATAAGAGGAAAGAAAAGTCCGGAATACTGGAAGAACATGCTCTCGGAAGGAGGCAGTGTAACGGACTTGCCGTCCGATATAACAGTTGTGACTGCCAGCGCAATTGTTAATACGATGCCAGTCCGGTTTAATAGATAGGATACGGCTTTTTTACCCATGGCTTTTTTATTGCAGAGTACGTAACTATGCGAAAATAGTAATAATTGGCGGATATCCACAAATTATTGAAAAGGAAATCTTATCTTTGTAATTAATAATATACTTATTATGGATTATAATACTCAGAGGGAAAAACTTAAGATGCCTGAATATGGCAGACATATCCAGGATATGATAGAATACGTAATGACCATAGAGGACAGAGATAAGAGAAACGAGCAGATAAAGGCCGTCATAAATGCCATGGGGGTGATTAATGCGCAGCAACGTGACGGAAACAGTGAAACTCTCCACAAACTCTGGGACCATGTACATATAATTTCCGATTATAAGATTGATATAGAATCTCCTTATCCGGCGCCGGAACGTAAAAGCATAGAAGGCAGACCTGCTCCCGTAGTTCTGGACCGTACGCCGATAAAGGCTTATTATTACGGACGTAATATACAGAATATGGTTAAGTTTATAGCCGATATGCCCGACGGACAGGATAAGACAAGAATGATAAAAACCATAGCTACATATATGCAGCAGCGTTATCTTATATGGAACAAGGAACTCGTATCCGAAGGAACGATATTCAAGGATCTTGAGAGGCTTTCGGAAGACAGGATAAAAGTTCCGCAGGAAGTACATATAGGAGACGGCGTTGCAACGGGAACAAAGAAACGTCCGGGAACGATAAGCCAGACTTCGAGAGGGTCGGGCAAAGGTGGAAATTACAGAAGCGGAAAATCCAGGAATAATAAATATTGGAAGAATAATAAATAATGAAGGGATCCTTAAAAAAAAGCAGGGTTTCCCCAAAAAAGAACGTTAAGAAGAAAGATGCAGTACTGGCCGAAACCACCGGGCCGGGCAAATGGGATGCCGCCTGTCTTATAGCCGGTCTGATCTTTCTGGTTGCTGCGGTTTTTTCATTTATAGCAATATTGTCCTATACCATATCGTGGGATAAGGACCAGAGTTTCTTTACGGATCCGAATGCTCTGAGTACAGATATAGACAAGGTTGCTAACGACGGCGGCAGTCTCGGGCTTGTCTTTGCCCGTTTTGCAGTAACGAAATTATTCGGTCTCGGTGCATTCCTAATACCTTTCTTTTTCCTTGGCATTGCTGTATATTGTCTAAGATACAGGAAGGTTAATATATTGCGTCTTACTTTTCTTACTTTGTTCGGATGCATATTGATTTCTCTTTTGGGGGCCTATTTTTTCTCATTTTCTTCTTCCGACGACTGGTTCGGCAGCGGAGCCGGAGGAGCTTACGGCTATTATATAGTGGCATGGCTAAAAAAGACCGTAGGAGCAGTTGCCGCAGGAGGGATCTTATTATTATGCACCGTATTATGGCTTACAGTGGCCAGTAAAAAATTCGTTTCCTGGTTTTTCTCGGTTACCGATCGTACCGTTTCCACGAAATCTTCGGCCGGCGAAGAAACTACAATTCCGTGGAATGAAATGACTGACGATGGAGAAGATGCGGAAGATGATGAAGTAAAAGAAGATACGGAGCCGGAGACTGAAGACGCTGCAGAAGTCGATATGACGGAAGGTAACGAAGAATCAGAAGTAGATGAATCGGCCACCGTAAAAAAGGAAACTGAAACTCCCAGGCTTGAAATAATAGAACCCGCCGGAGAATCGCAGATAGAAGAAATTACGCCGCAACAGGGCGAAGAGCCTCCTTTGATAGAAACCTGTACGCCAAACAATAAAGAAGACGATTTCCTGTCGGTTTTGAGTGAAGATGAAAAAAGACATCTGTTTGATCCCAGACTCGAATTGTCGCAATACCGTGCGCCGTCGACTTCTCTTCTCGAAGATTATAGGGACAAGTGGTATCAGGTATCTTCGGAAGAACTTGAAAGAAATAACAAACAGATCGTAAGGACGCTTGCCAATTATAAAATAGGCGTTTCTAAAGTTTCTGCCAGGATAGGGCCGACGGTTACATTATATGAAATAGTTCCGGCTCCCGGCGTAAGGGTTTCACAGATAAAGAGACTCGAAGAAGATATACAGCTTTCACTTGCAGCAAGGGGAGTGAGGGTCGTAACGCTTCCGGGAACTAATGCAATAGGCATAGAAGTGGCAAATGAACACCAGAGCATTGTTTCCATGAAATCCGTTCTTGAGGACAAGAAATTCAATGAAGCCAAATACGAACTGCCGATTGCTCTGGGCAAGACCATAACCGGAAAGGTTTTGACATTCGATCTTGCAAAAATGCCGCATCTGCTTGTTGCCGGAGCTACCGGACAGGGCAAATCAGTGGGGCTGAATGTTATAATAAATTCCCTTTTATTCAGGAAACATCCTTCTGAACTGAAATTGGTACTGGTGGATCCCAAAAAGGTAGAACTTTCAGTTTATTCCAAACTCGACAGTCATTTTCTCGCAATGCTTCCCGATGCCGACGAGCCAGTGGTAACCGATACCCAAAAAGTGATCTATACTTTGAAATCGCTTTGTTCCGAGATGGACAGCCGGTACGATCTTCTTAAGATGGCCGGAGTAAGGAATATAAAGGAATATAATGAAAAATATCTCGAAAGGCGGCTCAATCCTCTCAAGGGACACAGATATCTGCCTTATATAGTCGTCGTCATAGACGAGTATGCGGATATGATGATGACTGCAGGTAAGGATATAGAAGAGCCTATTGCACGTTTGGCTCAGCTGGCAAGAGCTATCGGCATACACCTTGTTATTGCCACCCAGCGTCCTACCACAAGCGTAATTACAGGTAATATAAAAGCCAATTTCCCTGCCAGGATAGCTTTTATGGTACGTTCCAGTATAGATTCCAGGACTATTCTCGACGAAGTGGGGGCAAATCAGCTTATTGGACACGGCGATATGCTCATATCCAGCGGGGGTGATCTCACGAGGGTACAATGTGCGTTCATAGATACCAAAGAAATAGAAAGAGTAGTGGATTATATATCCGGTCAGCAGGGCTATACCACTCCGTTTTATCTGCCGGAATATGTGGAGCCCGACAAGGACGGTGACAGTCATAAACCAGGAGAGACCGATCTGGCACAAAGAGACGCATTGTTTGAGGATGCGGCAAAGATCATAGTAATGGCACAGACGGGATCCACGTCTCTTTTGCAGAGGAAGCTCGGTCTCGGTTACAATAGGGCGGGAAGATTGATCGACCAGCTTGAAAAAGCCGGCATAGTAGGCCCCCTGAATAAAAACAACACACGTGAAGTTTATATAGAGGATCTTGCCTTGCTTGACAGCAAATTAAGCGAAATAAGGCAGATTTACGGTTAGTCAATGAAGAAGTTCATATTGCTTTTGTCTTTTGCGGCATGTATTTTATGCTCTTCTCCGGTACCATCTTTCGGAGGAGGAAAGGATCCCGTACTATCCTGTTTCGCCTCGGATCTTAAAAAAGGGGTTTCCGTCTCATATTATTTTTCGGCTTATGATAAGGACTCGGTAAATATTTTCTCGGGGAAAGGTACGGCATATATTAAGGATGCTTCTTTTAGGATAGACGTTCCTTCTTCCTTACTTGCTGTTTCGGATGGTAATTCCGAATGGATTTACAACAGGGAGAATAATGAAATTACTATTTTAAGTATTGAGAGAGGTTCGGTAAAGGATATTTCTTCCAACCCGTTTTATATATTTTATGCTGACGGGAAAGACTATGAAATTGAACACGGAAAAACTCCGGACGGATATTTTACCATAAAACTTATTCCCCGCGGCAGAAATAATACATATGAATCCATTGCAATAGATTATTTGAAAAAAGGGACTTCTTATTTTCCAGGACGCATTACGATGTACAATAAGAACGGCGCAAACTACGTTGTGCAAATAAGAACTTTTTCGCCGCTACCGTCGGGGTACAACATGTTTACTCTTGATCCCCTAAAATACGTTAATGCTGTTGTTACGGATCTCAGGCAATAAAAATGATTAGAGGAGTCCGGCGGAGTGCAGGACCTCTTTTACAGACGGATATGTGCTGTCCGCGTAATCTTTTATTTCGGCTTTGGCTACCCATACGGCTTCAGTTATATCCTCCTTGGTCTGAGGAACCAGTTCGCACTCTTTTTCCGTTTTCATTCCGAACCAGTAAATATGCTTAAGATTGAATTTGTCGTTGCGGTGGTAAGTGTGGTTGGTAATGCAAATCAAGTCCTTTAGAGTTGCGTTGCATCCCGTTTCTTCTTTGATTTCTCTTATGGCGGTATCCTTTATATCTTCTCCCTTTTCCTGCTTGCCTTTCGGCAGATCCCATATGCCGTCCCTTTTAATAAACAGGATGTCTCCTCCGCCGTTTTCTATAACACCGCCTCCTGCATTTATTTCGTTAAAAAGAGAACATACTTTTTTTATGGTTGCCTCATATTCGTTTTCAGGTACTGCAATTATAAGGTCATGTATGGTTTCTCCGTCCATAAGTTCCGGTAAATCAGAGAAAGATCCGTCATTGCCGGGGCTGTAGATTACCGAATTGGGATTTAATATTTTGTCTTCTATTTTGCAAATTCTTAACGCTCTTTTCCGGAAGAATATACTATACATGAAATTTGTTTTTATTATCTTTGTGCAAAGATACATTTATATTATGGAATTTGAATCGGTTGAAAAGAATATTTCCAGACAGCTTTTAAAGGTAAAAGCAGTTACTTTAAGTTTGGATAATCCCTATACGTGGGCATCGGGCTGGAAATCTCCGATATATTGCGATAATAGAAAATTATTGTCATATCCCGATATAAGACGCGCTGTTTGCGACGCCTTCGTTAAAATTATAGAAAATAAATATAAGGATCAGGTCGATTATATTGCCGGGGTAGCTACCGGCGGCATACCTTACGGCATAATGGTTGCCGAAAAACTTAACAAGCCTTTCGTATACGTAAGGCCGAAGCCAAAGGACCACGGTCTGAACGCACAGATCGAAGGTGATCTGGAAAGGGGATCCAAGGTCGTTTTAGTGGAAGATCTTATTTCAACGGGAAGCAGTTCGTTGTCCGCAGCGGACTGTATAGCCAAGAGCGGGTCGATAGTGCTTGGTATGGTTGCCATATTCAGTTACAACTTCTCGAGTGCCAGAAGGGCATTTGAATATGCAAACGTTGAAATGAGGACGCTTAGCAATTATGACGCCCTGCTTGATGAAGCTATTGCGGAGAAATATATTAAGGAGTCCGATCTGGAAGTCCTTAAGCAATGGAGAATAAGTCCCGATAAATGGGGAAAGTAATATGAGTACTACCGAAGTAAAGGGGAAAGTCGTTTCGCTGGATTTGCCGGCACATGTGTTGTTTTCAGGTTTTTCCGACTTCAGAAATTTCATACAGGCTCTGCCCGCCGATAAGCTGGAAAAGATTACGGTAACGAAAGATACCATAGAGGGTAATGTAAAGGGTTTCGACATCGGACTGAAAGTAGCCGAAACCGTTCCCTTCTCCAAAATTTCGTATGAACCCATGGGAAAATCACCTTTTCCGTTTATTATTACGGTTTATTTTGATGCCGTTGACACGGCCCGTACCGATTTCCATATAGAGATCTCCGCAGAAATGAATTTTTTGATAAAGAGCATGGTCGGGAACAAGCTCCAGGAGGCCGTAGACATGCTTACGGAAAATCTCTCGCTTGCATTTCAGGGAAAGATTGATCCGAGCAAGTTTGAGTCTTATGATATTTCCAAATATAACTGATTTCAAGAATTTATTCATGGAATCCCTGGGCCCGGAAATCGCCGGGGATTTTTTTTCATATCTGGAAGAAAGCGGCGGTGACGATCGTACCCTGTCCGTGCGTTTTAAAAATAAAGAGGAAGATTATTGCGGGTTGCCTGTTGATTGTGCCGTACCGTGGACGGAAAAAGGATATTATTTAAGCAGGCGTCCTTCTTTTACTCTTGATCCGCTTTTTCATTGCGGCGCATATTATCCTCAGGATGCTTCTTCCATGTTTCCCGAGCTGCTTTCATCTTTTATAAATTTTTCCGATCCCCATACAGTTCTTGATTTATGTGCTGCGCCGGGAGGCAAGTCTACACACATAGTTTCTCTTCTGGGAAGTGATTCATTGTTGGTCTCAAACGAAATAGCAGGTGGAAGGGCTTCTGTACTTGCCGATAATATGGCTAAATGGGGAGCGCCGAATGTCATTGTTTCATCTTCAGATGCATTATGTTTTGGGAAGAACCTTCCGGGAATTTTTGATATCGTTTTCGTTGATGCCCCGTGCTCTGGAGAAGGCATGTTCAGAAAGATACCGGCTGCTGCATCAGGATGGAGTATTAATAACGTAAGACTATGCTCTACACGTCAGCGCAGGATTCTTGCCGATGTATGGCCTGCAGTGTCGGAGGGCGGATATCTTATCTACTCCACCTGTACGTTCAACCATCTTGAAAACGATGATAACATATCGTTTTGTGTCAACGAACTTGGAGCCGAATGTCTGTCGCTGCCAACAGGGGCCGGATCATCCGGCATCGAAGGTAACGGAATATTGAGGACCCGTTCCGGGGGCCATCTGTTTATCCCGGGCAGGGTACGAGGGGAGGGGCAGTACTTTGCCGTGCTTCGCAAGAAGTCCGCGGACAATGTAGTTTCGAAAACTCACGGCAACAGCTGTTATAAAAGCCGTGCACGTAAAAAAATAGTATCCGGAGGCGGTTCCGGGTGCGGCTTTTCTCCAAAAGGCTTTAAGACGATCTTGGCAGGTAGCTTATTAAAGGCATATCCTTCAAATCTTGCGGACATGATGCTTTACGTGGAGAAAAATATAAAAGTAATATCCTCCGGTCTGGCGGTTGCAATAAAAAAGGGTACGGATTTTATTCCGCACCCCGATTATGCCTTGTCTGATTATATTAATGAAACACTCCTTTCCGACAGTGTCCCTTTTCCTGTTCATGAACTTTCACTGGTAGAAGCCCTCACGTTTCTTAAGAAAGAACCTCTTGTTTTCCCTAAAATGCCTTTGGGCTTTATTCTGCTTACTTACCGCGGACACGGATTGGGCTTTGTAAAGAATCTCGGAAAAAGGAGCAATAATTTATTAAGCAACTCGCGACGGATTAGAATGGACATACCGGACGAACCTGAATATATGTAATTAAAACATGTAGTCCCACGGAGGCAACATGATATGCTTTTGTCCCAAAGCCTTTAGAGCCTTTTCTCCAAGGTATTTCTTATTTATCACTACCCTGAACAAATATTCATCGAACCATTTATCGGTAAATACCAGAAAACCCTTATCTCCGGCAGACGGTCCCCAGCTGTTTTCGAATTCCCATTTTACAGGCCTGTCGTCTTTGTCCGTATCGCATGCTACTATTGCCATGGCATGTGAAGATCCGCTTTGTCTGGTCAGAATCCTTGCTTTCTTGTCCATATTAAGATTTATTCCGAACAGGTCGTTGTAGTCGTAAAGATTGGGATCAAGAATCCCTTTTTTCGTATCGCTCTGTTTGCCTACGTCGCATGAGGCATACATTATCTCTCCTCCCTTTATGGAAGCCAGTGCGGCATCCTTTATATCTTCATTGGGGAGATTAAGGTATGTCCAGTTTATGCCTTCTATGGCATTCCTGTAGTTCTCTATTTCATAAACCTTATAATAAGCCCTTGTAGGGTCGTTCATTATCATGATGTAGTTGGAAGCATCATAATCTTTTGGTACAAGGCTCTTATAAAAAGCCATTGGGGTAGTTGAAATACTCTTTATGTTTTTATCGCCATCTTCGTACCTCCATGTAAATTTTTGCGGAGGTTCACCCAGACATAAGGCCAGAACGCGATAGACATCCTTTAGTACGGAAATTTTTTCTTTTTCCATAAGAGCATGTGAACCCTTTTTGCCGGCAAGCTGTCTTATCTCATAGCCGCCCTTTCTAAGCCTTTCGTTAATTATGCGTATGAAACTGGAAGTATTGTTGGAATTGGCCGTTTCAGGCATTACTTCCGCAGGTACGACTCCGTATTTTTCGGCTACATTGTAAAATAAGTTCCATACACCTCCGTCGTTTACCGGTGAGGAAAAATAAAAAGTTACTTCTCTGTCGGTAATAGATTTGTCCGATGTCGAAATGATATTTTCAAGGAACAGATTGGACTTCTCAAATATGTCCCAGAAATATGTATAATTATGGGAAAAATCGAAGGCCTGAAGATTATATTTCTTCATAACGTAAGGCCTCAGCACATTCATTGAGGTGAACATCCAGCAGCGTCCCGATTGTTTCTGATCCGTTATGTTCTTAACGTCTATGCTGTATTTGAAATAGTCGTCTATTTTTCCGGCCATTTTCCTGTTTGCCGCAAGGCTCTTGAAATTATGGTTTTCCGCAAGGATATTCTCCATAGCCCTTGTGGACGGATTAATTACATAACCCGACCTTATTTCGTCAAGTTCCTTTTCGTTGATGGATTGAGAAAAGGCATTTGCCGCATAAAGCAGCGGCAAAGCCATTATCATAAATATGCCGGATTTTCTCATACTGTCATATTTTATTATTTATTCCGAATTATGCTCCGAAGTTATCGTAAAGAATGTTTTCCGGAGCTACTCCGAGGTCGGTAAGCATGTTCACGCATGAAGATGTCATCATCGGTGGTCCGCAAAGGAAGTACATCACATCTTCGGGATACTCGTGTTTGCCGAGATATTCGTCATAAAGGAACTTATGAACGAAACCCTTGTAACCTGTCCAGTTATCTTCCGGAAGAGGATTGTCAAGAGCAAGATGGAATGTGAAATTAGGGTTTTCGCGTGCAATTTCCTCATAATCTTCCAGATAGAATGCTTCCTTAAGAGAACGGGCTCCATACCAGAAACTTACTTTCCTCTTTGTTTTAACGGTTTTGAAAAGATGCAATATGTGGGAACGCATAGGGGCCATTCCTGCGCCACCGCCTATGAATATGAATTCCTGATCTTCAGGGCAGTTGTCCGGTATGAAGAATTCTCCGTAAGGGCCTGAAATCATTACCTTGTCACCCGGCTTGCGGGAGAATATGTAAGATGAGGCGACTCCGGGATTGCATTCCCTGAAACACTTCTTTGCCCTGTCGAAAGGAGGGGTGGCAATACGTACGTTAAGTTTTATTATATTGCCTTCTGCCGGATACGAGGCCATGGAATATGCCCTTGTTTCCGTTTCGGTGCTTTTCATCTTCAGATCGAACATGTGCATCCTTTCCCAGTCGGCACGGTATTTATCGGAAATCTCTATGTTTTTGTAATCTATCTCGCACGGAGGTATATCTATCTGGATATATCCGCCGGAGCGGTAGTTCATATGTTCTCCGTCCGGAATCTTAACGCAGAATTCCTTTATATAGGTAGCTACGTTTCTGTTTGAAACGACTTCGCATTCCCATTTTTTTATGCTGAGGACCGATTCCGGAACCAGAATGCCAAGATCTTCCTTTACCTTAACCTGACAGCCGAGTCTCCAGTGGTCCTGTTTCTGCTTCCTGTTGAAGAAGCCTTCTTCAGTAGGAAGAATGGAGCCTCCTCCCTTTATTACCTGGCATTTGCACTGTCCGCAGCTGCCTTTTCCTCCACATGCGGAAGGAAGAAAAATCTTTTGATTGGCCAGCGTAGCCAGAAGACTGTATCCGGGGTTTGTTTCTATTACCTTTTTGCCGTTGTTTATATCAATCTTTACAGTTCCGGTAGGGAGTAATTTGTCTTTTGCGAAAAGAAGTATGGCAACGAGTATCAAAGTGATTGCCAGGAATACTACGGCGGATATTAAAATTATTTGTACTAAGTTACTTTCCATTTTATTAAAATTTGCTTACCAGGATATTCCCATAAAACTCATGAAGGCTATGCCCATCAAGCCCGTTATTATAAATGTTATTCCGATTCCTCTCAACGGTGCGGGAACATGCGAATATGCAAGTTTTTCCCTTATGGCCGCAAGTGAAATTATTGCCAGAAACCATCCTAGTCCCGAACCCAGGGCATAAGTTGTTGCAAGTCCGACATCGGCGAATTCCTTTTGCTGCATGAACAGAGAACCTCCCAGTATGGCGCAGTTTACTGCGATAAGAGGAAGATATATGCCCAGAGAATTATACAGTGACGGGGAATATTTTTCAACTATCATTTCCACGATCTGGACTATTGCAGCGATAACCGCAATAAAAATTATGAAACTGAGGAAGCTTAGGTCTACATTTGCAAATCCTGCTCCAAGCCATTTCAATGCTCCCGCAGATAGTACGTATTTGTTCAACAGGTAATTCACGGGAAGTGTAATGGTTAGGACCAGAGTAACTGCAATCCCGAGTCCCGTTGCTGTCTTTACGCTTTTGGATACCGCCAAGAATGAACACATCCCCAAGAAATAGGCGAATACCATATTGTCCACAAAAATGGACTTTACGAAAATGTTTAAAATATCTTGCATAACGGTATATGTTTACTTTTTCTCTTGTAATTCTTTTTGTATGCTCCTTTGTACCCATACTATGACGCCCAAAAGTATCAGTGCCATCGGGGGAAGTATGAACAGTCCGTTGTTTTCGTAAAAGCCTCCGTTCTTCACATACCAGCTCAACGGAATTATCTGTACTCCGAACAACGTACCTGAACCCAGAAGTTCGCGGAAGAAGGCTACCACTACCAGAATAATGCCGTATCCGAATCCGTTTGCCAGACCGTCTATCAGCGAAGGAATAGGTTTATGCCCGAGTCCGAAGGCTTCTATTCTTCCCATTATTATACAGTTCGTAATTATAAGTCCTATATATACCGACAACTGTTTGCTTATATCATAGGCAAAGGCCTTAAGTATTTGGTCTATAAGTATAACGAACATTGCAACTACTACAAGTTGTACAATTATCCTTATTCTGTTAGGAATGGTTTTTCTTATCATGGAAACTATGAAGTTTGAAAAACCGGTTACCACGGTAACGGAAAGGGCCATCACCAAGGCAGGTCCCATTTTTACCGTAACGGCCAGAGCCGAACAGATACCTAATACCAGAACGGTAATAGGATTGGAAACGAAAATAGGATTTTTATAAATTTTTTTGTCCATTGCCATAGTTATTTTGAAAGATTAGAACTATTTGCATCCTTTTTAGCCTTTATATAAGGAAGATAATATTCCAGCCATTGTTTTATGGCCTTGTTAAGCCCGCGGCTTGTCATCGTGCCTCCGGAAATGGCATCTACTTCATGTTTTATATTTGCCTGGGTAGCACCGCCTTTTTTAAGGGTTATGGATGTAAAGGCATCTCCCTTGAATATTTCCTTGCCTGCAAATTGCATTTGAAAACTTCTTTCAGCTATTTCTCCGCCCAGTCCGGGAGTTTCGCCTTCATCATCGAATACGGCTCCCTTTATGGTATTGAAATCATCGGCTATGGAAAGGTAGCCCCATATCGGGCCCCACAAGCCTGTTCCGTAGCATGAAAAAATATCAGCCGTTTTTCCGTCGTTTGTTATGCAAACGAAAACGGGAAGTCTGAGCTGAGCCTTCATCCCGTTTATCTTCTGTTCGGAAACCTTGCCGTCCGACTGGGATGCGGCATCTATCTTTTTCATAAGATCATATTGTTCTTTGAGGTTTACACCAAAAGCATCGCCGTCTATTTTTTCTCCCTTGTAGTTTAATATGAAGGATGTTTTTATGTATTTGGCGTATTCCTTTTCTACGTAGCTGTTTTTATCGGCAGCATGCGCCGCATCTTCCGCAAGATTTACGGAGGTGAGCAGGTTCAGCTGTTTCTCCACCGCAACGTTTCTTTCCTGTTTCCCTTTGAGGGCCGTGGAAGCGAATGCAAGTACGGCAGCGACTATTACAACCATTATGGTTGCATATATTATCGTATATGAGTTTTTGTTAGTATCCATCGTATTCGCTTATTTAATTACCGCTCTTTTCATTCTTTTCTTAATATTGGATTCGACTACATAATAGTCGATAAGCGGAGCAAATGTATTCATCAGCAAAATGGCGAGCATCATGCCTTCTTTGTATCCGGGATTGAAAAGTCTTAGCACGATTACCATGGCTCCTATTAAAAATCCGTATATCCATTTGCCCGTTTCCGTTTGCGCGGAAGTTACGGGATCTGTTGCCATAAATACGGTTCCGAAAGCAAAGCCTCCCATTACCAAATGATTCCAGACAGGATATGCCGCATAAGTACCAGGTGTTGCGAGTCCGTTGGCAAGCAGTCCTACCGCCAGGGCGCCGGCTAAGCAGGAAACCATTATCTTCCAGCTGGCTACTCCTGTATATATGAGAATTGCAGCACCAATTAATATTGCTATAGTTGAAGTCTCTCCAACGCTGCCCGGGATGTTACCTATGAACATCTGCATGAATCCCGGCGTGGCAATACCGCTGGAAGCCTGTGCAAGCGGAGTGGCTCCCGAAAATCCGTCTACCAATTGGGCGGAATGATTTGCGAGTCCGGCAACCCATACTGAATCTCCCGATATATGCGAAGGGTACGCGAAGAATACGAATGCTCTTGCAAGCAGGGTAGGATTCCATATATTCATTCCAGTACCTCCGAATACTTCCTTCCCTATTACTACGGCAAAAATTACAGACAGAGCCAGAATCCAAAGGGGAACGTCTATAGGCATTACAAGTGGAATGAGCATGCCGGTTACCAGATACCCTTCGTTTACTTCATGTCCGTTTATCTGTGCCGATATGAACTCTATTGCAAGTCCGACTATGTATGATACCAGAATAAGCGGCAGCAATTTTATAAATCCGTACCATACCTTGCCCCAGAATGACATTCCAAGTCCGAAAGCCAGGGAGTGCTGGTCGCCTGTGTTCCATATTCCGAAAAGAAGGGCGGGCAGGAGAGCGAAAATCATTATGCTCATTATTCTTTTCAGGTCTACACAGTCTCTTATATGCGAACCGCTTTTGGTTACGGTGTCGGGAACCAGCATGAATGATGCAAAAGCATCGAAAGTGGAATGCAGGGCTCCGAATTTCCCTCCTTTTTCAAAAGAAGGTCTGATTTTGTTGATTTTATTTATTAGTCCTTTCATTATCCGAGAATTTAAGCCATTTCTTTCATCATAAGGGAAATTCCCCGGGATATTATATCCTGAACATTAATCTTGGAAGGACAGATATATTCGCATAATGCGAAATCTTCTTCCAGAACTTCATATATACCCAGCTGTTCCATCTTGTCTATATCTTCTGCGAGAATGGCTTTGATAAGGTAAACCGGATAAATGTCCATTGGAACGACCTTTTCGTACAGACCGCTCATGACGAATGCTCTTTCGCCGCCGTTTACATTTGTATCGGCATTGTATTTCCTTTTAGGGCAAAGCCATGAAAAGTAAGAATGCGACATGCTGAATTTCTTTGGTCTGAAGATCTTAGCCCAACCGAATAATTCGTTGTAGTTACCTTCCGAAACGAAAGAAACTTCGTTATCGTAGAATCCTGTATATCCTTCGGCTCCTATATTGCTGCCGGTAAGTACGTTGCCGCTTATGCAACGTATGCCTACTGGCTGACCGTATATTTTACAATCCGTTTCCGATATGTATTCGGATATCTGTTTCAGGCAAAATCCGGGAACGGCCTTTACATAACATGGATGTTCGGACCGCGGGCCGGCTATGGCAAATAACCTTGAAATGTCGTATATCCCTTTTGTGAAAAGTTTCCCTATCGCCGCTACGCCTGCAGGGGTTATGGTCCATGCGGTTTCTCCTTTTGCAATAGGAGAAATGTGATTTATCTGAATTCCGACGTTTCCTGCCGGATGTGCGCCGGAAAAACAGTATTGTTTTACGTTCTTGAGCTTGTACAGAGGTGATGCAGCATAATCTTTTGCCGACAGGCTTACATATATGCTGCCACCGGTTAATTTGGAAAGTACGTTGACTCCTTCCTGCAGTGAATCCTGCTCATCCCTCATTGTGAAATTGACATCGGCGGCTAGAGGCGCCGAGTCGAATCCCGAAATAAAAATACCTTTCGGTGTGTCCGCCGGATTGGCGATTATTCCGAAAGGCCTTTGAATTAAGGCAGCCCATAAACCGCTATCCAAAAGGATTTTTATTATGTCATTCCTCTTGGCGTCCCTCATGTTTGGTATCGGAAAGGAAAGATATTCAGTAACAGGATCAGCCTTTATCCTTACTTCCAGAATCCTGCGTCTTTCTCCGCGGACGATGGATTCGACTGTTCCACTGCATGGAGAAGAGAATCCTATCTCGGGACGAAGTTTGTCCTTGAATACTATTGTTCCGGCTTTAACGCGGTCGCCTGCTTTCACAAGCATTTTTGGCACGACCCCTCTGAAGTCCGCGGGCTTTACGGCTACAGTTTCCGGAACGATCGTTTTTCCGACTTTGGTCTCGGCTTCCCCTTTTAAGGGAATGTCAAGACCTCGTTTTAATCGAATTTGTTCCATATATTGTTTGAGATAATTTTACGGGCAAAAATACTAAGTTTATTCTAATAAAGGAAATAAAATTCTTTATATAAAATCTTCTTTGTTTTTGTATGTTGCGATCATTATTTTTGTCGCAAATTATGGAGAAGACAAACGAAATATTTGAAGGGTTGAACCCCGCTCAGAAGGCTGCCGTAGAAGATTACGAAGGGGCGGCTCTGATAGTAGCCGGTGCAGGATCGGGGAAGACAAAGGTGCTTACGTGCCGTATAGCAAATGTAATAGCTCATGGCAATCCGCCGGAATCCGTACTTGCTCTTACTTTTACGAACAAGGCTTCCAGAGAAATGAAGGAGAGAATAGCAGCCGCTGTTGGAAGCGGACTTGCTTCCAGAATATGGATGGGGACTTTCCACTCTATTTTTGCAAGGATACTCAGACAAGAGGCAGAATTGCTGGGATACCCCCGCTCATTTACTATTTACGATACGACGGACAGCCGCAACGTTATAAAATCATGCATAAAGGAACTCGGACTGGACGATAAGGTATATAAGCCGAACGATGTCAAAAACAGAATATCCATGGCCAAGAACAACCTGATCTTGCCCGGCAGGTACCGGACTACCGAAGAACTTATGCAACAGGACGCCGCTTCGCGAAAACCGCGGTTATGTGATATTTTCGAACTCTACGACAGAAAATGTAAGGATGCCGGTTCCATGGACTTCGACGATATATTGCTTAACATGAATATTTTGTTCAGGGATTTCAGCGATGCGCTGGAACGCGTGTCGTCTAAATTTAAATATATTCTTGTGGACGAGTATCAGGATACCAATTTCGCTCAATATAATATAATAAGGAAGCTTGCCGCAGGAACCGGAAATATTGCAGTGGTAGGCGACGATTCGCAGAGCATTTATTCTTTCCGCGGTGCCAGGATTGAGAATATCCTCAATTTCGTAAAGGATTATCCGCAAGCAAGGGTTTATCGTCTTGAGCAAAATTACAGGAGTACCAGAACTATCGTTGAAGCTGCCAATTCTCTTATAAACAAGAATACGTCGCGAATTAAGAAAACATGTTTCTCAAAAGCGGAACAAGGCGATAAGATCGAATTGATTAAGGCGTATACTGAACAGGAAGAAGCCTTTATGGTTTCCATGTCCATAAAACAGCTTATAAACAATAATAAGCTCAATTATAATTGCTTTGCCGTCTTGTACAGGACCAACGCCCAGAGCCGCGCTATAGAGGAGGCACTCAGGCGTCAGGCGCTGCCGTATAAAATATATGCCGGCCATTCGTTTTTCGACAGAGCCGAGGTGAAGGATTTTCTGGCCTATCTCAGGTTGATAGATAATCCCATGGACAACGAATCTTTCAGGAGAATAATAAATTTTCCGGTTCGCGGGATAGGTAATATAACATTGGGAAAGGTTACCGATGCGGCTTCTGCGGCCCGCAGGTCGATATTCGAGTTTATTTTGTCACCGGATTTGGAAACTGCCGGATTAAGACCCGCCGTTGCTGATAAGTTGAAGAATTTCTGCGAAACTATTTCCCGGATTGCGGGGAAAAAGGATGTGGAAAATGCTTTTGATATTGCATCTGAAGTTAATTCAGCATTCGGCATTATTAATTTTCTTCGTTCCGATACCAGTATAGAAGGACAAAATAAATTATCCAATCTCGAAGAATTATATAATAGTATAAAGGAGTTCGTCGATGCCGGTGCGGATGAAAATGTGGAAGAAGATACAGGCCCGGAAGAGACAAGGACGGTTTCCGCCGATCTGGACGTATCACTGTCGGGGTACCTTCAGAATGTTGCTCTTATAAGTGATCTGGATATTAAGGAAGATGGAGAGAAAGATGAAGATAATGACAAGATTTCACTTATGACGGTGCATGCTGCAAAAGGACTTGAATTCGACTATGTATATATAGTTGGTGCAGAAGAAAATCTTTTTCCTCCGGGAGGAACACTTGCTTCTCCACGGGAAATAGAAGAGGAAAGACGTTTGTTTTATGTGGCTGTCACAAGGGCGAGAAAATGTGTAAAGATATCTTTTGCCGGTTCAAGGATGAAATGGGGGTCTACGGTGAACAACAGGCCGAGCCGCTTCATAAGGGAAATAGACAAATGCTATATTTCCAATCCTGTTGATGATTCCTGCGGGCCGGATAAGGCCGGGGCCGGAAAATCATATGGCGGAAATATGTACGGAAGAAGTGCCGGACATGCTTCTTGCGGCATGCGGAATTCGGGACAGGAGATGAAAAAGAAACCGTTTTCTTCCGGAAACGATGTTCCGGTTTTCAGGAAGCCAGCGGTACAGAGGACGTCTGCTTCGGATTTCAGACCTGATGATCCGTCCGAGATAGCCGTAGGGCAATCTATAGAACATGACAGATTCGGAAAAGGGAAGGTGGTTTCTATGGACGGAATGCCGGGCAACATGAGGGCTATCGTGGACTTCGAAAACGGAGGGAGGAAAACTTTGTTGTTGAAGTTTGCAAAAATTAGAATAATAAAGTAAAATTCTACATTTTGTGGCACGGGTCTTGTAGTATGCTAAAACGAAGTTTTTCATAGTTTAAGTTTAGGTTAAGTAGCGAGATCGATGCCGTTCTGGATAAGATCTCGTGAAGTTTAGGAGGGTCGGTAATTTTTACCGGCCCTTTTTTATTTTTTTTCACCGGCGTTTTTTTTTAATATTTTATCTTGTCCCATATTTGTAATGCGCAGTATTTGCGGCATATATAATTAAATTTAAATATTATGAGGGGTAGGACTGGTGTGTGTGTTATGGACCATTTAAGGTCTGATTGTATGCGGATTTCGCATTTTTGTCTTTTTGTATTGTTTTTCCTGCAATGTGTTTTTTCTTTAATATCATGTGATTCTCTTGATGTGCAAGAAAGTACCGATGGTAAATTGTCAGTGATGATTTCGAAACATTCCATTACGGAAATCAAGGACAATGTCCTTAAAAGCGTAATGTCTGATCTGGATACCAATAACTTTCTGCTTTCCGTAACCGGAGAAAACGGCGATGCCGTTTACAGCGGAGTTTATTCTGAAAGGCCTGACAATTTTTCAATTGCGCCAGGCGTATATATCATATCGTTGAAATCAAGAGAGTTTACGGCTCCTGATTTCGACGAGGCCTTTTTCGGGGATTCCAGGTTGGTTGAAGTTAAAGGCGGAACCGATGCCGTGGTTTATATGGAATGCGCACAGATGAGTGCAGGGCTGAAAATACACTTCGGGGATTCTTTCGTAAATAAGTTTTCCGGCAAAGGGGTAACGGTAAGGGATTCCCTGGGATCCGTTTTCTATTCTTACGGCGAAAACCGTTATTGCAATCTATGGCCGGGGAAAGTGGGTATTTATTACAATTCCCCCCGTTCTGGGGATTCTCTTGTTTATGCCAGAATCATGAAAAAATCGGATATGCTTAAACTTAACTTATCGTACATTAAGGATAGCGGTGCTGGCGGAACCGGATTTAAAATAAAAATAGATACCTCAAGGAATTGGATGTCGGAAGATTATAATGCCGGTCTTAGTTTGCCGGCAGGAACTCTGACCATAGAACAGGCCAAGTTGAGGGCAGGAACCAAAGACGTATCCGTTTTCGGATATATAATAGGCGGCGATGCAACATCGGCTTCTTTCCGTACGGGGCCTCCGTTTATGAAGTCCTCGAATATAGTTATAGCCTCTTCCGTTTATGAAAGGAACAGAAATAATTGTTTTGTGGTGGAACTGCCTTCCGGAAGCAAGGTAAGGGAAGGTCTTAATTTGGTTGTACATCCAAAGCTCGTTGGATCTGCCGTCGTTGTTACGGGATGTATAGCAAACAGTTATTACGGATATGTCGGAGTAAAGGGGACGAAGTCTTATTTCTTTCTTTAATAGTTTTTTATTACTATCTTGGTATACTTTAAAAAAAGTTATTAATTAATATTCATATTATGAAAAGGGTTGTAATAATAGGAGCCTCTTCCGGGATAGGATCAAGGCTTACCGATTTGTATGTAGCGCATGGCTGCAACGTCGGTATTGCTGCACGTCGTGAAGAACGTCTTAAGGCAATACAGGAAAAGTATCCCGACAAGGTTGTATATTCGGTCATGGACGTTACCCTCCCTGAATCGTCGGAGGTTCTAAGAAATCTTATAGAAAAGCTTGGTGGAATGGATCTTCTGATCTATTGCTCCGGTACCGGACATATGAATGTTGAACTTGATCCGGATCTGGAAATGAGGGTGGTATCAGTTAATACCGTAGGCTTCGTCAATATGGCGGATGCCGCGTTCAATTATTTTGCCAAAAGGGACGGGGAGAGTTCGTACAAGCCTCAGATCGCTACCATTTCTTCGGTAGCTTCTGTAAAGGGGTTGGCTGCTGCTCCGGCATATTCTGCAACTAAAAGGTTTCAGCGTAAATATTTCGAAGCGCTGGCACAGCTTTCTCATATAAGGGAGCTTGGCATAAGCTTTACGGCTATACTTCCGGGATTCATCGGTACCGATCTGCTGGACGGGACTGCAAAATATCCTATGTTGATGAAACTCGATTATGCTGCGCGGAAAATATACAATGCAATAGAACACAGGCGCATGGAAAAAATTATAGATTGGAGGTGGGGTGCCGTAGTGCTTTTGTTGAGGCTGATACCTACCGGTTTATGGCGCAGATTGAGCAGAACGATGGTTACAGTCAGGCATTGAGGCTTTTCCGCGGAGTTTTCTGCTTTGCTAAAATTTGTTAGATTTGTACCACTAAAATCTAACATTTAATTATGAGCAAAGAAGAAGTTTCTATAGGTAACAAATTAAAATCGCTCAGAAAATTGAAGCAGATCTCTTCTGAAGATCTTGCTTCAAGAGCGAATTTATCTTTAGATTATTACAAAGCAATAGAGGACGAAAGCGAAATTCCTCCGGTAGGCGATCTTCTCAAGATCGTTCGCGTTCTGGGCATAAGGTTGGGAACCCTGCTTGATGATGAAATGAACGAGGGCCCCGTTGTTTCGAGGGCGGTGGAAGATCATACCTACCCCGTAATAAGAGGAAGGAACAGTTCGCAAAGTGAAATTTCATATTTCTCCCTGTCACAGAAAAAACGCGACAGGCATATGGAAACGTTTTCAGTAAGTCTTCAGCCTTACAGTGGGAAAAAGAATGTCTCCAGTCACGAAGGGGAGGAATTCCTTTATGTACTTGAAGGAAAAGTGGAAATATTATATGGCAAGCAAACTTATATCCTTGATAAGGATGATTCCATTTATTACGATTCCATAGTGCCGCATTATATCGGTTCGGCTTCGGAATCCGAAGGAGCTAAAATACTTGCCGTAATTTACGTTCCCGTTTAATCAGCCGTCCGATGGAAAAAGAAAAACCTTTATTTGATCTGACCATAGGCGAATGGCTTGAGAAATGGGCTCGTGAAACTCCCGACAAGGAAGCCGTGGTCTATTCGGACAGAAACCTGAGATTCACCTATTCTCAGTTGAACGAAAGAGTTGATGCGCTTGCAAAAGGATTTTTATCCATAGGCGTAACAAAGGGGACCCATGTGGGAATATGGGCTACGAATGTTCCCGACTGGCTTACAATATTATATGCATGTGCAAAACTGGGGGCCGTTTGCGTTACCGTAAATACCAGCTACCAGCAATGCGAACTGGAATATTTATGCAAGGATTCCGATATGCATACCCTGTGTCTGATAGACAGAGAAAGAGACAGCGATTATATAAAAATGGTATATAACATGCTGCCGGAACTTAAAACATGCGAAAGAGGACATCTGAAGAGCGATAGATTTCCGCATATGAAGAATGTCGTATTCATAGGACAGGAAAAATACAGAGGCATGTATAATACGGCTGAGCTTCTTCTTGTAGGACGAAATTCTTCGGATGAAGTTCTGGAGGGGCTAAAGAAAAGCGTGGACTGCCATGATGTCGTAAATATGCAGTACACTTCCGGGACCACCGGATTCCCCAAGGGTGTCATGTTGACGCATCACAATATTGCCAACAACGGTTTTCTTACCGGTGAACATATGAAATTTACGGCGGAAGACAAGTTATGCGTATGCGTACCTCTTTTCCACTGTTTCGGAGTGGTTCTGGCTACTATGAATGTAATAACTCACGGCTGCACCGAAGTTATGGTGGAACGTTTCGACCCCTTGCTGGTTCTTGCTTCTATAGATAAGGAGAAATGTACGGCCGTTTACGGAGTTCCAACTATGTTCATAGCCGAATTGAATCATCCTATGTTCGATATGTTCGACATGCACAGCCTGCGTACCGGAATAATGGCCGGTTCCCTTTGTCCGGTAGAGCTTATGAAGCGTGTACAGGAAAAGATGTTTCTTAAGGTTACCAGTGTATACGGATTGACGGAAACTTCCCCCGGAATGACACAAACAAGAATAGAACAGACCTTTGACGAGAGGTGTCTTACGGTTGGATACGAGTTCGAGCATACCGAAGTAGTACTTATAGATCCTGCGACCGGAAAGTTTTGCAAGGACGGCGAGATAGGGGAATTCTGCAACAGAGGTTATAATAATATGAAAGGCTATTATAATAATCCGGAAGCCACCGCCGAAACCATAGATAAAAATGGCTATCTGCATTCAGGAGATCTGGGATACAGGGATGAGTCCGGGAACTACAGGGTGACCGGCAGAATCAAGGATATGATAATAAGAGGCGGAGAAAATATCTACCCGCGTGAAATAGAGGAATTTCTCTATCATCTAAAAGGCGTGAAGGATGTGCAGATTGCAGGGATTCCGTCTCCGAAATACGGGGAGCAGGTCGGAGCCTTTATCATAAAGGACGATGGCGCGGATCTGGTTGAAAGCGACGTCAAGGAATTTTGCAAAGATAAAATATCGCGTTATAAAATTCCGAAATATGTCTTTTTCGTAGACGGTTTTCCTTTGACCGGCAGCGGGAAGATACAAAAGTTCAAATTGAAGGAAATAGGAACCGATTTGCTAAAGAAGCAGGGGATTGAGATAGTCTGAAAATTCTGAAGATATAAAGAGAGGCCGGCTGAAAATTTTCCAACCGGCCTCTCTTTATATTTTATTATGATTGCAATTATTGTTGTTTACATACAAGGATATATCCGTTTTCCGTATTTCCGTTAAGTTTGTGGAGCATTATTTTGGTATAACTGTTCCTTTTCCAGAAGGTTTTGCTTCCTTCCGTTTTATATGACACGGTAAATCCATTGTTGCCGGAAACAGCCTCCAGGAGCTCTTTATTGCCGGAAGGTATGAAAACCGTAATGAATTTTATGGCCCTGCCGCTGCCGTCCATATAAGTTCCTTCGCCGTTGTTTTTGTCGGGAGAAATAGTGAATCCGGTACCGTTTGCTGTTATTGATATTTCCGATTTTCCTATTTTGGCTGCTTCGGAATCTTCGCTTTTTATGGCTGCATATTTTTTTGCATCCATATCCTCTTTCTTAGATTTTGATTCAGACAAGAGAATTTCCCTTATCGTATCCGTATCATTGTTTACGAAATCTATGGTTTTTATCCTGTATTGTCCTATCCCCTTGAAAACTTTGGTCTTCTTTTTATTAAGAGCGTCCTTGTCTGTTATATAATCTTCAGCTGAATAGACCGCAGGCCTCTGACTGTCGCTTAGTTCTTCTATATATTTTATTTTCTCAAATTTTAAATCGCACTTTCCGTCCGATACAGCGATCGAAACCTGATAGTTGAATTTGATATTGGAGGGGAACAACGATATTTTAAGCTTGGCATTTCTTATTATGCGGCATATTATCAGCCCTTTTTTGCTGTCCTTGTATAAAATGGCGGCATCCATGGAGTTCTTATGCGAAAGCCACATGTCGAGGTTCTTGAAAATTTCCGTAGAGGATAATCCTTCTACGGATATTTGTCTGTTGAATACGACTTTGCCGTTTTCCAGCTTAACGGCTCCCGCCAGATATTTGGAATCGGTTTGTGCCGACAAACCGATTGGCAGTAAAAACAGTAAGAACGCTAATAATTTTTTCATATCATTTTAGTTAAGTTCGTCACAAAAATAAAAGTATGAGCAGTTGAGCTGTAAGGACTCTCATGAACATAGTTACCGGATAAACGGTTGCATATCCGATAGATGGAGCATCGTTGCCGTTGGCAACTTCATTGCCATAAGCTAATGCAGGAGGATCGGTCATGCTTCCGGAAAGCAGTCCCAATATCGAAAAATAATTTAATTTACAAAAATATCTTGCAATAAAACCTGTTATAAGCAAAGGAAGTACTGTTATTGCAAAACCGTAACCGACCCAAAGGTATCCGCCTTTGTTTACTATCGTATCTACGAATCCCGCACCGGCTCCGAGTCCGACGCAGGCCAGGAAAATCGTAATGCCTATTTCTCTTATCATAAGGGTGGCGCTCTGCGTTGCGTAAGTAATCAAATGGAATTTATATCCGAAGCTGCTTATAATAATTGCAACAACCAGCGGACCTCCTGCCAGTCCGAGTTTGACCGGTTGAGGGATTCCCGGTATTGGTATGGGAATACTTCCGAGAATAACGCCGAGAGCAATGCCCATGAATATCTGAATAAGGTTGGGCGTATTCAGCTGCCTTGCCGAATCTCCCAATATATTAATGACTTTTTCTATTGCGGCTTTTTCTCCTACTACGGTAAGTTTATCTCCCATCTGGAGCTTAAGGTTATTGGCGGCCACAAGTTCTATTCCGGAACGGCTGATTCTCGTAACTGTTACGCCGTACAACTGGCGCAGTTTCATTTCGTTTATGCTTTTTCCGTTTATTCCGTTTTTAGTTACCCTTACCTTGCGATAAACGTAAGGACTGTGGGAAGGCGAAAGCCATTCTTCTTTTTTTATTTTTGAATCGGTTCCGATCAGCGATTTTATTTTTGCTACATCGCGTTCGGTGGTTATGATATATATATTATCGTTTTTGTAGAGCACGGAGTCGCATGATGCCATTTCTTCCTCATCGCTTCCGTTTCGCCATATTCTTGAAATAACAAAACTGCAGTTCTCCAAAACTTTGGAAATTTCCTTTATCTTTTTTCCGAATATGGCAGGGTTTTGTACCGAAAGGGCGATGTGCATTGCTTCCTTCTCATTTTCGCTTATATCGTATTTCAGCTTTTCCGATTCCTCATTAAGATTGATATGGAATATATGTTTGATTACTATCATTGATAATATTATTCCCACGACGCCCAGAGGATAGGCTACTGCATATCCCAGGGCTATTTCGCTTCCGCTCTGTCCGGTTACTTCAGTAAAGGCCTGTTGTGCGGCTCCGAGTCCGGGGGTGTTTGTTACTGCTCCGGACAGTATGCCTACCGTTACCGGAATATCTAATCTTGCAATATAATGTATGGCAAGGGCTATGCCTACGCCGAGAAATATTATGAGACATGCGAGGGCATTCATTGTAAGTCCGCCCTTTTTAAGTGACGGGAAAAAGCCCGGACCAACCTGCATTCCCACGGCGTATACGAAAAGAATAAGTCCGAAAATCTTGAAAAAAGAGAGTATTTCCGGATTTACCTTAAAACCGAAATGTCCGAGGACTATTCCTACGAAAAGTACAAAAGTCGCCCCCAGAGAAACTCCGAAGATCTTTATTTTACCGAGCTTTATACCTAAAGCTATAATAACCGATAAAAGGAAAATCGAATGGCCGATGCCCTGCCCGAAAATTAATTGATTTATCCAGTTCATATTATAAGAAAAAGAGTAATGGTATTATTTTGCGGGGCAAAAGTACAAAAAAAGAATAAATATCTAAGGCTTCTCCTTTCTAATAATGAAAAAGTTTGCGGCCCCTCTTATTACTGCAAGGGCATTCCTCCATTTCCACCTCATAATGTATAATATTACGTTTTTGGGCATGCTTGCGAATATCTGGTAAATTATCGAAAGCATCATATACTTTCCCCCCAGGTGGCGGTATGCGTAGAGAAGTCTGTTTCTCGTCATATAGAAGGTCTTTAATGGAGAGTCGTTTCCCGCAGAACGGCTTTCCTTGTGAATTATAGTCTGTATGGGATCGTACCATAATGAATATCCGTGTTCGGAGATGGTGGTGCTCCAGTCTATTTCCTCATAGTAAAGGAAAAATGTCTCCGACATTTTCCCTGCCTTTTCAATAACATTCCGCGGGACTATCATAGCGGCACCGTGACAGTAAGGTGTAATATGTGCATCGTTGTAACGTCCGTCGTCGGGTTCCATATACCCTATCGAAGAATTTCGGAGCGTTATTTTAGACAGAGGCCTGTATCCCGCGAATTGTATGAACCCCGACGGTGAATAGAATACTATCTTGGGAGATATGGCGCCTGTTCCCGGGTTGTTGCGAAATCTGTCCAATAATTCGTTGAAATGATCCTCATTTACGAGAGTGTCGTTATTTATCAGCATTACGAAATTCCCGGAGGATTTATCAATCCCCCTGTTGTTCCCTCCGGCAAATCCGAGATTTTTTTCACTCCTTATGCATGTGGCTTCTGGAAAATCCCTTTTCAGAGATGCTATTTCCTCCTTATTTTCAGAAGCATTGTCTACTACGATAACTTCATATGAAACCGATCTGACGTTCGAATATATAGAAGAAAGCAATTCGTGCGTGTCTTCATATCCGTTGTAGTTTATTGTAATAAATGATATATCCATGGGGTTGTATGAAATACGACAACTAAAATAATAAAAAAGAGGTGAATAACGGTAAAAATTTAGTACCTTCATATAACGTGATGGAATTCAAACTCAAACTATAATCATGAATACTCTATGGAGCAAATTAAAAAGTTCCCCGGCTGTTTTGAATCCTCATTTGCGTATAGCCGATGAAAATGTTCTGGAGCCGGGATGGTCTCCCGTTCTTTTCAAAAAGGGGGAAAATTACTTCGAAATCAGAATTACGGAACAATTCCTAAAAGACCGGAGAGAATACTGGAACGAGTACAATCCTCTTACCGTAATTCTCAGTGATTTTATTTACGGTAAGAAAAAGCGTTCTTTTCCTTTCGTTCTGGGACCTGATATTCTTAAAGGGCTGGAACAGCTGAAAGGACAGGAAAACGTTAGGTATAAAAATACAAGAGTGAGCGGACCGTGCCCTTACCGCGGAGACCAGCTGTCGTTGTTCGTCGGACTTTTTAGGCTTAAAACGAAAGATTGGGCGAAGCAGGCCGTCGGGTTGCTCGAATCTGTTGCAAAGGCATTCGATTCTTCCAAATTGTCTTCATATATATCCGTGTCCGATCCTATAATGGAGGGATTGGAAAGTTTTCTCGGAATGGGAGATCAGATGCAGTTCAGGCTGGGCTTCAGAAACGAATATGAAGATCCCGAAACGAGCGGAGACAATCAATTCAGGTCCGGCTATTATCTTATGCTGAGATGTGATGAAAAATCCGTGGATCCCGGCATGTTCTGGGTAAAGGACAACCAGCTTTATTCAGGCCCCGATAAGGACAATCTCAGGCTTTATACCGATAATGATTTCATTTTGTATGAAATTGCGGGCTCGGATGTAAGAAACGATTATGAAACGTTTGATTTTCACTCAAAATGGGAAGATATTCAGAAGATTATCTGGAATACGGGAGACAAGGAAAAAGCCGTTGACTTATACAGGCAACTGATACTGTTGCTGAGAATAAACGATGACCTTGTAGAAAATCATAAGCACAAACTTCAGGTTATGTACGGGAATCTTTTCGTTGAGGAATGGAAAGCAAAGGAGGCTGCGGATAATCCGTTTGCAACGAGGTTGGGCATAGTCCCGAGGGGACGGCTTGTGAGAAAAAGTGCCGCCCGTAAGATAAATGAGAAAAGGGGAATCGCCGCATTCAACGGCAGTTTAAGAAAGGGAAGCCCCGGTCCTTTAAGAATTACCGAAAACTTTATCAATAACTATCTGACTGCAGATATATTAAAGAACGGTGCCGGAATAAAAACCGCCGATGCTGAAGAAATTGCGGGACTGTTGAATAACTTGTAGACGGCTGAAGATCCATAACAGAAGAAAAGCGTTATAAATCAGGCTTTAATACCTTAATTCATAACGCTTTATTAATTTGGCGGTGCGGATGGGGCTCGAACCCATGACCCCATGCGTGACAGGCATGTATTCTAACCAAACTGAACTACCGCACCATTGTCTGTATCGCTTTCCTCAAGCGGGGTACAAAGATATGTAAGATTTCTTATTTTCCAAAAAAGAATATGGAAAAATGTACTTTTCCGTACTTTTTTTCTTTAAGGAAATAGGGTTTGTCTTCAAAAGAAAAAGTAGACGGATGCTCGAGTATAAAATATCCGCCTTCTTTTATGATATTCGATCCTTCGAAAAGAATCTTTTCCGGGATACTTTCCAGTCCCTCCAGATCGTATGGCGGATCGGCGGTTACTATATCGAATTTTTTATGACATATTTTAAGAAAGTCGAAAACGTTTTGATGCACTACGTGCATTCCTCTTATCCCCAGTTTCCGTACGAATCCCTTTATGAAACCGGCATTGACCGGATTCATCTCAACCGAAACTATATCTTCGCAACCTCTTGATGCAAATTCGTATCCCAGACTGCCTGTTCCGGAAAATAAATCCAGAACCGAAGCAGACTCAAAATCCACCATATTCTCGAGAGTATTGAAAAGGCCTTCCTTTGCAAAATCGGTAGTAGGTCTTGCCTTGTAGGAAGATGGAAGATTTATTATACGTCCCCCGAGATGTCCGCCTATTATTCTCATAATGATTTTATTTCCGGTGAAATGAAATAACGTTTGAGCATATTCTTTTCATCCTCTTCGAATTCTCCCAGAAAGACGGCTCCGTCGGAGGAATTTCTTTTGCCCAGACTTTTAGCAACGAACATAACATAATAAAGCATAGTGGTAAAGTCGGTTGTCCTAAAGGAATTAGCGAATGTTATCTTACCGGCAGTTGAAACGGCTATCTGCGTTGAATTGTCGTCCCTGCAGAAATTGACGTATATATCGTGTTTTTCGTCCGCAAGGAGACTTTCCACCATAAATAATATGCAGGGTTTCCCTGTTTCGGAAACGTTGCATATATAAAATAGTTCTGCATCCATCCCGTCGACGGGTGAATGTCTTATGGTTTCTCCTTTGTTTGTGATAAACATTTCCGTCAATGCATTTTCTCCCTTTATGGCGGGACCTGCAATTTCGTTCCGTTCTGTCTTGACTTTTGCTCCGTTAGGGAAAAAGGCGAATCTGGAAGTGTTGAAAATTTCGGACATGCTTTTGTAAATAAAAAGGCTGCCTCCGTCCGGAAACAGCCTTTACTGTCTGATAAAACTTATTAATTGAATATTTTATTCCCAGTTTCCGGCATTATTGTTCGGCGCTGTAATACTTCCTACCATAAGCCCTTCATAACGGCCGGTAGAAGATTTTTCATAATTAAGATTTATGATAAGCTGGTTGTTAAGGCCCTTCAGCAGATCATCAAACGGCATGCTTGCCTCGAACAACGGAACATGAACACCCGAAACTTCCTTAATTACCGCTTTAAGCAAGATAGGCTTGCCTCCCGAAAATGGAATGGTCTTTATGGAATCTATAACGAAATTAGTCCTTTTGAGAAGGGTATCCCTTACTGCAATTTTAACACTGTCTCTTTTTACGAGATGCCTTGCTACGGCTACGGAGTCGTCCATGGATCCTATCTGCTTGATAATGGTTATTTCCCCGTTATTGTAGAAATCTATCAGGGAATCCAGATTTCCGTTGAATTTCCCGAATTTGCTCTTGTATGCAACTTCCAGAGTTCGAATATCCTTCAATCTTTGTGCACCGACATATTGTCTTTCTTTCAGTGCCTGTTGGAATTCGATAGGTTCCTCTATGCTTCTCCAAATAAGGTAGATCACTCCTATAATAATTACAGGAAGGATAACGATAGTAAAGATCTTTTTCATTTTTGTATTTTGGCGTTTTCTTGTTTCTTTTAGTATAAAACCATACAAAAGTAAAAAATATATTCATCCCGTACAATATTTTTTAAATTTGTAAGTTGAAATTTCTCAAAAGAAAAAACTATAATGGAAAATCCCCTGGAAGAAAACATTTCGCAGATACGCAAACTATCCGAAATAATAAGCGAAAGCAGGCATATACTTCTGCTTGGCCATATGAACCCCGACGGCGATTCAGTAGGCGCCGTAACCGGTATGGCCGGCATTTTGAAGACTATGGGCCGCGAAGCCGTAACCTGCATGCCTAATTTATATCCGTCTTTCTTATCTTTTCTGGATCCCGACGGCAGGATGCTGTTTTATTCCGAGGAGAAAAACCGCAAGCAAATAAAAGAAGCCGTGTCGGAAGCTGACCTTATAATTGCCATGGACTTCAATTCCTTTTCGAGACTGGATTCTCTCGGAAAGGTCATAAAGGAATGTGCTGGCAGTAAATGCCGCAGGGTTATGATAGATCATCATCCCCAGCCGGACGGAGATTTTGACGTTTCCATATCGCGCATCGATCTTTCTTCCACATGCGAGATCGCTTTTTGGATATCCCTTCTGCTCACGGGAAAGAAAAATATTCCTGCCGGATGTGCGGTGTCGTTTTATACCGGAATGATGACCGATACCAATAATTTTGCAAATTCGGTGGTCCCTTCTACTTTTTCGATGGCCAACTTACTTATGTTGGCCGGGGTGGACAAGGAAAAAATAGAAAACGAAGTTCTTGGCTCCTATTCGTACAAACGTATGTCTCTTATGGGGTTCATGCTTTACAGGCAGCTTAAGATATATGAAAAAGAGGGTGCTGCCGTTATGGTGCTTACACAGGAGATAAAGGATAAATTCGGCTTTGCCGAGGGAGATTCCGAAGGTTTCGTCAATCTCGCTCTGGGCATAAAGGGCGTGAAGGTGTCTGCAATGTTTACCGAATCGAAGGATTTCCTTAGGGTTTCCCTCCGGTCCAAAGGCGATTTTTCGGTTAACAGGCTTGCGAGAGAGTATTTCAACGGCGGGGGCCACGAAAGGGCGGCAGGCGGCAAACTTTTTATGCCGGTCGACAAGGTGGAGGATTATTTTATAGGAAGCCTGCGGCGATTTATTAAAAGTAAAGAGAATAAGGCATAACTTTTGAATTCCTTTCTGCGGAATATGAAAAACCATCGTTTAATAACATCCTTTTTTAACGTTTTTGGAAGAAAATTTTTCTTTCCTGTTGCAATTGTTTTGCTATTTGCCGCTTCATGTGCCAAACAGGACAGGGAGAATACCATGATATCGCAGGAGTCATCCATCGATTCATATATTTCGTCGTCGCTTTCCAATTACCAGACAGTAAGAAAAGGCGGATCGAACCGCATAATAATAGAAGAGGGTGCATCCTCTCCCGGCGTGTTGGGAACCGGGGATTCCCTTTATTTTTATTACGCAGGCTATGTGTTTTCCAGAGGGAAGGGGGCTTTATTTACGACTAATTATCCGAAGTTGGCCAAGGAAAAGGGATTTAACACGGATACTACCGTAATGAAAATACGTTACGGAGCCGATGACTTGATAAGCGGACTTAAAAACGGCCTCGACGGTGTGCGCGAAAAAGAACATAGCTATATAATTTTTTCGGCCAAGTATGGTTACGGCAATTCTGCCGTATACAATATAGATAAATTATCCCCGTTGTTTTTTGAGGTGTGGATAGAAAAAATAATTAAAAACGAATAGACTTATTAAAATTGCCCGTATGTTTAGAAAATATTTAGAGACGCTGATTATAGCGACGGCCGCCGTTTCATTGCTTTCATGTGCCAAGGAAAAGGAAGTAAGCAACGATTCTGTGCAGAAAAGTATACTTGACGCATATCTTGAGAAAAACGATCCTTATGCATCCGTTACGTCGGACGGGCTTGCCATATTGTCGGAGAAGGAGGGGACCGGGGAGCAGCTTAAGAATTACAATGCATGTTTTATAAGGTACAGCACTAAGACCCTTGACGGTACTTATCAGAGCACCACTTATGCCGACCTTGCTAAAAAACTTGGAACTTACTATGTATCCAAATATTACGGAACGACATTTTTCCAGGTCGGGTACGGTACTACATATGTAGGAATGGAAGAGGCTTTGCTGAGAATGAAAGAAGGAGGCAGGGCTACCGTTATAATTCCGCCGTGGCTTTCCCATTATAAGGGGAATTCTTCAAGAGGATCTTCCGTAAACTTAATATATGAACTGGAGCTTGTAAATGCAATATCCAATATAAAAACATTCGAAATCGATTCCATTGAAAAATGGAAGAACAAGAATTATTATGGAGTGGATTCGACTGCCTACGGATTCTATTTCAAAAAAATATCCGGTACGGCAACAGATACCATAGAATCCTCCAAACTGGCTTATGTGTGGTATGTGGGAAGATTGCTCGACGGATATGTTTTCAATACCAATATAGAAGATACGGCTAAAAAATACGGTATTTATAATCCGAAAGGCAGCTATAACCCGATTGCCGTAACATATGAAAGTACATATTCTTCCGTATATTCCAATCTGGGATCTGCAAGCTCTTCTTCATCTTCTGGCTCAGATTATGATGTATTGGGTTTCGCCCGCGCACTCAAGATGATGAAATACGGGGATCATGCCGTATCCTTCTTCTATTACGCCTACGGCAAGGGAGCCAGTGGCAGTTTAAGCGGAGGAACAGGCATTCCCGAGTTCGCCTCAATGTATTTTGATATTTATGTTAAGGAGACCAACAAATATGAAGATTAGCGGAATATCCGTTTTAAAAATATTGAGCTAATCTATCTTCCTGGTCCAGCATCTGCGCCTCATGAATTCCGTATGATCGTAATTTTCCCACACCTTTACGGCAAGGTTGGTATCGATCTGCGGATTTGTTATGGCATATTGTATATGATGCCTTTTAAAACTTTCAGCAAGCTGGAGGTGGTATATGGCGGATAATCCTCTCGATGCCCATTTGGGGTTTGAACCTACCATCATAAGATCGATGTTCTTGTAGCGATAATATGAATAAAGGAGTCTCAGCCAGTTGAACGGATATATCCTGCCGTGCATTTTTTTCAATGTCTCCGAGAAACTTGGAATGCAGATTCCAAAAGCTGCAATATCATCGTTCTCGTCCATTATTATACATGTGAGTTCCGGTTTCAGCAGATTAATATAGAAATTGCCGGTTTTGGAAATTTCGTCCTTGGTAAGCGGTATGAAGTTATGGACGGATTGGAAGCATTCGTTATAAACGTTAAAAAACTTATCTATGAGAATTCTCCTGTCTTTTTTCTTTATCTTCTTGAGGTCGAGCACATGGAGATTATATCTTCTTTTAAGGATGGAAGCAATCCTGAAAAGTTTTTCCGGAGCACCCTGCTGTGCATTTAGTTTATACTGTATCCAGTCGGCTTCTTTTTCAAACCCCAGCCTGTTCATAAAATCCACGTAATACGGGTAATTGTAAATGCAATTGATAGGTGGTGTATTTTCATAACCCGACAGCAACATTCCCTGTCTTCCCAGATTGTTATATGCCAGAGGGCCGTGCAACTCATTCATGCCCTGTTCACGTGCCCATCGGATTGCTGTATTTACAAGCTGTGCCGCCACATCGAAGTCTTCTATGAAATCGAACCACCCGAATCGGGCTTTGGCAGTCTTGTAAAACTTATTGAATCTCGGATTGACCATGCACATTATGCGGCCTGCAACTTTTCCGTTCTTATATGCCAGCCACATTTTGCGCGTGCAATATTCGAGAGCAGGGTCCTGAGTAAGGACTTTTTTCTGATCGGAATCCAGTGAAGGGACATATTGTTTGTTCTTTTTATACAGTTTGTTCTGAAACTGATAAAAAATCTTCAAATCTTTTTTTGTTGCTACTTCTTTTATAAGGATCTGCATCGTTTCGGTTTGGTTTTGATCGGTAAAGATAAAAAAAACTGGTCAAATATTCCTTACCGGCTCTTTATTCCTCTATAATATGAGTTATTGCCGCTTGTGCGCATGCGCATCCGAAAACCGCCGGCAAATAGGAAATAGTTCCCGTCATACTTTTTTTATTCCTTTCTTCTACGGGAACAATGGCGTTTCTGTCCGGCAGCTCTTCTGAAAAAACAACGTCGAAGCCCTTTGAAATACCTTCTTTCCTTAGTTTTTTCCTGAGGATATAAGCAAGCGGACAATTATGTGATTTAGAAATGTCGGCGATTCTTACGGCCGTGGCATCCAGTTTGGCTCCTGCGCCCATGGAGGTGACATGCGGAATAGAATTTTCGACGCAATACTTTATAAGTGCTATTTTGGGGGAAAGGGTATCTATTGCATCTACAAGAAAATCAATTTTGTGTTTCCCCGAAGTATATTTTGAAAGCATGCCCGGAATTTTTTCCGGAGTCAGATATTCTTCCAATATATCAATAACCAAATCCTTGTTTATGTCTTTCATTCGCGATGCAAGAACCTGGCTTTTAGGCAACCCGACGGTAGAATCCATAGCTATGAGCTGTCTATTCTTGTTAGACGGAGAAACCGTATCGTTATCAGCAATTACAAGTTTTCCTATGCCGGCCCTGCAAAGCATTTCGGCTGCGTAAGCTCCAACACCTCCAAGTCCTATGACCGCCACGGACGAATTTTCCAGTTTGGCCAGACGCTCGTCGCCGAGCAGCAAACGGGTACGTTCCTTCCACTCCTGCATATCTTCTTATGCGTTTTTGCCGTTATCTGTAACGTTATTATTTATCTTTTCCTTCTCCTTCGCTTCTTTCCACAAGGCTTCCATTTCTTTAAGGGATAATTCAGTAAGCGGTTTTCCCGACCTTATGGTCTTTTTCTCCATATATGTAAATCTTTCCTTGAATTTTCTGTTGGTGGATTCCAGTGCGGTATCGGGATTGAGCTTATACAATCTCGCCGCATTTATTATTGAAAAAAGTAGATCTCCGAGTTCGCCTTCGGCTGCCTTTATTTTTTCCGTTCCCTCATGTATTTCGCCGTCGGGGTACTCGGACATTTTTTCCATCTCTTCTTTGAATTCTCCTATCTCTTCCTTCACCTTACCCCAGACATCGCTTTTATTATGCCAGTCGAAACCTACTCCGCGTGCCTTGTCCTGCATCCTGTAGGCTTTTATTATGCTTGGAAGGGCATCCGGGACTCCGCTTAATACGGTCTTATTTCCATCTTTCTCTTTTGTTTTGAGCTGTTCCCAATTCCTTAGAACTTCTCCGGCATCTTTTACCTTTACGGTGGAGAAAACGTGGGGATGTCTGTATATAAGTTTGGTACATAACTCGTCTATAACGTTCTCAAGTCCGAAAAGATGTTGTTCATCACCCATCATTGCATAAAATATAATATGCATAAGAATATCGCCCAGTTCCTTGGGCATGTCGGAATAATCTTTTTTTACGATTGCATCCGATAATTCGAACGTTTCTTCAATCGTCAGAGGGCGCAGGCTGTCTATGGTCTGGACTTTATCCCACGGGCATTTTACCCTCAACTCTTCCAAAATGTCCAGCAGTCTGTTGAATTCCTCCAATTGGTGCTTCCTTTTTTCGGGAACACCCGATATCGTAATTTTTTCCATAATGGTAATCCTTTTTTATTTTGTGTGCAAAGTTAGAAAAATGCCGATTGTATTAATCCGAATATTCTTTTAAATTTGTCGACCTGAATTTTATTCTATAATCGAATGTCACAAAATATCAAATTCGTTTCCGCCGATGACGCCGTAAAATGTGTAAAAAGCGGGGACCATATACATCTTAGCAGCGTGGCGAGCGTGCCTCGCATATTGGTGCAGGCTCTTTGCCGAAGGGCCGATGCCGGAGAAATAAAAGACATAAAAATACATCATCTGCACACCGAAGGGTATGCGCCATATGCCGATAAGAAATATAGCGGCATTTTTTTTCATCAGGGCTTCTTCATAGGGGCCAATCTGAGAAAAAGCGTACAGGAGGGATATTCGGATTATATTCCGGTGTTTCTCGGGGAAACGGCCAATCTTTACAGATCGGGAGCCGTACCGTGCGATGTGGCCATGATACAGGTATCTCCTCCCGACGAAAACGGAAATGTATCGCTTGGTACATCGGTAGATGCAACCCCCGCCGCAATGGAAAAGGCTGGGACAGTCATTGCAGTAGTAAATAAATACGTACCATATGCATATGGGGATGCGCTCGTGCCTCTCGACCGTATAAACATATTCGTGAAGAACGATTGCCCCCTCGTCGAAAAGGAATTTTGTACCCCTTCCGACGTGGAGAAGAAAATAGGAGAGAACTGCGCTGCTCTCATAGAGGACGGTTCCACGCTGCAGATGGGGATAGGAAACATCCCCAATGCTGTGCTTAAAGCTCTTTCAGGCCATAAAAATCTTGGAATACATACAGAAATGTTTGCCGACGGGGTTCTGCCGCTTGTAGAAAAAGGGGTTATTAACGGCAGCTGCAAGGGAACCGATCCGGGAAAGATCGTTGCGACCTTTCTTCTGGGGTCAAAGGATGTATATAATTTCATAGATCACAACAAAGATGTAAACATGCGTGATGTCGCATATACCAACAATCCTTTCGTAATAGCAAAGAATCCGAGGATGGTAGCAATAAACTCCGCAATACAGATAGATCTCACCGGTCAGGTATGTGCGGATTCCATAGGAACGAAATTTTATTCCGGAACGGGAGGACAAATAGATTTCGTATACGGAGCTTCTCTTTCAAAAGGGGGGAAAGCCATAATAGCAATGCCGTCGATGACCAAAAAAGGCATAAGCAAGATATGCAGTGTTCTCGACAGGGGAGCCGGAGTCGTTACCACCAGGGCGCACGTGCACTGGATAGTTACCGAATACGGAGCCGTGGATCTTTACGGGAAATCGTTGCAGGAGAGGGCGCGGCTGCTTATAAGCATAGCTCATCCGGAGGCCAGGGAGGAACTCGACAGGGCCGCATTCGAAAGATACGGCCCCCATTACGGCTATGTAAAAAATTTTTAAGTATCTTTGCATCCGTTAAAAAGGGGAGAATAATAATATGAGTGAAGGCAACGAACTGCTGGATAAGATAAAGGGATTGAAGGACAAACTCGAAGATCTTCAAAATCAATTGGCGGATCCGGAGGTAATGCGGGACATGAAGAAATACGTCCAGCTGAACAAGGAATACAAGGAAGTGCTGCCGGTTGTAAATGCCGGAGAAAAATACAAGAAAATGGTGGATGAATATAATTCCGCCAAAGATATACTTTCAAACGAAAAAGATGCCGACCTTAGGGAAATGGCCAAGGAAGAAATAGCAGAACTGGATCAAAAACTTCCCGCCATGGAAGAGGAGATAAAGCTTTTGCTTATTCCTTCCGATCCGGAAGATTCCAAAAATGCCGTCCTGGAGATAAGGGGAGGTACGGGAGGCGACGAAGCTTCGATCTTTGCCGGCGATCTTTTCAGGATGTATGGCAAATTTGCCGAAAAAAAGAACTGGAAAATAGAAGTGACCAGCCAGAGTCCCGGTGCCTCCGGAGGATTCAAGGAAATTATTTGTACCGTAAAGGGCGAAGGCGTTTACGGAATTATGAAATACGAAAGCGGGGTACACCGGGTGCAAAGGGTTCCGCAGACCGAGACGCAGGGCCGTATACATACTTCGGCTGCATCCGTGGCGGTGCTTCCCGAGGCCGACGAATTTGATATAGACCTTAACGAAAAGGATATAAGAAAGGATATATTCTGTGCATCGGGTCCCGGGGGCCAGGGTGTCAATACCACATATTCCGCCATAAGGCTTACACATATCCCGTCAGGCATAGTCGTCCAGTGTCAGGACGAAAGGAACCAGCTTAAAAATTACGAAAAAGCTCTGCAGGAATTGAGGACGAGATTATATAATCTCGAATATCAGAAGTACCTCGACGGTATTTCTGCCAAAAGAAAAACCATGGTTTCAACCGGAGACCGTTCGGCCAAGATCAGGACTTATAATTATCCTCAGAGCAGGGTGACGGATCACAGGATAAACTGGTCAACCCACAATCTTACATCTTTCATGGACGGCAACATTCAGGAAGTCATAGACCAGCTTCAGGTAGCCGAGAATGCCGAGCGTCTAAAGGCCAGCGAAATATAAAAATTACTCCTATAAGGAGTTATTCCGATAAGGCTTTGCCGGTATAGTTGTCCTTGTGCAGGGCGAGTTCTCCGGGCGTACCCTCGAAGCATATTTCTCCGCCGCCTTCCCCGCCTTCAGGACCAAGATCTATTACCCAGTCGGCCGCCTTTATTACGTCTGTATTGTGTTCTATGACTATTACCGAATGTCCTCTGTCGAGCAGCGCTTCAAATGCCCCGAGCAATTTGTCTATGTCGTAAAAATGCAGGCCGGTAGTAGGTTCGTCGAATATGAATAATATTCCTCCGGTTTTCGTCCGTGGTTTAGATGTTCCGTTGCCAAGGAACTGTGCAAGTTTGATTCTCTGACTTTCGCCTCCGCTTAGCGTATTGCTGTTTTGTCCGAGTTTTATATATTCCAGACCTACGTCCGCCAGTACCTGCAGCTTGGATGCAACTTTTTGCGAGGCTTCTTCCTTTTGGCTTCCGAAGAATTCTATGGCTTCCGATACGCTCATTTCAAGCACGTCGTTGATATTCTTTCCGTGAAATTTTACTTCGAGGATATCGGGTTTGAACCGTTTTCCTCCGCATTCTTCGCATACTATCCTTACGTCCGCCATGAATTGCATGGGAATGGTTATATATCCTTCACCCAGACATTGCGGGCATCTGCCTCCGTCTATGTTGAAAGAAAAAAACGAATGTCCGTATCCGTTCATTTTTGCATAGGGCTGCTGTGAAAAAATATCCCTTATGTCATCGTATATCTTGAGGTACGTTACCGGATTCGACCGTGATGATTTTCCTATGGGGCTCTGGTCTATGTACTCAACGTCCGATATATCCTCCAGATTGCCTTCTATTTGCCTGTATGCTCCCGGTTTAGCTCCGAATTTACCGAAGTGCTTCCCGAGTGCCGGATAAAGAGTGTCTCCTATGAGCGTGGATTTTCCTGAACCGCTTACTCCTGTTATTACCGTAAAGATGCCCAGCGGTATATTTACGTTTATGTTCTTGAGATTATGCTCCCTGCATCCGGTTATCCTTATTTGGCCCTTTGCGTGCCTTGTGGTTTCCGGTATGTTTATTTTTCTTAATCCCCCTATGTAGTCGAGGGTTAGCGAGCCTGTCGTTCCTCCGGCCGCATTTTTGCATTTCTCCAGACCTTCGGCTATTGTTCCTTCATAGACGATTTTTCCTCCTTTAGTTCCGGCATACGGCCCTATGTCTATGAGCCTGTCGGCGGAAGTAATTATTTTTTTGTCGTGTTCGACTATGATTACTGTATTTCCCAGGTCCCTGAGGGATTTTATTACGGAGATTAGTCTGTCGGTATCACGGGGATGCAGGCCGATGCTCGGTTCGTCGAGAATGTAAAGTGATCCTACCAGACTGCTGCCCAGTGAACTTGCGAGATTTATCCTCTGGCTTTCGCCTCCGCTGAGCGATGATGCTGTTCTGTTGAGGGTAAGATATCCCAGTCCGACTTCTTTAATATATCCGAGCCTGCTTTTTATTTCGACCAGTATCCTGCCGGCTATTCCCTTTTCATATTCGTTTAATTTTATTTCATCGAAGAATGCGGAGAGCTTGTCTATGGAAGTATTCATAAGTTCGGAAATTGTTTTTCCTCCTATTTTTACATATCCCGCCTCTTTTCTTAATCTGGAACCGTGGCATACAGGACAAGTTGTCTTTCCGGTATATTTTGCGAGCATGTACTTGAATTGTATCTTGTACCTGTTCTTTCTCACCATATCGAAAAATCCGTTTATCCCCGTAAAATATTCATTGCCTTTCCACAAGGTCTCTTTCTGTTCCGCCGTAAGTTCTTCATATGGCCTGTGTATGGGGAATCCGAATTTTTCGGCGCTGAGAATAAGTTTCTCCAGATATCGTTTCATCACTTCTCCGCGCCAGCATGCTATCGCACCTTCGTAAACCGACATAGTAGGGTCGGGAACCACCAGATTTTCATCTATCCCCTCGACCATGCCGGAGCCGTTGCATTCGGGACATGCTCCCAGAGGGTTATTGTAACTGAACAGCAGTTCGTTAGGCTCGTCGAACGTAATTCCGTCTTCTTCGAACCTGTTGGAGAACACCCTCCACGTATCGCCGGCAAAAATTTCCATTTTTCCGTCTCCTGTTTCGAATGCCGTTCTTATGGAGTCTGTTATACTGTCTATGGTCTCGTTCTCCGGAGCCGATGCGGAAGACGGTTCAAGCATGAACCTTCCGATGAGAAGGTGCAGATCACTTTTATCGAAGGCTTTTATGTCAGTCAGAACACTGTCCATCCTCAGCGCTTTTATTTCTTTTCCGGTTGCATCGGCAAGCCTTGAGAATCCGGCTTCACGGAATCCTATAAGTTTTTCTACACGGTCTTTTGATTTTTTCCAACCGAAATCAGTGCAGACATAGAGTATTTCTTCTTTTTTAATTTTTGAGGCAAATTTGCGAACGTATTTTACAACATCGTCGGTGTGCTCTATTTTTACTTCTCTTCCGCTTACGGGCGAGTATGTATGTCCCGTTTTTGCATAAAGCAGCCTCATGTAGTCGTAAATTTCGGTAATTGTGCCTACGGTCGAGCGCGGATTATGCGAATTTACCTTTTGTTCTATTGCTATCGCCGGAGGAATTCCCTTTATGTCGTCCACGGCGGGCTTTACCATCCTTCCGAGAAATTGCCTTGCAAAAGACGAAAGGCTTTCTGCAAATCTCCTTTGTCCTTCGGCAAACAGGGTGTCGAACGCCAGCGATGATTTTCCCGATCCCGAAATGCCGGAAATTACCACCAGCTTGTCTCTCGGAATGTCGAGAGATATGTTTTTAAGATTGTTTACTCTTGCGCCTCTTATAGAGATACGGTTTTTATCGTCCGTTTTTTTGTAGTCAGTCATTTATATCATGCCTCCTTGTTGCCGGGGTTTTTCCCCTTTTTCCTCCTTTCTTCTTCTTTTCCGTCTTTTCGGAAGAGGGCTGCTGTCCGGATATCCTGAGTACTGTTTTTACTCCCTTTATTTTTTTGATTTCGGATATTATGCTGTCGAGATGCTTGTTGTTTCCTACGAATATGCAAAGGGAAATGTTGTAGTTCCCCTTACCTTTGATTCCTCTTTCGGAGATACTGTAGCTTCTAAGGGAAGCCTTGCTGCCGTTTACCACGTTTACTACTTCGTCTCCCGTTGATAATTCCCCGCCTTCGATTATGATTTTCAGCGTAGCCCTGAATTGTGTGGTTGAAGATATCTTTCTCCATTTCACCCTTTGTATTCGGTAAGGATATTTTTCAAGCAGCCTTTTGGCGTTGGGGCAGGAAATCCTGTGTATTTTTACTCCCCCTTTTGCAGAAACGAATCCGAATACGTCGTCTCCGAATATGGGATTGCAGCATTTTGCCATGGAATAGCTTACGTTGTTTACGTTGTCGCTTATTATGAGGAAGTCGTCGTTTTGCCGGTATGACGGTTGAGCCTTTTCCTCAGGGTTTCCCGTATCGGCGGCTTCCTGGGGCGCTTTGCTTTCTTCCTTTTCCGTGAGGTATCCCTTTATATCGGTCATGGAGATATTGTCTTCATATATGCCGATGTAAAAATCGCCTATGGTCTTGGTCTTGAAATGGTGGGTGAGATCTGCCAGAAGATCGTCGTTTACGGGAATCTTCCAGTTTTTCATCCTCCTTTCGAAAAGTTCCCTGCCCATTGAACTGAGCTTGCCTTCTTCTTCCTTTATTCTGGCCTTTATTCTGCTGCGCGCCTTTGACGTAACTACGAAATTCAGCCAGTCGCGGGAAGGTTTCTGGTTTTTCGTACTCATTATTTCCACTATGTCGCCGGTGTGCAGCTCTTCCCTTATGGAAACAACTTTTCCGTTGACTTTTGCTCCGCTGCATCTCGCCCCCAGATTCGAGTGTATGTCAAAGGCAAAATCAAGTATTGTGGAACCTTTAGGCAGCTGCTTGAGATCCCCGTCTTTTGTATATACGAATATTTCTTTTATGTCGTCGTTGGCGAAACTGGAGTATTTGGAATCGCTTGGACTTTCGAGCAGTTCCTTTACGCCTCCGAGCCATGAGTCCAGTCCTTCCACGCTTTTTATACCCTTGTAGCTCCAGTGGGAGGCATTCCCGTTCTCAGCCATTTCGTCCATGCGAACGGTTCTTATCTGTACTTCTATGCGTGCACCGTCCTTGTTTTGCACCGTGGTATGCAGCGATTCGTAGCCGTTGGGCTTTGGCGTGGTTATCCAGTCCCTCAGCCTTTCTGGTATTGGCTTGTATTCTTTGGTGACTTCCGAGAAAATGTCCCAGCAGTATTCCTTCTCCTTTTCCTGAGGAGCTTCTACTATGAACCTTATCGCAAAGACGTCGTATATGCCTTCGAAACCTACATTCTCCCTTTTCATTTTCTGGAAAATGGAGTATGCAGTCTTCGTTCTTATCTTAAGCTTGTATTTGTATTTCTTGCCCAGCGTTTCTTCCAGCGGCTTTATGAATTCTTCGGCAAGCTTTTCCCGTTCCCCTTCGGTTGCTATAAGTTTGTTTGTTATGGCCCTGTAATGTTCCGGTTCCTGATATTTGAAACAGAGATCCTCCATTTCGCTTTTGATGTTGTAAAGTCCGAGCTGATGGGCTATTGGGACGTACAGCATTATTGTCTCCGCAGCCTTGCCCTTTATCTTTTTAGGGGGGAACAGGTTAAGGTTCCTCATTACTTCCAGACGGTCGGCGAGCTTTATAAGGGTTACCCTGGGATCCTTGGAATACGAAACAATAAGTTTTCTGTATATTTCAGCCTTCAGTCTTGTCTGTTTGGGCGAAATTTCCGAGATTTTATTCAGTCCGTCGGCCATCGTAAGGATTTCTTCCGAATAATCTCTGCGAAGATCTTCGAGCATCTCGTGATGCTTTCTTGTTGCTTCATGTATAAATAAAGCCGCAACGGCATCCGGCATGAGTCCTATTTCATTTACGACTATATCCGCCACACCGGTTACGTGCTCCATGAAAGGATGGCCGTTACCCCTCTGCAGTCCCTTTAGGGTTTTGCAGGCCAGGTCGTATGAACCGGTAATAAGCCGGCTTCCTTCTCCGTTGAATTTGTCGATGATGTTTTGAAGCTCTTTTGGAATCATTTTTTATCAAGTAATTCTTTGAGGGTTTTCATTTCGTCGCGGAAACGCGCCGCATTTACGAAATCCAGGTCCGCAGCTGCTTTTTCCATTCTTTTTTTTGCGTTTTCTACGGATTCCTGAAGCTGTTTCCTGTTCATTCCCATTATGACAGGATCTTCTAATATAAGCTTTTTTTCGCTTTCTTGTCTGCTCTGCGCCGACTGATATTCTTTTTTATTTATTACGGGCTTATTCGCCCTCGTTATCTGTTTGGGCGTTATATGGTGTATTTCATTAAATTCCTGTTGCTTCGTCCTTCTCCTGTTAGTTTCGTCTATTGTCCTCCGCATGGATCCGGTAATCGTATCGGCATACATTATAACATGTCCGTTCAAATTCCTTGCCGCCCTTCCGGCAGTTTGGGTAAGAGCGGTTTCAGATCTTAGGAATCCTTCCTTGTCGGCATCAAGTATGGCTACCAGCGAAACTTGAGGCATGTCCAGACCTTCTCTTAAAAGGTTTACGCCTATGAGGACGTCGAATCTGCCCGCGTCAAAATCTTCAATTATTTCAACCCTTTCCATAGTATCTATGTCGGAATGTATGTATCGGCATCTTATTCCCGCCCTGGCCATATATTTGTCGAGCTCTTCGGCCATGCGCTTTGTTAATGTCGTAACCAGCACACGTTCATCCTTTTCAGATCGTTTCTCTATTTCTTCCAGAAGATCGTCTATCTGGTTTTTTGTAGGGCGTACGTCTATGGGAGGTTCCAGAAGTCCGGTGGGACGTACTACCTGTTCTACTATTAGTCCTTCTGACTTTTCAAGTTCATATTGAGCAGGTGTGGCGCTTATGAAAACCGTTTGTTTGGTAAGGGATTCGAATTCGTCGAATTTCAGCGGACGGTTGTCTGCCGCGGCGGGAAGGCGGAATCCGTAATCTATAAGTGTCTGTTTCCTGCTTCTGTCTCCTCCGTACATGGCTCTTATCTGGGGGACGGTAACATGGCTTTCATCTATGAAGGTTATGTAATCGGCAGGAAAGTAGTCGAGAAGACAGAACGGTCTTGTGCCGGCCTCGCGTCCGTCGAAGTATCTGGAGTAATTTTCTATTCCGGAACAGTATCCGAGCTCTTTTATCATTTCGATGTCATATTCCGTCCTTTCCTTAAGTCTTTTGGCTTCGAAATTCTTTCCTATCTGGTGTAAATATGCGCACTGGGCGGTAAGGTCGTCCTGGATTTCCTTTATGGCTTTCTTTATTCTTTCTTTGGTGGTGACGAAATTATTTGCCGGATATATGTCTATCTCTTCCGGGAATTCGAGCGATCCCTGCGTTAGAGGGTCGAATATTTCTATTTCGTCTATTGTATTTCCGAGAAAAGTGACCCTGCATCCGTAATCGCCGTATGCAATGAATACGTCTACCGTGTCCCCCTTTACCCTGAATGTTCCGCGTTTGAATTCCACGTCGTTTCTGCTGTACAGACTTTCTATAAGTCTGAACAGAAAATCGCGTTGTGTTATATGCTGTCCTTTTTTTATGCTTACCGTGTTTGCATGGAAATCTTCCGGATTTCCTATGCCGTAGAGACATGAAACGCTCGATACTACGATTACGTCCCTTCTTCCGCTTAAAAGCGCCGAAGCGCAGCGCAGTCGCAGTTTGTCTATCTCTTCGTTGATGCTCAGGTCTTTTTCTATATATGTGTCCGTAACCGGCAGATAAGCTTCAGGCTGATAATAATCATAGTAGGAAACGTAATATTCGACTGCGTTATTTGGAAAGAAGCCTTTGAATTCTCCGTACAATTGTGCAGCCAGTGTTTTGTTATGGCTTAAGACAAGTGCCGGACGTCCCAGTTTTTCTATGGTTTTGGCCATTGTAAAAGTTTTCCCTGACCCGGTAACGCCGAGCAGGGTTACTGCGGGCACACCATTGCCCAGAGCTTCCGATAATTCCCGTATTGCCTCCGGCTGGTCCCCGGTAGGCTCGAAAGGTGATACGACTTTAAAATCCATCAGTTTATAATTTGGCAGAGAAAATCGTATATGAATTTTTCCCTTTTTATCATAGCCTTGTAATCTATCGTTTTTTCTGTATCCGTCTGCTTGTTTGTGTTCTTATTTATTCCGCTTGTAAACAGTAGTGCCGGAATGCCAGCTCCGGCAAATGTATACTGGTCGGAAAGCATATAGAACAATTTACAAAATCTTTTACTTCCGTAAAAGGTCTTGTCAAGATCCAGACCGGTCTTTCCTGTTTCCAAACAAAGCGACAGCTGTTCGTCTGCCCATTCGGGGATCCTGTCGGAGCCGAGTACAAGAAGATAATTTTTATTCCCGCCGGGAGGAACCAGACTTGAGCCGATCTGGTCCAGATTTACCATGAATGAAAACTGAGACCACGGGATATCCGTATTATCTATAAAATACCTGCTTCCCGACATGCTCAATTCATTTGCATCAAAAAATATGATTATTATGTTTTTTCCCAGCCTCCTTTTTTCCGCGGCCGCCTTTGAGAATAACCTCGACAGATCCAGCAGCATTGCCGTGCCTGAGGCATTGTCGTCTGCTCCGGGGTATGTCCTGTCTTTTATTACTCCAAGGTGGTCGTAATGCGCCCCTATTATTACATATTTGTTGCTTCCGGTATTCGACCGGATGATTCCCGTTATGTTATGTGCGGTAAAGGGGCCGCATTTGAAAACCTGCTCATAATTGATTCCAAGCGGTTCGATGTCATAAGACTCAAGTTTTTGGGTAATGTAATTTCTTGCATATGCGCTTCCAGCCGAGCCGGTAGCTCTTCCTTCGGCCAGCGAGTCCGTGAGTTTTATTATATCTGCCTTAAGGCCTGCGGAATCTATTAGGTATCGTTCGGCGCTTGCCGGACTGCTTTGAGAATAGCAGAATTGGGATATCGATAGAAAAAATACGAGATAAAACGATTTTATATGGCTCATTAATTCCTATTCTTTGTATATTTGGAAATTATTGTAAAGGCAAAATTACTCTATTTTTTCGAATGAAGCTTAAGCGGTTAAAAAAGTTTGTCAAAACTATTTTCCTATATGTTTCGGCAGGCTTTTTTTCTCTTTCGGTTTTGTCCGTCGTTATTCTCAAATGGATGCCCGTTTATGTTACGCCGCTTATGATTCAGCGTTATATTGAGAATTTTTCCAACAAGAATTACCATATAAGCAAGCAGTGGGTTTCGCTGTCTGAAATATCTCCCGATCTCCAGCTTGCCGTAATGGCGGGTGAAGACAGCCGTTTTCTGGATCATTCGGGTTTCGACTGGGTTGAAATAGATAATGCTATCGAGGCCGGTCGGAGCGGAAGGAAACTCAGAGGAGCAAGTACCATTTCGCAGCAGACTGCAAGAAATGTTTTTCTGCTGCCTTGCAGAAGCTGGATAAGAAAAGGGCTGGAAGCTTATTTTACGAAGCTCATAGAGTGGATTTGGGGAAAGAAGCGTATAATGGAAGTTTACCTTAACGTAGCCGAAATGGGGCGGGGGATTTTCGGAGCCCAGGCTGCTGCCGTAAAATTATTCGGTACCGATGCCCTGCATTTGCCGGCTTACAAGTGCGCCCTGATAGCCGCCTGCCTTCCGAATCCGAACCGCAGGCATGCGGAAAAACCGTCGGGGTATGTAAAAGAAAGGGCCGGAAAGATAATGTATTATATGGTTACGCTGAAGAGGCCCGGGTGGCTGTCGGCTAAAAAAGCCGAACATAAAAACAAACGCCGAAAATAGTTGCAAATGGCACGAAATATGGAAAACAAGTCCTAGAGATGACGAAATTTTTTAGAAAAGTTATACTTCCGTTGTTATTGTGCATGATTTCTTTTTCTTCTTTTGCGCAATACGATGTATATGAATTCCTCGACAGGGGAAGACAATTCCTCGTACAGGGAAAATATGCTGCCGCGATAGATAATTTTAATATGCTTGCGAGGTTCGACAGCACAATGTACGATGCTTATTTCTTCCGCGGAATAGCCAAATATAACCTCGGAGATTTCATGGGGGCGGAGAAGGATTTTAATAATACTTTGAGAATTAATCCAATATATACGCCGGCTTATCATTACAGAGCCATAACTCTCAGCCGTATGGGCAAATATGATTCCGCTCTTAAGGATCTTGCGGAAGCCGTGGATTTGAGGCCAAGTTATATAGGCCTTTATTTCAGCCGCGGTGTTACTTATTTCCTTTCACAGCAGTTCCGTAAGGCCATTTTGGATTTCAACAGATTCATAAAGCAGGTTCCTGACGAAGCCGATGCATACCTTAACAGGGGAGCATGTTATTTGTATCTCGGCGATACAACAAGGGCTCTTAAGGATTACAACAAGGCGATAGATATAAATGTGGCCGATCCTGAAGGGTACGTAAGGAGGTCAAGGATATATATCATGCAGCATAAAAACGAATCCGCCATGCGCGATCTTAACAGTGCCATAGCTCTTGATTCGACGAATACTTTTGCTTATTTCAACCGGGCGTTGCTTAAATACGACGACAAAAACATAAAGGGGGCACTGACTGATTTCAATACCGTACTAAAGATAGATCCCGGCAATGCACTTACATTGTACAATCGGGCGCTGGTAGAATCGGAAATAGGAAATTATTCAGCTGCACTTGATGATTACGGGCGTGTCCTTGCAGCCAATCCGGAGAATGTTTTGACATACTTCAACAGGGCGGGCGTTTTTATGGCGCTCGGATATTACGGGGATGCGGTTGAAGATTATTCCAGAGCCATAAAGCTATATCCCGATTTTGCAAGAGCTTATATGAACCGTTCCGTAGCTAAAAATTATCTAGGACAATATGCTTCAGCAAAAGAAGATTATGAAAATGGCAGGGACAAGGTAAAAGAATACAGGAAGAGAACCGGCGACAGTACTTCCATTGCTGCTTTTGCCGACACCACCAAAAAGTATGATAAACTGCTGGCTCTCGACGCCGATTTTGCCAAAAAGGATTTTAACAACGAACTTCTCCAGTACCGCGATATAAATATAAAACTCAAACCTTTGTTCAAGTTCGATTTTCATGCGAAGGAAAAGAACAATATGCTTCTGGAAAAAAATTATTCCAACGTTAAGCTTGCCGCTTTCGTTTCATCGGTTCCCATGCCTGTGGATCTGGAATCCGAATCCGGTCATTCCGAAAAGACAGAACCTGATACTTATACAGCCCGTCTGGACGATATGCTTGCGGATTATTCTTATTCCGGCGATGGAAATAATGCAAACTCTCTTGGGCGTGTATTATTTGCACGGGGGATAGCTGCGGCGGACAATAATATGTACAACAAAGCAATGGAATATTATGGCAGGGCAATAGAAAAAGATCCGGAAGAAGCCTTTTATTATCTTAACAGGGGAGCTCTGCAAAGCGAGATGATAGATTTCATTTCTTCCATGGAAAGTAATGTACAGATACTGACGCTCGACAATACCGGAGCCGCAAGAGCCAGGGTTCAGGATAACACCCGCAAGGATTATGACTATACTGCCGCACTGCGCGATATGAAAAAGGCCGAAGCGCTGATGCCCGATTTTCCGTATATCCATTACAACCTTGGAAATCTTTATTGCCTGTCGAGGGACCTTCCAGAAAGCATAAGGCAATACAATACGGCAATAAGGCTATATCCTTATTTGGGTGAAGCCTATTATAACAGGGGACTTGTCCTGATCTTTCTTAAGGACAAGGAGAAGGGGTGCATAGATATAAGCAAGGCCGGAGAACTGGGAATTACCGATGCATACAATGTGATAAACAGGTTCTGCAAGGATGCGGCTGAGAAAAAATAACCGTTATTTTTTCTTTTTCATTTCCCGTGATATATCCCTGAACGAATTGGAAGATCTGACAAGCAGTTCGTCCTTTTCAATATATCTGAAAGCCAGATAAACAAGTATCGAAGCTATTATCGGGAAAACGGAAGTAATTGAGAATGTCGTTCCGGGGACTCTTCTGAAAAACAGATACCCTATCCATATCTGGAAGGCTATTAATATTATTATATCATATATGCAGAAACGCATTTGAAGCACTCTTTTCCTGAATAGGAATATGCCTGAAAAAGAAACTGCAAAAGACACCGCGGCAAGAACAATGAACGGCGTATATTCCATATATTTTATCGGCTGTGCATCGGTGTAAATGAAATTGCAAAAGAAAAGCGAGAAAAGCAATGCGCTTGCTGCAAATAAAAAAAACGTTTGAATTCTTTGTATCATCTCTATTTTGGTTTAAGGCAAAAATATGCAATTTTTGTTACATTTGTAATAGTACAACTTGTATTAACATATAATAATAAATATAAGAAATGGGAAAAATCGGAGATTCCGAATTGATAATCAACGGTGACGGATCAGTATTTCATTTGCATATACGTCCGGAAGAATTGGCCGATCATATAATATTGGTAGGCGATCCTGGCAGAGTGGACATGATATCTCCTTATTTTGATTCGGTTGAATTCAGGCGGCAGTCGAGGGAATTTGTTACGGTTACCGGAAGTTACCGCGGTAAGAGGATAACGGCTCTTTCCACGGGGATAGGAACCGATAATATAGATATAGTAATGACAGAGCTCGACGCTCTTGCCAACGTGGACTTTTCCACGAGGGAAGTTAAGGAAAAGAAGCGGTCCCTCACTCTTTTGAGAGTCGGCACCACGGGGGCGATACAACCTGACATACCTCTTGGGGCATATGTGTTCTCGCATTATTCCATAGGGTGCGACGGCCTTCTGAATTGGTACGCCGACAGAAATAATATATCCGACAGAAAAATGGAAGAGGCTTTCATGAACTTTACGGGCTGGAATTCCTATCTTGCCACCCCATATATCGTAAAAGCGTCAGAAGATCTTATAAGAATATTTTCGGATGTAGCCGTAAAAGGTGTTACTATTTCTGCTCCTGGGTTTTACGGCCCGCAGGGCAGGGTTATAAGACTTGGGCTCGCAATGCCGGACATGCTTGAAAAATTTGAGGCTTTCAGGTACGGAGAATACAAGATAACTAATTTTGAGATGGAAGGATCAGCGCTCGCAGGCCTTTCCAGGCAGCTGGGACACAATGCCGGTACGATTTGCTGTGTGATAGCAAACCGGTACTACAAGGGGGCTTCTCCAGATTATAAAAAATACATGGAGAATATGATATCCATGGTCCTCGATAAATTTGCCACTGAGGCCTGAAAGTATGTTTGTCCGTAAAAAAACAAAAAACGCCTCCCTCCGGAGGCGGTTAACAGGCGCCATAGTTTAATTTAGGTTCAATAGCGAGCGGAAAACGAGATTCGAACCCGCGACCCTCAGCTTGGGAAGCTGATGCTCTACCGACTGAGCTATTTCCGCGATTGAGTTTACAAACTTAACAAAAAATTTAACAATATTAATGGAAATAAATCATTTTATTTCCCGTCACATAGGAAAAAAAGACGGTCCTAATGGCAAAATAGGGAAAAACGGCAACATGATAGCCATTATCTCCGTTTCCGTTAGTATTGCCGTCATAATAACTGCGGTAGCCGTGGCCGGTGGCTTCAGACAGGAAATAAGGAGAAAGGCGTCAGGCTATTCCGGGGATATTACGATATCTTCGCCCGGAACGGATATTACCAATTATGAATATTCTGTACGTCCGTTGTCGTATTTGCACAGGATAGACTCTTTGCCGGAGGTGTCCGAAATATATCCGGTTTACTATCGGCAGGGCATACTGAAGGGCAGCGGGGAAGTTGAAGGAGCTCTTTTCAAAGGGAAAAGTGCAGACGACAATGGTTTTTTCGGAGAAAATTTATGTGAAGGCAGGCTTCCCGATTTCATGAGAAGGAAAGATGGCGATTCTGAATCTGCGGCCTCCGGCGAAATAATGATATCGCAACGCATGGCGGCGGCAATGAATTATAAGGCAGGAAGCCGTGTAATTGCTTATTTCATAGGGGACGATATAAAAGTAAGATCCTTTAAGGTTGCCGGAGTTTATGATGCCCAGCTCGGAGAATCGGATAAATATCTGGTGATCGCCGATCCGCGGATAATAAGAGGTATAAACGGATGGCGCAACGGAGAGTGTTCGGGGTACGAAGTCCTTTTAAAAAGATTTAATGATAAGAACCTCGACAGGGCTTATTCCGATATAGGAAACATTATAGAAGATGCAATGCTGGATTATGATTCTTCCGTTGTTCCCGTTACAGTAAAGCAAAGATATTTCGCCTTGTTCGACTGGCTTCATTTACTTGATATAAATGTGCTAATAATATTGATACTTATGATTGCGGTTTCCGGATTCAACCTGATTTCGGGGATCCTGATAATACTTTTCGAGCATATTCCTTTCATAGGTGCTCTCAAGGCCATGGGAATGAAGAATTCGAATATATCAGGTGTATTTATATATAAGGCAGCTTCTATAGTCCTCAAAGGTATAATTGCAGGAGATCTGGCAGCCATGGCGTTTTGCTTTTCCGAATACTTTTTTAGGTTCGTAAAGCTTAATCCCGCCAATTATTTTGTGAAGTATGTGCCTGTAGATATTTCCCTGTCGGCCGTGCTTCTGATAGATGCCGCCGCCTTCCTGCTTATAATGGTTTCGCTCCTGGTGCCGTTCAGATTCATATCCAAAGTCAGTCCGGCAAGAGCGCTTACCGTGAAATGATTATCCTGCGGTATCTCTGGTATATAGACAATACTGAATCTACGTAATTTATTGTTTCCTCACCCCTGAAGCGTCCAAGTTTGAGGTCTGCTTCCCTTATATGCTTCTCTTTGGACATAAGCGGAATAACCTCTTTTATATCGGACCATTTATGAGGATTCCTTCCGTCGTACTGTGCCATCCTCATGCAATCGTCCATTCTCCCTTCTCCGCAATTATATGATGCAATGGTTATTATAATAAGATCTTCCCCGGAAATTCCCATCCGGGCGAATCTTCTCTGAAGATATTTTAGATATTCTACTCCGGCCGAGATATTTTCGTACGGATCATAAATCTCATTTATGCCATATCTGTCGGCAATGTCGTTCGTTATTTGCATAAGACCTGCGGCTCCCTTACCGGACGCTATTCCGATATTGAACTGAGATTCCTGATATATAAGCGCCGCAAGGAGTCGCCAATCCCATCCCAGGCTTTCCGCTTCTTTTTTTAGAAAATCGTCATACGGCGAAATGATCCGTTTCCTCAGAGGATAGAGATTGCCGTCATCTCCCACAATATACCTTCTGTAATATTTCTTTATCAGGCGCTTGTATTCGTCTGACATCTTAAAGGAGGAAAACCAGTAATTGAAAGTCCTTATTATGTCGAATTTATCCTTCCTAACCACGCACAAGTCCTCCGAAACGTTTATTGGTACAGAAGTAATGAATTTGTCCTCGAAGATCTCGGGAACGCTGTCGCGTGTTCCGTTTATTATAAGCATGTCAGTAAGGCCGCTGCTGAGTTTTACCCATTGGGCGAATTCGCTGCCGTGTGTTTCGAATTTTACGGTACAATTCTGCGCGTTGTCGAAATTCCTGAATAGATCATATATGTACCCCGACGGATGTCCCTTGTCGTTTAATTTGGGGTTTATTAGTATGGCACATCGTATGGTGTCTCCGAAAAGATCTTTCGAAGAAGGGGAATCCGTTATTTTCTTTCGATAATCCGGCAAAAGCACGAATAAAAAAGCGATAACGAAAGTTAACGTAAATTGAAAAAACCTATTTTTCCAGAATTTCAACATCGGCTTTAGCTTGTATGTTTGCTTCAGATGTTGCGGACGTACTTTGCTTAGTGCGTGTAAAACGGCCAGTAAATGCCTATTTTTAAAGCTCTTTGCGACTTAATATACCTGTATGCCGAGAAATAATCCTTACGGGGCCAGTTTTGTGCAACATTTACAACTTTAACAAATATGCACGCCCTCTTCCATTGAAGATTTATAAACGCATCAATATATGGAGATCCTCCCTGTTTTTCTTTAGTCTGGCTGTAGAACATGCCCAAAGCCGGAGAATATGCCTGCATGTAATATTTTCCGCAATATGTTATATCGGCTCCCAGCTGTGCGGTAAGAACATTTTTTACAAGTTTGCCCTGTATGTAATATCTGGCATGCAATGAGAATTTAGGGACGGAAACCGCGTCTTTGTTGGAAGAAAGCTGCAGCATGGCGCTGTTTTCCAAATGGAAATTCCATATCCTGAAATCTTTCCTTACGGATGCGGTCATGACGTTCATCGCCGTTCCGTATTGCTTTACATTACAAAGAGAATCTAGATATATGTTGTTGTTAAGCAGTGCATATCCGAAATATGCTCCGAATTTGTATTTAGGAATATTCAGAGTTGCTTCGATACGTGTCTCCGACGTCTTTTTAAGGCTGCCGTTCCATATGTAATGGTTGGAATAATAATGGTTGTAAAAATAATCCGGTTTTTTTAGTGATGTGGAAAATTTGGTTTCGAGACGTATCCCTTCTCCTATTGCACTGGAATTGAAATCCGCCTTTGCCTTTATTTCGAAATCGTTTTTATAATATCCTGCAAAATCAAATTTTCCGAATCCCTGCCAGTGGAAATAATTTCTGAACTGTCCGGATGCCCCGAAATATAAGTAGATGTTGTTTTTTGTGATGTTGCGGTTGCCGGTAAGGAAATAATTCGGTGAAAAGACATAATAGTTCATGAACTGATGTCCTATTCCCGCGCTGACCTTGGATACTATTGCATTTTTATCCCACGGCTGGAGCCTAAGGAAGAATTTGTTTTCTATCTTCATTACGCGTGCGGAATCTTTAGTGCTGGTGGGGTTTATGTAAAATTTATCGTGATATAGAGTTCTTCCGGTAGTATCGTTGGCTTCTATCTTGTCGGTATATGATTTTGTGTGCGTAGAGTATTCGAATGCGTGTCCTATGAAAGCGTTGGTTCCTTTGCCTGTTCCAAGACTGTCGCTGCCTTTTTTTATCATGCTTAGGGGTAACCTGTAGGACTGGGTGTAAAACAAAGTGTTGTTCTTTAGTTCGTTCGATGCGTCTGACAAAGTTACCGGTATGGTTCTTACGTCTATTACCGTGTCGAGAATCATCGACATGTCGGAAATTCCGCCGTTTTCGTCCCTTTTTACACGACTGAAAATATATCCGCCTTCCGCTACATATCTTTTTCCCATATAATTACCTGTAAGGGAAAATGTCCTGTGATCTGTGCTTTCGTGGAGAAGCATGCCCCTGCTTCCGAAACGTTCGTACATTACTGCAAAATTAAAAGAGGGAGTAAGGTTTTGCGTTTGCAGTATGTGAAGGTTGTCTTCTTCTTTTTCTTTGTTCCCCAAAAGGGTTCCCCTGTATGCCAGTTCCGTATACGGCGTTTTTACATTATAGAAAGGTATGGTTGACGGCGAATAGGTGTAAGAGACGTAGGGCGTGTAAAATGGGAAATCTTCCTGTTTCTTCCTTTTAAAATAATTGTAGAATACCATTGGGGAGCCTGACGTTCCCAAGTATGTGACCCCCAAGTCCTTTTTTAGGTAGGGAAGCTCGTAAAACTGCGAATTAAAAGCGGTATCCGGCCGTACGTGGGTGTTGTGATTGAAATAGTTGTCGGCTGTCCAGATTATCATTCTCATGTACATGAGGCTGTCGGGTAAGACGTACGTTTGCAGGACCCTTGGCGTTATGCGGATCAAGCTGTCTTTTAGGTTTAGGATGCTGTCGCGGTAGATTATTCTCAGTTCCTTAGTTGTAAGGTAGCTTTTTCTATTCAGGTAGACAGAATCCTGCAGGAATTTAAGAGAATCTTCCATATTAACAGCTATGGAATCATTCCCGTATTTCCAAAGCGAATCTATTTTGGCCTGCATCGAATCGAAAACCTTTTGGTTTTTTACCGAGTCGCGTTTCTCCAGACGTACTATTTCATCTTTTGTGTAGCCTTTTATTTTCTTATATTTCTTTCTGTCGATTTTAGGCAGTATTATTTCTTTTATTTTCATTCCGGCGGTGTCCCGTGCAATGTCATGTGCCTTCCCGGTCTGTGCCGATGATTTAAGAGGGCATGACATAAGTAGTAATACCGTATAAAAGGCAGCCGTTAAAACAGCTATGCCTGTGCCGGATTTATTTTTTTTTAGAAAATTCATAAAAGTGCGCTGTGAAATGCGTTATGGTGCAAACATACAAAAAACGTACTAAACGGAGCAAATAGGGTATAACGGTATCATCATACAATGATTGCTCCCATTCCCTCCAGTTCCGCAAGTGTGTTTTCGTGTTCGGTACGGTTTATATATGCCAGATCGTCTTTAAGTACGGTAACGGAAAATCCGTTGTCCAACAGATCTTTTACTGTTTCCTTTACGCAAAATTCGGTTGCTATGCCACTTACGACAACCTTTTTGTTCCTGCTGTCGTAGAGCGGGCTCCCCCCGAACTTTATTGCATTGGCTAAGGTTTTGCCGTTTGTTCCGCGGCCTTCGAATCCGGAATATTGTTCTTCGTTCTTATTGCGTCCCTTAAGATACATGTTTGGATAGTATTCTTTAGTCGTTCCGTCCGTACTTCTTATGCTCTTTTTTTGTTTTCTTGGACGGCTGGCTATATCTTCCAGCTTGTAGAAATCCCTGTGTAACTTGCTTCCGAAAGTTCCTTCTACACAATGTACGGGCCATGTTCCTCCGTTTTCAATAAACGAACAATGGTCGGACGGATGGCAGTCGCATACGTACAAAACTTCTTCGGACGGGTGTGTCTTTATGTGATTTACGCTGTTTTCGACTGCTCTTAACGCGTTTTCGCATGCCAGCGATCCGTAGATGAAGTCGTTCAGCATATCAATTATTATGTGTTTTACAGCCATGACCAAAATGTTTAGAAGTTCATTTCCTTTATTTCCCTTATGAGGTTCCTTATCAGGGAGTTCTTAAGATCATAAAGATCGTCGGAAATATCGGTCTTGTAAAAGTGCGGATTAGTTATCCTTATTTCCGTTTCGTTAAAGCTTGCGAGATTATTAAGATAGTATGCCCTCTTTTCCATAAGCGGCTTATCTTTATATACGGATTTCCCGTTGTCGATTACCTTGTGCTGCAGGATTTTCCAGTCGTATGTCCCTTCGGGGTAAGTTTTGCTTTGTGTTTCGTCTATCTCTTTTCTGAGGGTTATCGTTTCGCCCTTTTCTATTGCTCTGCTCAGTTTGTCTCCCCTGAGGCATGTTACGTCGGCATCGAATTTGCCTTCGGAAATAATACGGTATGTTATCTGGAATCCCGGATTAACAAGTTTGGTCTTGTCTTCGGTACGTTTCAGCAGAGGCTTTTCATCTATTTGAACGAGTTTGTATACGTTGCCGAAACACGGATTCTGTTTGCTGGTTGCGATGGCATCTCCCACTCCGTATGCGTCTATTAGCGCATGTTGTCTTTCGAGTGCCGTAATAAGGTATTCGTCGAGAGCGTTGGTGGCTATTATCTTACATTTTGTAAATCCGTTTCTGTCGAGTATATCGCGGCATCTGCGGGAAAGATAGGCGAGGTCTCCGCTGTCGAGCCTTATTCCGTATCCGTATTTGTAATTATCGTCTATGCCAGCTTCGCTGAATGCGCGCATGGCATTCTTTATTCCGCAGTGCAGCGAATCGTAGGTATCTATCAACAGTATGAGATTTTCTCCAGAGTGTGTCCTTATGTATGATCTGAAAGCGTTCAGTTCGCCTTTTATGGAACATCCGTATGCGGTTATGAAGCTGTGTGCCATTGTTCCGCTGGAAGGGACTCCGAATTCATATCCGGTATATATGTTGGAGGTGTTTACGCATCCTCCTATTACGGCCGCCTTCCCTCCGTATATAGAGGCCCACGGACCGTGAGCTCTTCTGGAACCGAACTCGCTTACCGGTTTTGTAGTACTTCTGGTCACCCTGCTCGCCTTGGTGGCGACTGCCATCTGGTGGTTCATTATTGCAAGCAGAGGAGTCTCAAGGATTTGTGCTTCTATTAGCGGGGCTTCTACCGTTATTACCGGTTGAGACGGAAATGCTATTTCTCCTTCATCCATTGCATAGACGTTGCCTGTGAAGTGTATTCCGGATATATATTTTCTAAAGGCTTCGTATTCCCTGCCTGGCATGAAAGACTCAAAAAAATCCGGAGTTTCGCTTCCGATTCCATTTATCATTTCCACTACCTCCCTGATTCCGGATACGACCGCCCAGTTGTTCATTTCCGGAGCTACTCTGTAGAACATGTTGAAAACAGCTTTTTTGTCTTTCATTCCGTCTTCGAAAAAAGACTTGCCCATAGTATACTGATACTTGTCGGAATTATAACTTATATTCATAACGAATTAATTGATAAATCATCATAAAGGGGAACCAAAGGTACAATAAATATTTATGATGATTGTCCTTTTTTGTTTAGATTTGTACAATGTAAGCAATGTCCGAAGTTCGTTCGCGTGTTGTGTATCATGTTAAGTTAATGACAGTTGTAATTTGAATTTACAGATATGGATAATAGAGACAAGATAGCTGAAATCTTTGAAGAATATACTCATGAAAAGTCAGAAGAAATAACCGAATTGCCCTCCAGCGGAAGCAATCGCAGATATTTTAGGGTAAGCAACGGCGATATAAGCCTTATTGCAGCCAAAGGTACTTCCATTGAGGAGAACGAGGCCTTTATAGAAATAGATAAACATTTTAAATTAAGAGGGCTGCCTGTACCAGAAGTCCTTTACGTAAGCGAAAATAAAGAATATTACCTCCAGCAGGATCTTGGGGATGTCACCTTGTACGGTGCGGTTACCAGAGGACGCGAAAGCGGCCATTATTCCGAAGAGGAAGTTGAACTTCTTAAACGTACCATGGAACAGCTTCCGAGAATACAGTTCGAGGGCGGTTCCGGAATGGACTATTCCGTATGTTATCCCCAGTCTGAATTCGACAGGGAGATGGTATTTTTCGATTTCAACTATTTCAAATATTGTTTTCTTAAGGCCACAGGGCTGGAATTCAATGAAATTGATCTTCAGAACGATTTCGATAAGTTTGCGGATGCCTTGTTGAACGGACGCGACTGGAGTACTTTCCTTTACCGCGATTTCCAGGCCCGTAACGTTATGCTTTACAACGGTGATCCTTATTTCATAGATTTTCAGGGCGGACGCAAGGGGCCGATATTTTATGATGTGGCGTCTTTCATATGGCAGGCGAGGGCCAATTATTCGGAAGAACTCAAGGATGTCCTTATAAAGACCTATCAGGGTGCCTTAAAGAAATATTGCGATATAAGCGATTCCGATTTTAGGAAAAGATTAAGGCTTTTCGTATTGTTCAGAACTATGCAGGTGCTGGGGGCTTACGGATTCAGAGGGTATTTTGAAAAGAAACCGCACTTTTTGCAAAGCGTTCCATTTGCAATTGATAATCTGCGCCGGCTGGTACATGAATATCCTTTTGTGGAGTTTCCTTATTTACAGAGGATTCTGGTGAATCTTACGGAAATGCGCCAGTTCTCGGATCTAAGAACGCACCCGCAGCTTGAAGTCAGAATATTCAGCTTTGCATACAAGAAAGGAATCCCTGCTGATGAAACGGGCAATGGTGGAGGTTATGTTTTTGATTGCCGTGCCATAGAAAATCCCGGTAAATATGACAGGTACAAGCAGTTTACCGGACTCGATCAGGAAGTTGTAAAGTTTCTGGAGGACGACGGAGGAGTTTTGAAATTCCTGGATAATGTTTACGGTATGGCCGATGCTCATGTTAAAAGATATATAGAAAGGAAGTTTACCAGCCTTATGTTTTCTTTCGGGTGTACCGGAGGTCAGCATCGTTCGGTTTATTGTGCGCATCATCTTGCCGAACACATTGCAAAGAAGTTCAACGTGACGGTGAAATTGTTCGACAGAGAGCTTAATATATCCGAAACTTATTGAGATTTTTCCGTTATTTTTTAAGATATGAAGGTTCTTGTTTTTGCTGCAGGTTTGGGTACGAGACTCAGGCCTCTTACCGATAATACGCCCAAGGCGTTGGTTCGTGTAGGAGGGAAGCCGCTTATTGAGCATGTTGTAATGAATCTTGCTGCGTACGGTTTTAGGGATATAGTAATAAACGTTCATCATTTTGCCGGTCAGATTGTGGATTTTGTAAAAAGTCACAATTCGTTCGGCCTTAACATAAGCTTTTCCGACGAAACGGATCTGCTGAGAGATACAGGAGGCGGAATAAGACATGCCCGCAGGTTGCTCGACGACGGCGAGCCGTTTTTGGTTCATAACGTTGATATCATATCCAATCTTAATCTCGCTGATTTTTACAGACGACAGTGCGATCTCCTTGCGGGAGGAGGTTGTCCTGACAGCCCGGGCGGACGGAAATCTTACGGGAAAGCCATAGCTTCCGTACTTGTTAGCGAGCGAGTTACCAACAGATATTTGTTGTTCGATGATTACGACAGGCTTGTGGCATGGACAAATCTTAAAACAGGAGAGGTCGTTTCTCCATATCCGGAATTGAATCGCAGGGGAAGGGACTCTGCAGGTGTGGCATCCGTAACATACTCCACAACATCTGCTTCAGCGGGACATTGTACAGAGGCTTTGCATAGATATGCCTTTGCCGGTATTCATGTGATTTCTCCCGAGATATTTCCTCTTATGGAGCGGCAGCCCGAAGTCTTTCCGATTGTCCCGTTTTATTTGTCCATAGCTGATAAATATGTTGTACTGGGAGGCAGGGTAGAAGATCTTAAACTTATGGATGTAGGAAAGGCAGAGACACTGCCGGAGGCGGAGGCCTTTTTGAAATCCTGTTCTAAACCATGAGTGATATTTAAGATATGGACATGTTTAAAATATTTATGTACAAAAGATATAAAATAAAAATATGGAAAAGATAGCAAGCTTTAAGGTTGATCATACGACGCTTATGAGGGGCGTGTATGTTTCTCGCAAAGATAAGATTGGACAGGAAACGGTTACCACTTTCGATATAAGGATGACCGAACCTAATCGCGAGCCGGCGATCGATCCGGCCGTAATGCATACCATAGAACATCTTGCAGCTACTTTCATAAGAAACGATGCTCGTTGGAAAGATCTGTTGCTGTATTGGGGGCCTATGGGGTGCTGCACGGGTTTTTATATGATAGTCAAGGGCGATATGGAGCCCTGCGATGTTATGGATATCCTTAAAAGAACTTTCGCCTTCATAAAGGATTATGATGGCGAAATCCCCGGAGCAACTCCCGACAGCTGCGGCAACTACCTGTTTCACGACCTTCCGCAGGCAAAGCGCGAAGCCGGCATATATTTGAGTTATCTCCAATTAGCTATATATACCGTTAGTTAAAAAATCCCCGGAAAAGCGCCGATCGTTTTTAATGATTTTTTGCAATGAGGCTTTTTGCTTTTGAGGCGTTTTCCCGGGGATGGATGCAGGTGGTAACTGTTTTAGTTTGGAATGTGCTTTAGTTTTGTTTTATATTCTTTTTCTTTAAATCAGAAAACTAGATATATTATTAATATTTTACTTGTTGCATAAGGTCAAGGAAACCATTTATAATACCGTTTTCTGCATACCCCGGTTTACATCTTGAAGATAAAACTTCAAATGTTTGATAACCGAAGGCTGCGTCGTTAGGGACATAACCTGAATTCGCTGTTCCATTGGTAAGAGTTACCATCATAGTTCTAGCGAAAGGAGATTCATTTTTTAATCTTATCGCTATTTCATTGAATATTTCTGCATTTATTCCAGCTAGTGCTATGTCGTCAATTTCGAGCAAACAAAGCTTTAAATGTACCTCCGGCCCGTTTTTGTATGCTCCTTTATATCCAGCTCTTCCTTTATTTTCCTGGATTCGTCCCGGTATTGTGAGAATTTTATTTGCAGATTTTATAGTAATATTATTCTCAAAGCGATTCATTTCTCTCATCGTATGCATAACTTCTTCGCCCAGCAGTTGTCCCATAGAAAGTTTCATTTGTTTTTGCTGATTCATGAGTTGAGCTACCTTTGGTTCGCTTCTATCTAGTCCTGTTCCTCCTGGAGGCATTGCATTACTTATATCTTTTCCTTTTTTAGCGTATTCTTTTATTCTTATGTTTCTTAAGTCAAATGTTTGCTGGAAGTATTTGGGATTTTGGTCTCCAGCTGCACCTTCTGACCATAGGGCAACAATTTTATTATCATAGGAATTTTCTATATATGTTGATGTAGCACCCGGAACATCTGCACTTACCATGTCTAGATTCCCCGTTATAACGGCGTGCATTGCATAATTGTAATATACCGCAATTGGTTCATCTTTTAGGTTCTTAAAAAATATAGTATATACCGTTTTGTCTGAGACACCATCATAGTTAGGTCCTTCCCACCATTTGCCGGTTTTTTTATCTATTATATTGCGGTTTATATTAAGATAAGATAACCCTGTTCCGTATCCCATTTTTGCGGGTTGGAGTTTTGATTTTGCTTCTTCTATTGACTTAAAAATTTTATCTGTAAGGAATTTTGAATCCATTCCCCAAATGGAGCTATGTGTATGTGTTGCAGTTATGAAAATGTTAGCAGCCGGGATTCCCAGTTCTTTTTGGGCTCTTTCTATAACAGCTGAACATTGGTCATTAGTCAATGCTCCGATATCTACTGATACTAATGCTGCTTCTGTAGATTTATTATCAATTACAATTGCCCGGCAATAAAGACTGTCTAAAATACCATATGAACTTTTAGGAAGATTTTTTTGGGGAGGAGTATAATTGATTTTTGCTGCACCAACACTAAGTGTCCCTCTTTTAGAAGATTGCGCTTTAGCTAAATTTGTAATGCATAATAGCATTGAAAATACTGCTAAGATTTTAAATAATTTATTATTCATAGAAAAATGTTTTTAGGATTAAAATTAATGATAAAGTGTATTTTTAATTCAAGTTTATTTTAAATAGCCAGGATTTTGTGATAGATTATTATTTAAATTAATTACTGTATAAGGTATTGGAAAAACAACCGTATATCCTTGTGTGTCATTTTTGTAATCATCTGCAACTGCATTATGCCACACACCTGCGTATCTATCTGCCGTTGGTTGGGTAAAAGTACAAAAACGTATCTCGTCTTGACGTCTTACTCCTTCCCATGCTAATTCTGCTGCACGTTCATCCAAAATATCATTTAAAGTTAGAATCGTTCTTTCAGTAGCTCCTACACGATTACGAATTATGTTTATATCAGTTAAGGCTTTTCCTTTTTCTCCCATTCTATATTCTGCTTCTGCTTTCATGAGGAGAGCATCGCCATAACGCATGATTACTAAATCATTATTAATATCTCCGAGAATAGAACTTGACTTATCAAATTCATATTTTTTAAAACGTGCGCCTGCACATTTTACTATATGAGCATCTGAGCCCGCTTTGAAATCTACTACTACCGAAAGCGGGAGATATTCGAGATTCTTATCTGTGGCTCCGTCGTTAACTAATTTATTTCCAGTGTCTTTGATGTAATCTGTTCCGGTATAATAATTCAAGGATAATCTGGGATCCTGATCCGTTTTTCCATAGTGTAAAGTGTTCATCTGCTGAACTGTAGCACATTGTCCATTCCCTCCCTGATATCCCATTGCATTACCATGATTATAATGGATAGAATAATACAAGTTCATATCAAATAATTTGTAGGTATTATCGTCATCAGGACGAGTAAAGATATTTTCTACAGAATTATCATTGCTTACCATGAAATTATCAGTATAATTGGTTTCAAGAGAATACCCGAGATCTTTTATCTGATTTACACAATAAATAACTGTTTCCCATGCATTTCTTGAAGTCCCATCTACAGTAATGTTTATCTTTTTTCCACTTTCACTGACAATTTTACCTAACGTTTCGCTTGCCTTGCATGCACCGGAGAGATCATTGCCGGCAAAAGTCTGATAACTTGTAGGAGAAGTATCATCTATAGTATATATTGGTGCATTTAGTGCACATTTTGCCATATACATAAATGCTACAGCCTTGGTTATTCTACCGTAATATTCTCCTCTGTGTTGTGAAGGATCTGTAGATAAATGAGGAAGACAATCAGACAACTCGTTGGTAATGAATTTAAAAACTTCAGATCTGTTTGATTGGGCAACGTCGGATATGGATTGTTTCGAAGAAGTTACTAATGGAATCTGAGCAAAAAGGTCCATTGTATAATAATAATAAATTGCACGTAATGCGCGTACTTCATATATGTATTTTTCTGCATTGGTATTTGTTCCTTTTATTGATTCTAAATTGTCTATTGACGAATTGCATAATGCTATGACTTTATATAAATAGTTCCAAATGTTTGAGTAGATATTGACCGAAGATTCAAAATTGTGGAGAAATAAATTTTCCCATTTCCCTCCATCTACCCAATCTCCTTCTCTACCGGGAATCAACGCTTCATCAGAAGTTAGTTCGTTGAGCATTTGTATACTATTAAGTTCTCCGTATAAACCGTTACTTATGGCTGTATAAAGATTAGCAACGGTATTCACATATATTAATTCGGAATTAGAAAGCGCTTTGTCTTTTGAAAATTCACTTTGAGGATTTTCATTCAAGGAACATGAAGTAAATAAGAATATTAGAGAAATTATACAGCACCAGTTTATGAACTTTTTCATGATTTGGTCTTTTAAATTGTTTTGTTTAAAATTTGATAGTCAATGAGAACATCGAAGTACGGGAAAAAGGATAGATTTGACTATCTACACCAAGTCCCCCAGCTGAAAGACTTGCTGAATTTATCATTGGAGTTAATCCTGGATATCCCGTAATAGTACAAATGTTATTTACAGAAAAAGAAAGTCTTAAGCTCTTTATAACATTACTTATACCTAGTTTGTTAGTGTTAAAAGTATACCCCAGTGATGCATATTCGAAATTAATATAATCACCTTTTTTTAACCAATAATCTGAAATTTGAATATCATAAATACCTTTTCCTCCATTTTTGTTTTTGGCAGACGATAAAACATTATAAGTAGGGAAATTATTAAAATTACTTAAAGACATTCCGCTTCCATCATATATTTTATGACCAAAAGCACCGTCGAACTGAGCCGAAAAATCCCATTTTTTATATTTGAATGAAAGATTAAGTCCCATATATGCTTTGGGGATTGAGTTTCCTGCAACATATCGGTCTCCATTGTCTCCTGTATCTACAGTTCCGTTTTTATCCAGATCCGCCAGAATATATTGTCCATTTTCATCTATTCCGGTGCAATGAGGAACGTAAAAAACTCCAATAGGTTGGCCTGCAATTAAATAAGTTACATTATTGTTTTGCGTAAGACCTGCGCCTCCTGCAGAAGTTACTCCAATATGTTCGCTGGTAGTTAATTTTTGCCCCTTATATGTTCCGTTAAGAGATATTAGTTTGTTCTTTTGGAATGTCCAATTCATATTTGCGTTGAATGTGAAATCTTTAGTACGCAGAATATCTCCATTAACAGAGATCTCAAAGCCATTATTAGTCATGGATCCAATGTTTGCTAATAATGTCGTAAAAACAAATGGAGGGACAGGAACTTTATAATCATAAAGTAAATCTTTTGTTTTTGAATGATAATAATCTGCAGTTATGTTTAGTCGATTGCAAAATGCTGAAAAATCCAATCCTATATCGAACATATGTTTTACTTCCCATTTAAGATCGGGATTACTATTTGAAGCTATGCTGTAAGTTGTAGTTGTTGCTCCATTAACGGATGTAATTCCGCTTGGTTCGTATAATTCCATAGATGTATATGGCTTAATAGCATCTTGGTTGCCTGTAACACCGTAACCTACACGCAATTTTAAATTATTAATCCATTTTATTCCTTTCATGAACTTTTCATTACTTATTATCCATCCAGCAGAAGCAGACGGGAAGAAACCCCATTTATTGCCACTACCTAGTTTTGAAGAGCCGTCATAACGGATATTACCGGTTAAAATATATTTGTTATCGTATATGTAATTGATACGTGTCATATAAGAACAAAGAGTATAGTCAGAATAATTAGACCATATATCTCCCCAGGAGACATTGGCTCCGGCCTTTAGATTATTATATTTAAAATAATTCGTTTTGAATCCAGTACATTGATCTCCATTATAAAAAGTCGTATATTTTTGACCTTCCATTAATGCCAATGCGTCAAAATGGTGCTTGCCGAAGTCGTGTGAATAATTCAGTTGAATGTGGCCCATAAGACTTTTATTTATAGTGTTTTGGATATAAGCCATTCCGTCTTGAATATATGTTAAACCTGTTCCATTATATACTCCCTGATAAATGTCATTTGGAATATAGTATTTATGTACATTGCTGCCGTATGTGTATGATCCAAAAGTGCTTAGGCTGAGCCCGTCTAAAATTTCCAATGTGGCTTTACAATGTGTGTTTATTGAATTTCTTTGTATTTTATCTACTATTTCCAATTGTCCCAGAGGATTATATATGAGACTTGCCGTTTGATCTTCGTCCCATACCCCGTTTGCATTTTTTTTATTGGGATAAGTAGGATTATAGGCAGCAGCGGAATAAAAAAACATACCACTAAATATTGGAGTTCCGGTTCTTTCTGAAGCAAAGGAGCCAAGTTCAAGTTTTAGTTTCTTGTTTAAAGCATACTGCATTGCATCGAATTTTGCAGTATAGTTTGTCATATGAGAACCCCTTATAGCACCTTGATGTTGAATTACACCCAGAGATGCACGCATATTGGATATTTCATTTCCTGATGTGAAGGAAATATGATGGCTTTGTGTTATGCCATTTCCTCTTTCAACTTCTTTGAGCCAATTTGTATTACCTCCCATGTCTGTAAATGAAAGCCCCAGAGCCTTTGCTTTAGAACGATATTCTGAAGCTGACATCATATCCAGATTTTTATATACAGAGTTTATGCCGGCCTGTCCTTCATAAGTTATTTCGGCTATGCCCAATTTCCCTTTTGTTGTTGTTACTACGATAACTCCTGCAGCTCCTCTGGATCCATACTGGGCTGTTTCGGATGCATCCTTTAAAACTGTTATTGATTGTATATCATCTGGCGAAAGAGTATTTAAAGTATTCATATCGCCGAAAACGCCATCGATTATTATAAGTGGAGTATTGCCTCCTGAAAGGGAAGCCGTCCCCCTGATTCTTATATTTGTCGTCCCCATAGGATTTCCCCCGGATTGACTTATAATAACTCCGGATATTTTTCCTTTTAGAGCATCGGTCGGAGAAACGATTACACCTTTGTTCATGTCTTTTTTACTGATATTTTCCACAGCTCCCGATATGGTATGTTTACTTCCTGATGCGTATCCAATAACCATAACTTGTTCCAAAGCATTGGTGTTTTCTTCTAGAACTATAGATAGAGGACCATTGTCCACTATTTTTATAGTTTGTGAAAGATATCCTATATAAGAAATAAGGAGATTGCTCCCCTTGTTAACATTGTTTAAAATAAATTTACCGTTAATGTCCGTATTGCAACCATTGTTAGTTCCACTAACCCGAATATTAGCACCTATTAGGACTTCACCTGTTTTATCCTTTACACATCCTCTTACAGTAATTTGTTGTGCAAAAGATTTTGTTGCCAGCAAGCATGTTGTCACCAGCATACACATCTTTAGGTAAAAAAGATTTTTTTTCATAATAATAAATTAAAGGTTATCAATTAATTTTAATATGTGGGTTTATTAGTTATTTTTTTTAGGGCTTTACTAATACTTTTTAGGATATTTAGTTTTTCATTTGTTTCAAAAGTATTATTATTTACTTGCTGCAGATATAACATTTTAACCTTTATAGATAATAAATGTACCATATACCATATTTATATATGGCATGTGATGCGTTTGAGAACTGTAATACCTTTATAATTAAATTTTTACGTGGATGGCTACAAACTCCGTGGGAGTCTCGCCGTAGGTAGCCTTAAAACATTTTGAGAAGTATGCAGGAGATGTAAATCCCACGCTGTAAGCTACTTCATTTATGTTTACCTTTGGGTCTTTTAACATTTCGGATGCTTTTCCAAGTCTGAACGTTCTCAGAAGGTCTACGGGGGGGATGCCGGAAAGTTGTTTGACTTTCCTGTAGAAATGTCCCCGTGACATATTTATTGATTCGCTTATTTTTGCAACGTTATAATCGGGATCAGTATAATTCTTTTCTATTATGGCCAGAACCTTTTTCATAAAGACATCGTCGAGCGTTTCAATTTTTTCTTCCTGGGTTGTCTGCCTGTCTAGCTCGGTCAGTCTCTTTATTATTTTGTCCCTGTATTTCTTGCGTGAGTCGAGCAGCCTTATGATTTTAAGCCGCAGATATTCCATGTTGAAAGGTTTGCATATATATTCGTCGGCACCTCCGGCTACTCCATATATTTGCTGACTCAGGTTATTGAGTGCAGTAAGAAGTATTACGAATATATGGCTGGTATCCATGTTGCCCTTTACGTTTCTGCTGAGTTCGAAGCCGTTCATTTCAGGCATCATTACATCGCTTAATATGAGGGATACGTCCTCGTCGCCGTTCAGGACTTCCAGAGCCTGCGCTCCGTTGCTTGCCGTAAGTACGTGAAAGTTCTTACATAATTCTTCATTTATGTATTCCAACATGTCGGCATCGTCTTCTACGACCAGAATAGTGTACGGATATTTTTCGCTTAACAAAGCTTCTCCAGTGTGATCTTCTATTACGTTTTCTATATATGCGCAGGATGCCGTATCTGTTTCATGAACGTTCTTTCCGGAGAAATGTTCCCTGCCTTTCCGAAAAGACAGATGTATTACCGTACCTTTTCCAAGTTTGCTGTCAGCCGCTACTTCGCCTCCGTGCATTAACATGTATTCCCTTACCAGAAACATTCCTATTCCTGTGCTGTCCCTGAGTGAAGTATTTCCGGTGTAGAATCGGTCGAAAAGGTGGGGAAGGCTGTCTTCCGAAATACCTATTCCGGTATCCGATATGTCTACTTTCACCCTGTCAGCATTATCTGTAACGGTAATGTTTATATTTCCGTTTTGCAGCGTGTATTTTAAAGAATTCGATAAGATGTTTACTATTATTTTTTCCAACAGATCCTTGTCTGCCCATATTTTTAAATGATGATCATTGCAGGTGAATTTGAGATTTATGTTTTTTAGCAATGCGGAATTGTGAAAATATAACATTACTTCGGGAATGAATTGCTCCAGATCTATTTCTTCTATATTCATTTCCTGACGGTTTCTGTCGAGTTTCCTAAAATCGAGAATCTGATTTACCATACGTAGAAGGCGCATGGCGTTTTTTCTTATTAGTTTTATATCCTTCAGGTATTCTTCTTTTGACGCAAGCCTCTGCAGTCGGTCTAGAGGACCTATTATTAATGTAAGCGGAGTCCTTATTTCATGCGATATGTTTGTAAAGAACTGGAGTTTTTGGGCGGTTACCTGTTCTATCTGCGAGTTGAGTTTTATAAGCTTGCCGTTTTGTTCTTCTTCGCGCTTGTTTTTTTCGGAAAGAGTTCTGTTTGCGAGATTTATGCGCGTGTTCGTACGCCATACATATAAAAGAAGCAGAGCCACAACTATAAAAAGGAATATTATTATTGTAGTGGTATTTCTAAGATAATAGAATCTGCTGTATAAATTTTGCAGATGCCTTTTCTGCCATTCAATACGGTCTTCATATCTGTATGTGACGGTAGCCTGATTCAGAAGACTGTTGGCAACCTGTTTGTTTATGGTGAAGGTCTTTAATCTTATATGTTTTGGAACAGATTTGTGTCCAAGGAGCCGCAGGGTCGTCTGTACTATTTCATATGCTCCGGTAGGATATAGGAAAGAAACGTTTATCTTTCCCCGGACAACGGCGTTGAGTCCGGCTCCTACAGTAGCATCCACTCCTATAATCTTTACTTTGTGTTTTTTTGCCTGCGGGATATTCTGAAGTGTTTCATAAGCGGCAATTGCCATCATGTCGTTGTGTGAATATATGACATCGGTTACAGGTAAAAGGGTATCTTTTTTCAGTGCCTGTTTTGCCGTTTCATAGAGCCAGTCGCCATCTATGGAATGGATGCGTATGTCTTTTCTGAATTTGATTGCGTCGCGGAATCCCTTGTTGCGTTCTATTGCCGGAGAGGTACTTCGCATTCCCCATATTTCCAGAAGATTACACCCCGACGGTGCATTTTCTGCAATATAAGATCCGGCATTATATCCTATTTCATAGTTGTCTGCACCTATGAAGCAATCGTATTTGTCGCCTTCTACCTTACGGTCGGTAACGATGGTAGGAATACCGGCTTCGTAAGCCTTGGTTGTGATATCGGTAAGTTTGTCCCCCGTAAGTGGAGATATTATTATAAGATCTACCTTTTGTTTTATTAGGGAATCTATTTGGCGGATCTGTAGTCCGGCGTCGTTCCGTGCATCCTTTACTATAAGTCTCAGACTGTCGTATGGTTCAATTTCTATTTTCATTTCCCTCACCATGCTTTTTCGCCATCCGTCGTTTAGCGTACATTGTGAAAGGGCTACCGTATAAATTTTGGGTTCAAGTTTGCGGCATCCGTACAAAAAAAGGACAGGGAGGATTAGAGTTGCCATAATACCCGATAATCCGACAGTTTTCATAGTTTTTAGATTTACAACAAATTTAACCTAAAACTTTCATAATATAGATATTCAGGGATGAGTGGCTTTCCTTATCTCGTCCGGAAGTTCGGGCATGGCACCCTTGCATGTACATACATAGGCCGATGTCTTTACGGCGAGTTTGTGTGCTTCAAAAGGTTCCATTCCGCATAATATTCCTGCACAAAAGGCGGCGGAAAATGCGTCGCCTGCTCCTACGGTATCTTCTACGGCAACTACGGGCGTTTTAAGGAATGTCATGGCGTCGGATGTAAAGACGTAGCTTCCGTTGGTTCCGCATGTCAGGATAAGCATCTTCAGTCCGTATTTTTCAATTAATGCAAAGCATACTTCCCTTAAGTCCATTGCCGGAACCGAAATGAGTTTTTCTATTACCGATAGCTCTTCATCGTTTATCTTAAGTATATTACAGATTAAAAGCGAGGTTTCTATGATTTCTCTGGTGTAGAAATTCTGGCGCAGGTTAATGTCAAATATTTTTAGGACGTCGCTTCTCTCCGGCATGGCTCCGAGGAACTTCATTATGGTTGAGCGCGATACGTCGTTCCTTTGTGCAAGTGAGCCGAAAGAAACGGCTCTGGTTTTTTTAGATAGTTTTTCCATTTCAGGCGTAAATGATATGTTGTCCCATGCCACCCCCTGCTTTATTTCATATTGGGGGATTCCGTTTCCGGTTAACGTTACCTGTACCGTCCCGGTAGGATAATCTATTTGGGGAATTATGCAGTTAAGTTTCTTTTCCGAGAATAATTCGAGGGCTTTTTCCCCGAGTTCGTCTTTTCCTACCGCGCTTGCAACATATGAAGGTATGCCGAATTGTGAAACATGGTATGCGAAATTCGCCGGTGCTCCTCCCAACTGTTTTCCTGTGGGCAGGCAATCCCAGAGAGCTTCGCCAAGTCCTACTACATATTCACGGGATGATGAACTTTTTATATTTTTTGATTCCATTGTATAAAGTTATTTTATTTTCCTTATGAATGAAAGTAGATAGAGAGAACCGATTAATAAGATTGCCACAGCTCCCGTTTGCGATGAAACGGCGTCCGATAAAAATCCCATAAGAAGCGGGAAGATGGTTCCTCCGAACAGTCCCATTATCATTAGTCCCGAAATCTCGTTCTTTTTATCAGGTTCGTGCAGGAGTGCCTGCGAGAAAATTATTGAGAAGATATTGGAGTTTCCGTATCCTATTAGTCCCACGCAGGCATAAATTGCAACTATGCTTTTCGTGAAGAATAGTCCGACTATTCCCGCAAATAACATTACACTGCTTACTATGAAAAATTTGCGGACTGACCACCTGGCAAGGATTATGCTTCCTGTTAGACATCCTATAGTCCTGAACAGAAAATATACGCTCGTTGCAATGCCTGCGGCGCATAAATCTAATCCCATTGTTTCTATAAGGATCTTTGGGGCTGTTACGTTTGTTCCCACGTCTATTCCTACATGGCATATTATTCCTATGAAGCATAGCAGTGTGAATTTATTGCCGAGGAGTTTGAAGCATTCGCCGAATGTCGATGGCTTTTCCTTCAGAGGCTCTTCTTCTATGGAGGTCATTCCCAGCCATATTGAGGCAATTACTGCAATCCCCATGAAGAAAGGGTAGAACATTTTCCAGTCTCCGAGACTTGCGGCGGCCCAGGCTGCGATTAATGGAGCTATGAAGCTGGCTATTGCTTTTACGAATTGTCCGAAAGTAAGTGCGCTTGCCAGTTTGTTTCCTGTTATTAAGTTGGACACCAAAGGATTAAGGGATACCTGCATTAATGTGTTTCCTATGCCCAGCAGGGCGAAGGATAGCATCATCATTACGTAGCTGTATGAAATGAATGGTATGGTCAGCGAAATGGCGGTTATTATAAGGCTTATTACGACTGTCATGCGCCTTCCTATCCGGTCCATCAGCATGCCTGTGGGCACGGAGAATATAAGGAACCAGAAGAATACCATCGACGGCAGCAGGTTGGCTATTCCGTCAGATAGATTGAAATCGGCCTTGACGTAATTGGTTGCTATCCCTACCAGATCAACGAATCCCATTGAAAAGAAGGCCAGCATTACAGGCGCCAGTTTTGCGTAATTAAGTTTTGTTTTTGCTATGTTCATGATTTGTAATATTGTTTTTTCAATTTTTTGCAGAGTCGATTGTTATTGGACGGAACTTGATTTCGATATTGCATCTTCCACCCTCGTCGCTTGTAGCGGTTTTTGGTGATTCTTTTAAAATTATCCTGTCATATGGCGCATTTGGGAAAACGAGGTTGGTCATAGACCATTTTCCGGCGGTGTCGAAAATCTCCATGCTGCTTTTATCTACGTAGATGTCTATGGAGGTGGTGCCGAGAGGCGAATATGTCTTTTCGGAGAAATGAATGTCAAAGTCCGTGCGTCCGCTTTTGCTGCGGTCGAACGATATCGTGTCTTTTGCATAGTTGCATGAGAGGGTTATGTGTTCGCCTTTTCCGTTGGCAAGAGTTATGTTAATATTTCCTTTATTTGCGTGTTTTATCTTTATGTTCAGCGAGTATGTTCCGTTTGAATGAGGCAATTTTATGGTTCGCGTTTTTCCTTTTTTAAGAATCGTTTTAAACCTGACGGGAATTCCTTCTGCCTTTTTTATTTCGTCGACCGGGCGATTGCCCAAGTAGTAATCTCCATTGGTTTTGTAAAGGAAAAGCTGTCGCGGTAGACCCATGGAGCTTCGAAAAATTTTTGTAGGGACGTGGTTTGCGTATTGCCAGTTGCTCATCCAGGGGAGTAACGTTATATTGTCTTCGGGAAGATTGTTCCATGTTGTTGCTGCATAGAAATCCTTGCCGTAATCCATCCATTTTGTCTTGCACGGAGTGTTGCATGAGAAGGTTTTTCCGTTGAATTCCCCTATGAAGTATTGCGTGGCCGATCCTCCGTACGGACCGCCGGGGTTAATGTTTACTATAAGAGCCCATTTGTATTCCGCTTCCGGGTGTTCCGTCCCGGTTTTGCCGGCCTGCTTTTTAATAAAGTTCTCAGGCTCGTTAACAGGCTTTACCGGCATCTTTATAAGATCCGGGCATTCCCATACCCCTTTGTGGCATCCGTATCCGTCTCCGAATTTTCCTGAATACGACCATTCTTTTAGATTTGAGGATGTGTAGAATTCAATATGCTGTCCTGCCGCTATGCACATTATCCATTTTTTTTGCGGCGGATACCATATTACTTTAGGGTCACGGAAATCTGTTTCTGTGGAGGTTATTATTGGATTGCCGGAATATTTGGTAAAAGTTTTTCCGTTGTCGGTGCTGTATGCCATACACTGCTTTTGCCGTGTGCCGGCAGATGTGTAGAAGGCAAATACTGTTCCGGCTCCGAATCCAGCCGTATTATCCTTGTCCACTATGCAGCTTCCGCTGAAAATGGCTCCCAGTGCGTCCGGCCTGAGGGCTACGGGTAGATTTTTCCAATGTACGAGGTCCGTGCTTTCTGCGTGTCCCCAGTGCATGTTGCCCCATATGGCCGCATATGGATTGTACTGATAGTAAAGATTGTATTTCCCGGCTTTGTAAAACAGACCGTTAGGATCGTTCATCCAGCCATATGGAGGTGTGAAATGATATTCCGGGCGCCACGGCGTTGTCTCTTCCGGCGTGCAGCAATGTCCGTCTGTTCCGCAGGCGGGCAGGGAATCGCAAAAAACGAGATTCCTTATTGCCATTTCACTGAACCCGCGTTCAGTATAAGATGGGTTATGAATGTAAATAATAATATTTTTACCCTTGTACTCTTCCAGATCCAGTGGTACTGTATAATCCGTTTTATTAAAAGCCAGTCTTATATTATATTCCTCTCTGGTAAGGAAATCCGATATTATCCTTACGCTGCTCTCCGGCGCGGCCTCTTCTATGGGCAGCATCAGGTAGCGGAACGCTACATTAAATTTTATAAGATAATTTCCCTCTCCCATGTCTTTAACATGGAAATCACATGTTCCGCTGCTACCATTATTAGTCTGCAGCAAACTGTTGACGTGCTTTAAACTATCCGTCAGTGAATTCTGACAGGCATATAAAGACTCCGTTGAGGAGGATAATAAGAATATTAAATAAAAAGAAGAAAATAATACTTTTATGATACGATTCATGTCAATTATGCTTTATCAATACACAAAAATAAGCAGACTGTAGTCCCGCAACTATAACAAATCGAACAATTTTATGTAATGATGTTGCATGGGAGGCTAACTGGAGTTAGCTCGAAAAGTGCGCCACTTAAATTTTAACATGCCTGTAAATCAGTCATTTATTTTTTATTGTGGCGCAATATTTCTGCTAACTCCAGTTAATTTCCTATTTTTACGCCATTATGAAAAAGTTTCTACGGGGTGTTTATATTAATTTTGCCGCGGTTCTGTTTTTGACGGTTGCGGCGGCTGCCGGATGCGGTGGGAATAATTCGGGTTATAAGGGCAATAAGGAGTATGCGAGTAGTGTTGATTATGCAGAAAGGAGCAGCTGGGCTTATTGCGGAACAGGGGAAAATAGACCTGCGGATGTGTTTTTGGTTTGTCCGACGGTTTTTCTTGGGAAAAGGTCTGGCGGGGATATCCCTGCCGGAGGAGGCGGGGACGTCGATCTCTCCGCCGGAGCAGATTCTCTTTTGGTTTATAATATGTCTCTGAATGATTCTTTGACAAAGATAAAATTTTCAGGTGCTCTTAATATGGAGAGAGGAATTTATGAAGAATCCTGCAAACTGTATGCGCCGTATTATCGCCAATGTTCACTTTCTGCTTATTCATTGTTGCCGGAAAAACAAGATATAGTAATGCAAACGGCTTATTCCGATGTACGCAAGGCGTTCCTTTATTATATGGATCATTTTAATAACAACAGGCCTTTTGTCCTGGCCGGTTTTTCGCAAGGTTCGGAAATGTGTATTATGCTTATGAAAGATCTGTTTGCGCAAAAAAAATACGAAGGGCATTTTGTTGCTGCATATGCAATAGGCTGGAGGGTTACGAAAAAGGAAACGGAAGAATATCCCCAGCTTAAGATGGCATCGGGAGAAAAAGATACTGGAGTAATAATAACGTTCAGCACAGAGGCGGCAGGCATAGACAGCACCATGATAGTACCGCATAACACCTTGTCTATAAATCCTCTTAATTGGAAAACCGACGGAACCTATGCGGACAAATCCATGAACGAAGGAGCCTGTTTTACTGATTATTCCGGAAATATAGTTTCTGAAAAACCTCATCTTACCGGGGCCTATATAACTTTGCCGCGCGGAACGCTGGTTGCCACCGACATTGATCCCGACGAATATCCACCTATTTTATCGGTCTTCCAGAAAGGAGTATATCATTTATACGATTATCAATTTTTTTACAGGAATCTTCAAAAAAATGTAGGGGAGAGAGTAAACGCTTTCCTTTCTGAAAAATAAAGAATTCCTGTAAAATAAAATCCTGGAAATTAATATATTTACCGGTAACATAATTGCCGGATCCGTCTTTCGTGTCCGCTTCCGGCACTATCCTGAGGCAGAATCCGAAAAAAAATTATTGCATTTAAAATTAGAATAGTTATCTTTGGATAATAATTCAAAACAAACACAAAAAACAAATCAATACCTTAAAAATTTAATAAATATGAACAAAAAATTTATTTGTACCGTTTGCGGTTATGTACACGAAGGTCCGGAGCCTCCTGAGAAATGTCCGGTATGCGGAGCTCCTGCTTCGAAATTCAAGGAAATTAAGGAAGATGCGAGTGACGAGCTTACTTTTGCATCGGAACATGTTCTTGGTGTTGCCAAGGATACCGATGATGAAATGAAAAAAGATCTTAATTCCCATTTTACCGCGGAGTGTTCGGAAGTGGGTATGTATCTTGCCATGAGCCGTCAGGCCGAAAGGGAAGGATATCCGGAAATAGCCGAAGCTTTTCACAGATATGCTTTGCAGGAAGCAGAACATGCTTCCAAATTTGCCGAACTGTTAGGAGATATAGTCTGGGATACCAAAACAAATCTTGAAAAGAGGATACAGGCAGAACAGGGTGCATGTGAAGATAAGACCCGCATAGCAGTCCGTGCGAAAAAATTGAATCTCGATGCCATACATGATACCGTACACGAGATGGCAAGAGATGAGGCACGCCACTGTCAGGGTTTTCAGGGACTGTATAAAAGATATTTCAAAAAATAAATAAAAGGACAAGGTTAAAAAAGTTTTTCATTTAAAAGTAGACCCCGGCAACCGCAAAAAGGCTGTCGGGGTTTTATATATTGAGAAAAATATTTAATTTTATAAAGAATATTTATTTCTTATGAAAAAACCTTTTTTGTTTTATGTTTCAATAGTTTTTCTTTTGGCTGCAACCGTAATGCTCGTTGTCTCTCTTCCGCTTTCATTTTCAGAAAGCAAGAATTCCGGAAAGGGCGAAATTCCAGCCGAATCCATATATATATTCAACCGCGACAGTCTGAACGATATACTTACCGAACTGGGCGGGTATTATGATAAGATAGAACATAAGGTCATACGTCCGGCAGAAGGGTATTTGAAATATCCGTATCTTATACCGTCGGGTTTTTACCAGCAGATGTGGGACTGGGACGGTTTCTTTATGGGAAATTATTTTCTGAGCCGAGGTAAGCCCGAATATCTGAAATACTGGGTGCTTAATTTCCTTAATTGTGTTGATAGTGATGGATATGTACCGGGATGTGCCACCACCGAAGGGCCGCGTCCCGTTTTCGGCAAATTTTCCATGAAACCCTTTCTTTCTCAGGGAGCGTTGCTTGCCAGCCGTGCGATGAACGATTTTACCTGGCTCGAACCATATTACGAAAAACTGTGCAGGGTGTTATCTTACAGGGATAAAACGGAAAGAGACTCTCTTACCGGCCTCTATTTCTGGCTCAATGCAGGACAGAGCGGCGCGGACAATAATCCGGCCCTGAATTATTTTTATAAGGAAGATCACAGATCGTTCCTCGCATGCGACATGAGTACAATGCAGCTCAGGGAGTTTAAGGCTCAGGCTATTATTGCGAAAGAACTGGGATATAAAAATGATGCAGCAAAATACAAAGCCGAAGCCGATTCAGTTAAAAATGCCATAAACAAATATCTGTGGAGCGATGCCGACAAAATGTATTATAATGTGGACAGGTCTACCGGTAATTTTTATAAAAGAATAAGCTATTCCTGCTTCTGGCCTTTGGTGGAAAAACTTGCATCAAAAGAGGACGGACGCGCCATGCTGAAAAAATATTTATTGAATCCTTCCGAAATGAAGGGCAAATACGGATTCCGTTCATTGTCTGCAAAAGATCCCGACTATAATAATAAAAACATAATAGTACCGTTTTCCAACTGGCAGGGGCCGGTGTGGGTAAATGCGAACTGCATAGATGCCATAGCTCTTCATAACTACGGTCTGGAGGACGGAATAAACTGGATGGCGGGCACGGTAGGAAACATGCTGCTGCGCGATCTCCGGAAATACGGAACGATGCACGAGTCTTACGATGCCGATACCGGAAAGCCTCTTGCTCCTGCTCAAAGTTATGTGGACAAGGACGGGAATTTCGTAGGCTTCATAAGCTGGAATCTATGTCTTAGAAGCGTAATGGAAAGTCTTGTTTCCGGACAACCTTATTTATTGGAAATAAAATGAAACTATAAAAACTATCAGATATGAAATTCTTAAAAACCGTCCTTATGATATCCATGATAGGATTTGCAGCAACAGGAATAATTACGATATACGGAATGTTCCTGGGGCCCAACAGATTCTGGATAAACGCAACGTTCGTTACGTTCTGCATAATGCTGTCGCTGTTTTCAATAGTACAGAACAGAAAATATACATCCGCATACAAGGAAGCGCAAAAAGAGCAGGCACAGGAAGAGCACCCCGACGGAAGTTCATTACGTGTGTTGCATGTGAGACTGGTAAACGAAATAATATTCCAGATAATAGTGGCCCTGATGTCACTTTTCATGCTCTATATAGTTGTAATAAGGGCGATAGTCAACGGAGTGCCCGTTCTGGTGTGATATGATTTTTATATAGGACGGAACATGAGATTTCAATTGAATCTGCAACTTGACAAAAATGCCTCGGGAGACATATTGCCTATAAATTATCAATACGAACAAAGTGCCGTAATCTACAAGATCCTTTCACGTGCAGGTGGGGATTTTTCGGAATGGCTTCACGATAACGGTTATGGTACGGAAACGGGACGGAAATTCAAGCTTTTTACCTTTTCGCAACTGGGGGTGGACAGCTATCGTGTTTTAAAACAATCGGGACGCCTGCGGATCTTTTCCGACGTGGTACGGTGGCAGATTTCTTTTCTTCCCGAAATATCTACTCGCGAATTCATAAAGGGTATTTTTGCAAATCAGTCTTTCGAAATAGGAGACAGATATTCTTCCGTCAGGTTTCTTGTGAGGAATATAACGGCAATGGAACCGCCTGTCTTTACGAATGAAATGACATTTAGGTCGCTGTCTCCGATATGCATAAAATACAAGCCTGATACGGATACTACCGTATATCTTTCTCCCGATGATTCCCGTGCGTGTCCCGCAGTTATCTCCGATTTGAAAAGGAGGTATCGCTCGTTTTACGGAAAAGATATTGACGACGAATCACAATGCGGTTTTGAAGTATTGGATAGGCCGAAAAGCAAACTTATAACCATAAAAGCCGGAACGCCCATGGAGACCAGGGTGCGCGGCTACTTGTGCCGTTTCAAAATTAAGGCACCTGCCGAACTTATGAAAATAGCTTACGACTGCGGAGTGGGAGAGCAGGGAAGTCAGGGATTCGGATGTGTGGAACCTGTTTAATTAAATAGTGATGGAAATAACCGGAACACACTTTAATTATTATATGATATGCCATAGGAAGTTGTGGCTTTTTTCCAACGGCATCTCAATGGAGCATACTTCCGATCTTGTGTTCGAGGGCAAGCTAATACATGAGGAAAGTTATCCGCAAAGATCGGGGAAATACGAAGAGGTGGAACTTGACGGGGTAAAGGTGGATTTCTACGACGCCAAAAACAAGGTTATACACGAAATAAAGAAATCCGACAAAATGGAACCGGCTCACGAATGGCAGCTCAAATACTATATGTATGTGTTTGAAAAGAACGGCATATCCGGAATAAAAGGGATTCTTGAATATCCTGTGCTGAGAAAGACCGAGCCGGTAGAACTTACCGACGCCGACCGGGCTAAAATCTCGAATATGGAAAAGGAAATAGTAAGGATAATAAGTTCCGATGCTTGTCCGCCCAGAATAAAACGCAGCTTTTGCCGGTCGTGCAGTTATTATGATTTTTGCTATTCCGAAGAAACCGAGCCCGACTAAGACGATATGATATTAAACTATGAAAAAAACTTATTACCTGTTCAATCCCGGAATTCTTGAACGAAAGGATAATACTCTAAAATTTACTCCGCTTATACAAAACGAAGCCGACGAAAATTCGTATACCGAAGGAGATACCCGTTACATCCCTGTGGAAAATGTCAGCGAATTTTATGTATTCGGTTCTCTAAGAGCCAACAGCTCCCTTTATAACTTTTTAGGACAGAGCGATATTGCCGTACATTTTTTCGATTATTACGAGAATTACACGGGATCTTTCATGCCGCGTGATTTTCTGCTGTCGGGGCGCATGCTTCTCGCACAAACCGAATATTACAGGAACGACAAGGCGAGGCTGGTTATAGCCCAGAAATTCATAGACGGAGCTTCCTTTAATATGATAAAGAATCTTCAGTATTATAACAGGAGGGGGAAGGATCTTGAAGTTCTTATTGATATGATACGCGGTTTGGCCGGCCAAATATACGATACCAAAAATGTTAAACAACTTATGGGAGTTGAGGGGAATATCAGGCAGCTATATTATGAAGCCTTCAATCTTGTTCTTAACGATTTCCAGATGGGCGCAAGAACAAAACAGCCTCCCCGTAACGAAGTCAACGCCCTGATCTCCTTCGGTAACATGATGTGCTATTCACAATGTCTGAGGGCTATCCACCAGACGCAGCTCAATCCCACAATAAGTTATCTGCATTCGCCGGGCGAGAGGAGATACTCCCTGTCTCTTGATATATCCGAAATATTCAAGCCTGTAATAGTGGACAGGGTGATATTTAAGGTACTAAACAAAAAGATGATTCAGGAACGGCACTTCGACCGCAGTCTTAATAAATGTTTGTTGAACGAAACCGGGAAAAAGATTTTCGTAAAGGAGATTGAAGAACGTCTGAACGAGACTATCTCTCACCGTTCGCTGAAAAGAAATGTCAGCTACAGGTATCTCATAAGACTGGAGTGCTACAAGCTTTCCAAGCATCTGCTCGGCATAGAAGAGTACAAACCTTTTAAAATGTATTGGTGATGTATGTTATACTCGTTTATGACTTTGGCGAAAAGCGCGTGGGCAAGATGCTCAAACTGTGCAGGAAATACCTGAGCTGGGTGCAGAACTCCGTATTTGAAGGAGATATTTCCGAAGTAAAGCTAAAACAGCTGGTGTACCATGCAAAACACTTTATGGACGAAGGAACCGACAGCATAATAATATTCAAGAGTCGCGACGAACAATTCCTCGACAAAGAAATAGTAGGAAAAGAAAGAGGAAGCACCGGGACGTTTTTGTAGGAAAAAGGAATCATATTTTATAATATGCTTAATAATTGAGAAAATGTAACAAATATGGAATATAAATTAATAGAACAGTATTTCGATACAGAGATTTTTCAAAATATAACACAACTATATTTTGATACAATTTTACAGGATTTGCTTGTAAAATATCCAATTACAGAAGCAAAAGGTTTATTTGTAATTGATAACAAAGTCCGAAAAGATGATTATGATATGCCTTATCATATTCATATTTTAAATGGCTTGATTCCGAGTTTGCTCATTTATGAAAAATATTTAGCAAAGAAGGGATGGATAGAAAATAAAGAGGCTGAACTTTATATCAAGACGTTTATTCTTGGCTATACTTTTCACGATGCCAATAAATTATTAAAAGCGAAAAGTTTACAAGAAGCATTAAAAGAACTTGATAAAACGATTGGGCAAAATGAGTCAGTAAAAAACTTTTTTCCCGAATTTGAAAAATACAAGGGAGATGTCTATTATTTATGTTTATCTGATGAAGACAGGACAAGTGTACTTGCTAATCAATATAAGATCTCACTTAGTGAGATACATATGAAAGAGGTTTTGGCTATACTCTGTAAATTCGCTGATAAAATTGCTTCCAATCAAAATTTTGATTCAGTAGAAGAGTTCTACAACTCAATTTCAAAATCGCTTTCAATCATATCTGGCATTAATCGGTTGCCGATTTCTTATGTTGAAGTTAATCCCAACCCTTACATCTTACTAAGTCAAAACATTCTTCAATCAGCAAGAAAAGTAATGGCTTTCTCCGGCAAAAAAGTTTTCCAAGCATTACGAAATGGCTTTATTTATTTCGGGGAAGACTTGACAAAAGCGGAAGTAACAAAAATTCAACATACAGCAGAGCAAGTAAGTGAAGATATTGATCCTGTGGGTTTGACAAAAATTGATGCTCAGAAATGTAGTTTTGGTTTTATCGGTTCCGTTGAATTTAAACAGGAGGTTTTGGAAAAAATTATTGAAGAAAAAATTGATAGTTTTTTTGCATTATCTCCTAATGGTAATGATAAAATAAGTGATTTTTCCTTATTTGTTGAGTTTAACAATAAACTAATAGAAATATATGGACTACCCATTAAGACAAGAATACAAAATAATAAGCTGTATCTAAATGTTGATAAAGAAAGTTATGAAGATTGGAGTTGTGATTCTCTCAAAATATATTGTTTAAATAAAATTCAATGGTTAAATGCCAAACAGAATAAAGCGTGGAAAAATGATTTTGATGAATGGTTAAACAAGAATGAGGATTTCCCCTTAGAGATACAGCTAAAACAAGATGATGATACACAATCAATTTCAAATACAAGTGAATTAAAGACTTATATTGAAGCACATACAAACAGCTCAAATGCCTTATTAAAAACCTATCTGGGTATCGTCAAAACTTATTCCGTAATAAAAGAAATGGATGAGGATGATATGGAAGAGTATATCAATCAGTTGGAAAATGAAATAATTCATTCATTCACCGGAGAGCAACAAGAAAACACGGTCATTAAAGATTTTTTTAATAAGTACTTTAATTACAGAGGAAATAACTCTATGAATGTATTTGATGAGTATAATCCAATAATTCCAGAAAAAGGGAAAATGTGTGCTTTTACAGGGGGCGTTGGCTTAAAAGAATATAAAGAAGACGTTGCCTTTTCAATGAAAGCAAGAGGGTTCAGTAATAGAACGATAACTTCTTTAAATAACACTACAAGTCATATATCCGATTTATATGCAGAAGAAAACAAATTGAGAAAATCACAATCGAATTATCCCAAGGATGCAAATGTTATTATTTACAATGACTTTTTTGAAACTACTTTAGGCATTGATAGAAATATATTAATAGCTTGTGCCAAAGCAAAAAATATACAGGTACTTAATGATACTCCTATTCAATTCGATAAAAATGCGAAATTCCAGTACAATCTATATAATCTAAATTTCGATAAAATAGCATCCGGTATTGAAGCAAATTTCTACTATGTTCGTAAAAGCCTTCTTCTAATCAAAACATTAGGCATTCGCTCATATATTACTGGCGTTATGTCACCATACCAACCACATAAAGAGGTATTCAGATATGAGAATGCTCCACGATTTCTTCGACAATTAGGCTGGGATAGGGTAAGATTGATAAATATAGATAAAGCATTAGAAGAAATAAGTCTTATTCTGACTCTCGGTTCAAATAGATTAGAGGGTAATCTATTACAAATATCTGAAAATAGAAACAAGTATTTTTCTGTGTATTATTTACTTAAAGAAGATGACAAAAAGAAAGTTTATGAGAAACTAAAAAAATTCATTAATAATAATCCTAATTTATTTACGAGTATGACAGTTACAGAAAATTTAGCCGAACTGGCTACAAAAATTACCACCATTGGATATAACAGTAGTGGTTCTGAGGAGACCTGGCTCATTCGAACAGCATTAGATTTTGTCCGAAAAGAAGTAAAACAAGGCTACGATAGAGATAATGTAATTCAAAGGACAAGTGGAAATATTTATAAATCACTCCGATTGGATTATGTAAATATGGAAGCCATTAAAGACTTTGCAACAGCAGTATATGACGAACTTTATAAAAAAGAATGGAAAGGGACACTTCCAAACCTAAATCGTGAAAAAGATTGGATTTATCAGTTTGCATTTGTTTATAAAGAAAAATGTGCTCAAAAATTCGATGAAAATTCTGCAAATAAAATTGCTGAGAAGTTAAAAAAAGAAGGCAAGGAAATAACAGAAGAGAATATCAAATTAGCTTTAAAAGGCGATTCAAAAGAAAAATACACAGACAAATACATTAACTTAATTCTAAATAAATAATCATTATGGAAAAACTATTAGACTATATTAACGAATTCTATTTTGTGAATAATCTGAAAAATAACACATTAGGGACAATCAAAATCGCTATTCTTCGCGAGGTAACTGGTAACTTGATTATCAGAAGTAATTACCCTGATGAAACGATAACATTTAAAGCAGGAGAGAATAAAGATATTGTGGAAATTCCTGCCAGAAAACTCAAAAGCAGAGAAAAACTTTTAGGCTTAAAGATTTGTAGAGAATTCAATGTCATTGATAATGACTTTAGATATAATGTGGTAAAGAAAAGCGAACAATTAGGGAATCCAAATTCTATTTTATTTGGTGACAGTGTAACAGAAAGTAATGATGCCGTAGGCATTACAAGCAGAGCTATCTATGATTGGGCATATTCGATTAGGGATGTCGATGAAATAACCGGTACTTTGCAACACAATGCTTTAAGTGAAGGCGGAACAATGTGGAATGAAGAGGAAGGAAAACTTAGGCAATCCTTGTTTCAGGTTCAGTACATTAAACCTGGAACATTATTTCCACATTTCATTACGGTAGAAAACATTACTCCTGAATTGTTTATCCATTTATTATCCTGTATTCTTTTTGAGAACCGTTATGGAGCACAAAGTACAACATTAAGTTCTAATATGAAGAATCATATTCTCGGATTCGGCTTGGCGAAATTTGAACAGCCGGTAAATAGTTATAGCATCTCTAAAAATTGGGATTCTGGAAAAGAAGTAACATTTGAGAATGTGAAATCAGCAATTAATGGAGCAATGCAAACTGTATATGGAGAGAATAATTACAAAGATGCGCAAGATGTCATTTCTTTAATTACTGAATTATGGGGGAAAGATGACAAAAAGGGATTACAAGAGATATATACAAAAGCAAAAGAAGATTGTGTTAAATTTTTGACAGATATACACGTATGCAAACAAAAATAATAAAACTGACTCTTTTGAATCATTTGTTTTATTATACCGAGGTTTCCGGTGGTTCAACTTCGGCCTCTGTCACAGGTTCGTTTATCGGTGATTTGGCATTAACTTATGCTTTTAATCGGTGTTTAAATGAAAATCAAACGATGTATAATTTTCGATTAAAACCCGAATATACTGAAATCAAAGATTTCGGATTTTATTGTACTGTTGCAAAACCTGCAAAGGCAAATGTTGGCAAAACTGAAAATTATATACGTAATACCTTATTCAATGTTGATGGTTTTATTGATATAGATAGAATTGACAAATCAGGGAAATCTCCATTTAAAAATTTCAGGCAAGTGCAAGGTGTGAAATTAGGAACGGAATTTATAGCCTTATTTATATCTAAAGAAAACATAGAGTTGCCATCAACAATTAGAGTTGGAACCGGAAAAGAGACTTTAGTAAAAGTAGAAGAAATTGATTCTGGAGTCAAGGATAGCGATTATTGGTTGAATGCTTTTACATTAAAAGAAGTATTCAATAATCTTGACATTGCAATAAAAGTAATGATGGATGAAAAGAAGGCTAATTTTACCTATATCCTTGAAAATTATAATATCATAAAGCATTTTTCATTAGAGAATATCAAAGAAGTATTTAATCCTATCTTTTAGAATAATGGATAAATTCTCAGTAAAAATTAAACCACAATTTGTTGCGCTAACTAATGAAACAGAAACCTTTCCGAATGGAAAAGTTTGCTTTCTACATGAATTTCAGAAACGCATGAAATTGGATTTTGAAGGATTTAAAGAATTTACGATTGTTACAGCTCCTACAGGGACGGGGAAAAGTTATGCTTTCCCCTTTCCTGTTATTAATGCTAAGAAGAATCCCAAACCTTTTGATGAAGGACGAATAAGAGGCCTTATTGTTTTACCACCGAATGCTTTGATTGATGAATTATCGGAGAATTTTTCAAAGACATATCCATTTCTAAATATCAAGAAAATTACAGGACGAACTTTAGATGAATTCGCTGTAAAAGGATTTGATAGATGGGCCAAAGTAATCGAACTTTGTAAAGGGGATACGGATTTGGTTATAACAAATCCTGATATTATTAATTATGCAATGCACGGAGGATATCACCAAAATGCATGGCGAAATACCGGCAGGAATAATTTCTATAATTTTTTGGAATATTTTGGCTATATCATTTTTGACGAATATCATTTATATGATGAAGCTCAGATAGCCAATATACTTACTCTGATTTATTTACGAGATATATTCTTACAAGAAAACAATAAAGTCAAGTTCTTTTTTGTATCGGCTACGCCGGAGAAAGCATTAAAAGACTTGTTAATCAATAAAGGATATCAAGTTGAGGAAATAATTGAAAATATTGTAGATGATGCAAGTCATTCGAGAGCTATACACGGGTTAATCAATGTCGAGTTTTGTTCAACATTGAATCAAAAGATTCCTATTATTGAATATAAGTCTGAGATTAAAAACATTATTGATTCGGGAAAGAGAGTCTTAATAGTATTGGATAAGTTAAATGAAGTACAAATACTTTCGGATGATTTAGCAAATCAATTTCCGAGAAGTATCATTTATCAAAGCACTGGGTATACTCCTAAAACAGAAAATCAACAGAGAAGAATTAAAGAAGCCAATATTATTATTGCAACCAATAAAGCTGAGGTCGGAGTTAATTACAATGTTGAGTACTGTATTATGCAGCCCGGGAAATATTATCAAAATTTTGTCCAAAGATTTGGACGAGTGGCAAGAGGTGCTTTGGAAGGTAAGGTTGTTGTTAGTATAGATAATGTTAAGTATAATTCTTTAAAACGAGCTTTCAATGGATGTGAAGAAGTTGACTATTATGACTTTTTAGAGAAAATTCGTTTTGTAATTCAATCAAAGAAATTTTATTCTGAGAAAGTTCCGTATTACGTAGGAGAGTATGTATGGTGTATTGAAAGAAATTTGAAAAATCAGAGAGGAGCCTATAATACATTAAAATACTTTAAAAAGAGATTAAACGAAGAAGACTTTTTCAAAAATGCAGATGCCTATAGTAGATATAAACTGTTTTCAGAGATTGATGAGTTAATTTGTTCTTTGAATCGAGCATTCCCTACCGGAATAAGTTCAAAAGCTTGGGCGGAATGGTGGAACAATTATTTAGATACCTTTCTTAGTTTCAGGGATAACTCTATTGTCGTTCAAATTATAGACAAACAATTAAATATAGAACTTTCATATTCTTTAGAATGGATTCTTCAATATAAAGAGATTCTTGATATTGAAGAAATTGATTGTAAGAAATACGTGATTAAGCGTTATACAGTTGGTAAATTGAAAGAACGGGATAAAGATATTCAATATGTTGTAAATACAATACCTAGCATTGGGGCTAAAGAAAATGAATTATTATCTCCAAAAGAAATATTTGATTTGCCAAGGACCTTTGAAAAAAGTCTTAGTATTATCAGGAATAAAAATAAAAGTGGGGTTGCTGAGATAAATAAAAGTCAGGTAAAACTTATAGACAAGGTAAAATCTTTGAGTAAAACATTTGATAGAAAACGTTTGAATATTACTGAAATATATAATAATAATAATTTTCTATAAAGACACAGGACTGATTCCAACGTTGCTATAAAATAACAATATAGAACTTAGTCTCTATTTTAACTGGAAATTTTCTGAAATAATAAGAATTTATCACCTGATGTTATGCTGATAATTTATTTATAATCATATAGAAATATATTACTAAGGATTACTTTAGTCTGTCGATCCCCGGGCCTTTTCATACAATTGCACATTGACAGAAAACAATCACGAAAAAAAAGTATATTTGTATAGCAAACATAGCACAGAGTCTCTTGAAATGCCACTTAACGCTACGTGTTTTATCCCTTTTAATTGAACCAGTTGGAATTTAAATATGCTTAAGTCAGGAAAGTGGCTGTTGAATTACCGCCTTTTAATTGAACCAGTTGGAATTTAAATGAAGTTTTTACCCCATAATGCACGACTAATGGTTTCTTTTAATTGAACCAGTTGGAATTTAAATATTTTTTTTCGGATTGCATGTTATAAAAATCTTCGCCTTTTAATTGAACCAGTTGGAATTTAAATAATTTACATCGACATGGACAGGTTGTATGATGTCTACCTTTTAATTGAACCAGTTGGAATTTAAATGCCGGTATCCTCACCGCCATTATTCAGCGCCTTGCTTTTAATTGAACCAGTTGGAATTTAAATCTTTGATAACGGCAAGCAGAAATATCTTTGTCAGCTTTTAATTGAACCAGTTGGAATTTAAATTACGCAATTAAAATAATTGCTTTATTGCTTTCTGTCTTTTAATTGAACCAGTTGGAATTTAAATGCATTTCTTTGCGAGATATAGAGAAAGAATGCAACTTTTAATTGAACCAGTTGGAATTTAAATTAAGCATCTTTGGCAATAGAAGCACTGGCAGCCGACTTTTAATTGAACCAGTTGGAATTTGGGAGTCGGGCTGTCTGGGGTATGCAGGATTTCTAAAAAACCGTCAGGATGCAAAAAATATATTTATAGATATATCGCATATAATATTGCTTAACAGTATGTTATGACAACGAAAGAAGTAAAATGCATTTACATCCTGACGGCCTGTTTTTCGCCGATCGCCCACACAGGTACATGCAGGGCACATTGTGAAAAAACGTAAAATCAGGATGCAGAGACATTCCCGTCGGGTTCCCTAATTAAAACACTCACATACAACTAATTACCCGCGAAGTCAAAACATAGCCTATCTGCATCCTGACCTGTTTTCCAAAGTCCCGAATCTTCATCTTCCGGCTTCGAACTACTTTCATATTTCATTCTTTTACGCAACGGACAGAAAACCCGTTAGCGCGATCGTTGCTGTTTGACACGCTAATGCCACCACTGCCGAAGTACAGGTGGTAAGAGTACTGCGGCGTACTGGTGGAAATAAACGCAGACCAATCGTACCCGCTGGAGCCGACGTTGCGCAACGCCCCGGAACCGCAATACCGATAACCGGCCGCCGGATATAATGTTTTTCCATTGTATGTTCTACCGTAATTTGATGCCGTCCATGTAAATGTACTTGTGCTATTAAAGGCACTCCATGGTGTATCTCCGTTCCATGCAGGAACCCTCCATCCCGGAGGACAGGGATCAAATATTGTTTTATCAGTTGAATTAGTATTACTGGCTCCTCCCCATAACGCATCATTCTGATATTGTCTGTCATTTGTAGTTGTATACCAATCGTATCCTATATTACTTACGTAAGAACTATAATAAAACATCATTGGATTTTTTATCGAGTTCTTAAGATTTAGCGTTTTATCACTTGTGGTTTCTAAGGCTTGTTCATGTTTGATCCCTGTTCCCGATGTTCCACTTTCTTCCGTAAGAACTGTTCCGTTTTCATTATATATCGGCAGACTTGTATAAGTTTTATTAGAAATCCCGGTATAATTACCTGCTCCAGGGAAAGGGTCTTTTCGTCCCCATTGATAAAGTAATCCCATTGTTGTGGTTATTGCCGGACTTGCGGTAGTTGCTCCAAGATTCCTGTCCATCCATGTATAGGAACCGTTTGTATTTGCTATTGTGTATACATCGCCGTTCTCGACAGGCGTTGAATCGGGATTATAATCCGTCACCCATATATGCCAACTCCAAAGAATATCTCCGGTTTGATTAGCACCGCTGTAAGCGGCGATTACTGCATTACCGGTTTGGGTAGCATCATTTGCCGTAATCTCAGTTTTCTGATTGACTGTTGTAAATCCATTAAGCGAAATAAGATCCGGAGAAGTTTCCCATAGTATCCCGACAGATGCCGCCGTATGATGTACATCAAGACCTGTCCCTGCTACTGCATTAGCGTCGCCGTTGCCTTTTACATCTATCGGAATAATAAGACTGTACCCGGGAGCGATCATATAGCAATTGGCGGTATTAGTAACCTCAACTGCCAACCTCTTTATGGTTATATCAAATGTATATTGAGTACCGGCAAGTAAACCAAAGGTAGAAGCATCTTCAACAGTTCCCATTACATCTTTCCCATCTACAGTAAACGTAAACTTAAAGCTTCCGCTCAATGCAGTTTCGCTCGGAACCATCAATACATATACTGTAGAAGTACTCCCGGAGGCAATACTATTGATTCCAACATCGCTTATAGTTACCTCTCCTTTATTTCCGCCTGAAGGAATACCGGTCTTTCCCGTAAACAGATTATAAGTATCGGATGAAATAATATCGGGGTTTTCCATCGTCACCTTACTTATAGTACATGTTCCGTTATACGACGCATCTCTGGTAAAATTGAATATAAATCGTGAATAAACATGCCCCATCGTAAACGATACCGGCGATCCTCCCGCAGCAGAGATGTCGCTCTTCTGGCAGCACAAATCCTTGTCTTCCGAGTAAAGCTGGGATGTAAGCGTAACATTACCGTCCGAACCTACCGAACTATCATACGGATAATATGCGCGAAGCTTCGCCTGACTGTGAGTCAGATATATTTGCTTCTTATTATCCGAGGGGTCCCAACTTGATCCTTCCGAATTACCGGCAGAATATTTTATGTTATCAGCCGTTCCCGAATAGCCACTGCTGTTGCGTCGAAACACTCCAATGCTTTTACCGCTCCAGTCCCAATCTCCCGACTTCGTCCATGAGGAGGAGCCCCCCTTACCCTCATCTATATTCAGAGAAACACCACCGATCTGCAAGGGAACCAGTGTCTCTTCTTCAGCATTGCCGTTATCTTCCTTTTTGCATCCTGAAAAAAGAAGAATACCTACAACAAATAACAGAACCATAAAGGTTCCCGAATAATTATGCTTTTTTCTTTTCATCTCTTTTTCTCTAATTGCTTTCATTTCTTATTTTCTTATTTGGATATGTGTTCTTTTAGCTGCCTGTTATTCAAATGTTTTAAATTGTTGCATGCTCTATGTCTATGGGATCACCCCAATCTTTCCTGTTTATGGGAACGAACAAAAGACCGTTAGGGTGCTATACCGTCAGAAATAAGTGATATTGAAAGGGATATATGCGTTTCATGGGCCTGCGTAGTTTTTAAAGCTTAAAGTTTAAAACACAAAAAGAGCGTGAGAAGCATTTATTTGATTCTGAGGTACCACCACGCACCCGCAACACAAATAAGCACAACCCACGCTCAAGCGCAGGCGTTTCCGTTGCTTATTGCTTTGTGTTGCTAAAAAATGGTGGTTTTCAGAATCAAAGACAATAGCTAAAAACGCTAATTTTAATATGTCATCGGGCAGAAATATTCTGGTTTCCACCCGATAACGCAAATGTAAATAAAGTTTTGTTTATGTAAAAAATATCAGGATATTTCTTTGTTTCCGATAGTTCTATCATCTGTCGGGATTTTATGAAACAGTCTGATGATATTAATGTTATATTTGTGTATTACCGTAATTCACAATAAGACATGCAAAGAATAAATTTATGGAGGACGATGATTTTGTCTCTTCTTATATTTGGATTAGCTTCATGTAGTAAAGACAATAGAGTGGAGGAACCCGTTACGCCTTCATCTTATGAGACAACTTTTAATGTGTCGTTGCAATATAATTATAAGTTGACGAACACTAAAACGGGACAAGTGCTGATCAACGATGATTATGGTACTGCCGATATGAATACCCTGCTTTATGTTATACATCGGAAGAGTGACGGACATTATGTAAAAATGGGGATGATTGATTCAACCTCTCTGAAAAATATTACATCGGAAAATATAGCAAAGGTAAATGTCTCATTGCCGAAAGGTATTTATTATATAACATTCGTTGCATTTAAAAACTTTAAGGTTAAAGCCGGAGATCCCGATTCCCTGACAATTGTTAAATCTTTGTCGCTGGATTACGAAGATGCGGCAATGCAGATTCCCAATGATGACGTCCATTATGCGACGTCTGAATTTGAAGTTTTTGAAAATGATGGGGTTAATATGCCGGTAACTATGATTCTAAAGAAAATAAGCGCCGATCTTATATTTGAGTTTTATGATGCTTATAAGGTTCCTGACAAAGAGGGTTACCGTTTAACCGTAGGAATTGATAATATCCCTTCCGCCTTCTTTCTTGCAACCGGGAAATCTCTAACAAAAAAAGAGGTTGTGGAACATGGACTGCATTTATATTCGGATAGCTGTAATGTCTCTGTCCCGGCAATCGGCGGTAATAAGGCTGCCGTTACGATTTTCCATACCTTATCGAATGATAACCTTCCGGAATCCGATCGTGGAAAGTATTGGTTCGAATTTATGGAAACTTCCGATGAAGAAAAATCCATCAAATCAATATCTAAGAATCTCGACAGTTTTTCTTACGGCGTCCTTTCTTCATGGGTTTATATTTATGGCTTGTGCGATGGCGACTAAGGCCGGAAAAAGCCGTCGCTTTTCAGATGGCTCTTTACTGAGGGAAAATATTTGTATATTAAATTCTTTTTATATATCTTTATAATAGAACCTTAGTAATAATCCTTATTAACGTTATGAAAACAAAAGGGGAAAATAAATTCAAAGAAATTTGGGAAACTCCTGAGGCTAATGTTTTGAGAATAAACTATCAAACGAATATGGAGCTTACTGGTGAGACCTTTGATGGAGATCTTTACTCTTAGTAAAAAAGCCCGCTCTTAATCTATAAAAATGAGCGTTATCTTCGGCCTTTTTTACAGAGAGGGTAAACCTGTTTCCGACGAATTGGAATTCATGTATAGGGGGATGATGCATTTCCCTCATGAAAAGTATGCTTTTGCAATACATGGAAATTGCGGGTTAGGACACATGCTTACCTACAATACACCGGAGGCTGTCTATGAGACTATGCCCAAATGGATCGAAAAGGAAAAGCTCCTTTTTGTTGCCGAAGGACGTATCGATAATCGTGACGAACTATTCGGGTTACTTGATGTCCCTGCAAGCGAACAAGCAAAAATTCCGGATGGAGATCTCATTCTTAAAGCTTATCGGAAATGGGGGGAGAAATGTATTGATAAACTCGTTGGTAAATGGTCTTTGTCCGCTTTTCATACTGATATCCAAAAATTATTTATTACACGAGACAAATGGGATTATACATCAATTGACTATTATATTGACGATAAAGTATTTGCGTTCTCCACCTCTTCTAAAGGACTTTTTCAATTACCGTTTATCAAGAAAGAAATAGATGAATTGATGATCGCCCGTATGTTGGTCGTATGGCCGGGGGGGGCGGATAAAACATTTTTCAAGGGTATTAAACGTCTTTTGCCATCTCATGCATTACGGGTTACGCGTGAACATTCCGGATTATACCGTTATTGGAATTATGCGAATATCAAGGTTCGTGAAGGGTTGAAGCTTGAAGATTATGTGGAAGATCTTTTTGAAAACCTGAATAAAGCTGTGAAAAGCAGACTGCGTTCCTATAAGCCTGTTGCTGCAACGCTAAGCGGGGGTATGGATTCTAGTACCGTGTGTGTACTTGCAGCCGATTACTTGAAAAATGAAGGGAAACATCTGAGAACGTATAGCCATATTCCTGAGTTTCTGCCATCAAATTCTCTGTTGAATAATATAATTGGTAATGAAAAGCCTTTTATAGATGCGATAGTGAAATCTAGTGGTAATATCGATCCCATATTTCTCGATTCGGCAAAAATATCGCCAATAGAGGGGATAAAAGAATTTATCCGTTTATTCGGAGAACCATCTCATGCAGCCGGGAATGCTTACTGGCTGGTGGATATATATAAAACGGCAGTTCTAGAAGGTTACGGATCCATGCTTATAGGGGAATTCGGCAATGCAACAATTTCAAGGACCGGGATTGAAGAGGCTCTTCCGGCCAGAGAGCTACTCCGGCGTTACGGAATGAAAAGCTTAATAAAAAAGAGGATATTGAAACCTCTCTTGTATGGTAATACCTTTGTTGCAGATATTTATAAACGGATAGCATTTGGAAGCCAGCCGTGGAGAGAAATTGCATATAGTTCGGAAGCATTTGAAAAATCGCTGGGTCTTGCAGAAAAAATAAAACGATCGGGGTTCGACCCAACCTTCAAACGATATTTTAAGGATCCTAACTGTAAGGCAGTTCTGATGTTAGAGTTAAATGCGTTACGGCTTCTTTACGGGGCGTATCTTGGATGTGAGACTGGATTGGAATTGCGTGATCCGACGGGGGATCCCCGGGTGATCGAAAGTGCACTTTCAATTCCAAACGAAATGTATCTGGGCGAGATGAATAAATGGGTGTTGCGTACCATGATGAAAGACAAATTGCCCGACGTAGTACGGCTAAATACGAAGAAAGGAAAGCAAAGCTCTGATCTTACAGCTAGATTATGTGCTTATCCCGATGAAATGAACAATATTTTGAGTGAAATGGATAATTCTGATTTCGGCAGAATTGCCGATATGAAACGTATTCGTGCGGAATGGCAGAAAATGCAATCAGACAGTACAAATTATCCTTTGAATAATGTTTTTCATGTTCTCAGGCCTGTTGCCGTATATATGATGTGGAGAAGGTGTTTACAATAAGGATTCCATAAAATCGGCCAATATGCCGGTAGTATCGTATTCGGCAGGACGACGGATCTCAATTACATCACAATGTTTTACAAGATCGGTTATAAGGGTAAAACATAAGAATTGTTCCTTATTGCTTTGAATCAGCATTGGACGGTATACTTGTTTTACCAATGCTTCGAAAGCATTTCTGCCTGTCAATATCCTTGATATGAGGTGCGGAATATTTTCTACGTTAAGAATGAATATCTTTTTTATGGGATATTGCTTTTTGTCGAAATCATCATGGAAGAAAAAGCCGTATTTGTCTATGTCTTTTTGAATTCTGAACGAATGGTCTTCGAATGACGGATCGTTTAATTTTTCTATCGTATCGTCCCACAATTTTATCATAGGATAGGATGCTGCCGCCAGTATAGGGGCATTTGTTCCATCCTTATGCATTACTATTATATCGTCGCTGAAAACGGGATATCCTTTTTTCAACAATTCCGCCAGTACAGTTGATTTGCCGGCATGGCTTTGTCCTGTTATAAGAATGAGTTTGCCGTCATGTTTTATGGCGGAAGCGTGGACCGCAATCATTTTCCTGTGCAGCAGGATCGCTGCCATAACGGTTGCAAGAACATGAATGCGGATGCTGCGCATATTATTTTCGGCTGCGGATGGTTCTATAATGATTTTACAACCATCGGCAGCGTAGTAACGTGCAACGTCATAGACATTAAAAAGAAGTTCTTTTTCGTTTACGATGTAAGAATACTTTTTGAAGGAAACGGATATTCCGTCAATCTTATTTGGTACTTTTCCGGTTGTATATTCTACATCCGGAACGTCGAAATCGTATTTTAGTAATTCCGGAAATTCTATCTCCGAAGCAATATTTAGTCCGTATCCCCAGTATTTATACATATTTCTTTTCTATTATTCCTATTCCAGTTCCAGAAATGCTTTTCCAAAGTAATGCGGCAGGTCTCCGGAAAGGAGGGCTTCCTGTCCTGTCTCTTTTTCGGCAAGATCGCCGGCCCTTCCGTGCAGGTATACGGCCGTCAGTGCTGCGTCTTTGGGAGAATATTGTTGCGCAAGCAGGCCGAGAATCAGGCCGGTAAGCACGTCGCCGCTTCCTGCTGTTGCCATTCCGGGATTGCCGGTGGTGTTGAACCAAACTTCTCCGTTTGGCAGTGAAATGCTTGTACGTGCATCTTTTAGGACAACTATAACCTTGTATTTTTTCGAAAGGTCCCTTTGCATGCAAAGCCTTGTCCACGAATCTTCCCATTTGCCTGCAAGGCGTTCGAACTCTTTGGGATGCGGTGTAAGTATGGTGTTCTCCGGAAGAAGGTTAAGAAGTTCGGGATGGTCCGAAATAATATTGAGGGCGTCGGCATCAAGTACCAGCTTAGACGTCTTTTGCAGAAGATTTTTAAGGGCTTCCGCCGTTCGTTCATTCCTGCCGATTCCCGGGCCGGCGCCGATAGCGGAAAAGCGTGAACAATCCGGCACTTCTGAAAAGACGGTGTCGGAAGGATCGGCGGAACACATGGCTTCCGGAACGGCACTTTGCATAAGTGTAACAAGAGGGCGGGGCAGGTGGACCGTCAGCAGGCCGGCGCCTCCTCTCAGGCAGGCTTCGGCGGATAAAATAGCGGCGCCGGCCTTTCCTTCGGAACCGGCAATCAGCAGCGCATGACCATATGTTCCCTTGTTTGAAAATATTTTTCTTGTTATCCTTTTTGAACGTACGGTTTCTCTGTCGAGGTGGAAAAATGATGTGTTAATAGAATCGATGGCTTTAGGATGCAGCCCTATCGGCAAAACGGTTATCTTTCCCGTAATATCTTCATGCTCCGGAAAGAAAAAGCATATTTTGGGGAACTCAAGAGTGAGGGTATAATCAGCTTTTACAATCCCCGACAGATCATTTTTACTGTTATCCTCACCGAAAAGTCCGCTCGGAATATCTATGGAAATGACGGCGGCATGCGATCTGTTTATGGAGTCGATTATCTTCCGGTACGGGCCGGAGACCTTTCTGTTAAGGCCGGAACCGAACAGACCGTCTATTACTATGACGTCATCCGGTATTTCGATGCTTTTTTCCGGAATTTCAGCATCGGAAGAGATAAATTCCAGATCTACTTTGTCTTGTTTTTGCAGGCGGCTGAGATTAACGGCGGGCGAGCCTTTTAACTTTGCGGGAGAACAGGCCAGGAAAACCCTGCATGCATAATTGCGCCCGGCGGACATTGTTCTGTCGGCCATCATGCGTGCAACGGCAAGTGCATCTCCCCCGTTGTTGCCAGGCCCGACGAAAAACCATAATATTTTATTTTCCGGTAAATGTTCGTACATCCATCCGGCCATTCTCATTGAAGCGCGTTCCATTAAATCTATGTCCGCAACAGGTTCTTTAAGTATCGTAAGGCGGTCTATTTCCGTAATTTGTGATGTCGTAAAAAGCTTGCTCATTTTAAATAAAACTTATATGTAATATATGAAATCCTTTTGCTTTTATCTATATTTGTTAAACCTTATTTTATATTATGAAAGTTATTATATCACAAAAATCTTATCTGCTAAGGTTTATTGTCGCTTTTTCTTTATTACTGAGCCTTTCTGCATGTACCAAGACTTCGCTGGAAACGATTCACCTCGCGGGAACCTATTGGGTCCGTGTAGACGGTGAAGTAAAATCTATTTTGTTTCACGACGGATTTTGTCAGATAAACAGTTCCTTTTTGAGGGAGAAGCCTGAGTCTACTCCATATTCTCTTTCACGTGATAGAATTGTAAAATTTGACGGGGAGAAAAACTTACACGGTATCTTAACTAATAAATGCAAACTTATACTGTTTTATGAAGATAAAAAGATAGGAGTATTGAAACTCGAGAGATAATTATTTGTAAAAATTTTTTATACGATGAAAGATTCTGCTAAAAATTCAATGGGTAAATATTACCTCCCGGGAACTCAATGGGTCCGTGTAGAAGGCAGAGTAGAATATATTTTCTTTCAGGACACTTTTTGCGTGATATCCAGTGACTTGTCTTTTAAGAAGGTTGAAACATATCCGTATTCGGTTTCCGGTACAACTGTGACTTTCGATTCGTATATCGGGTTTTACGCTATTTTTAATAATGAAAACGAACTCACGGTCTTTTACCAGGACAGTAAGTTCGGAGTATTGAAGAAGTCTCAATAAGTCTTCGTAAAAAATCCTTAAGCCGGTATTCGGTGCATATGCAGCGATTCGTAATTGAGTATTACTTCAAGGGCTTTGTTTATTGCAAGGTTGATTTGCAGCTGTTCGTTGGCAAGTGCAAAGTCTATGGATTCGAGCCGTATGTAAAAATCCGAAAATTCCGGTGAACCGGAGATATCCTTGTCGGTGAGATTGCAAAAAGCTTGTGTCTTTTTAATATTCCTGCAGCAGATAAGTCGCGGACATCCGTTTTTATCGGCATTGGAAGAAAATCCGAAAAGCCGGCATATAAGGCCGCGGTCGTTATAGCGTGTGCATCCTCCGGGCTTGTTGAACGGCGAAAAGAACATGCAGGGTGAAGTTTTTCCTATGCTGCCGCTTTTACAATAAGCCTTTTCCCCGTTACCTTCCCTGCAAAGATCGTATGCAAGTGGAAAAAATTCCAGAGGACTGGCATACAGATCTTTTTTCAAGCAACATGAATAGCATCCGGGGACGCATGACAAGCTTACTTTTTTTCGGAAATTTTCCGTCCGCCGCGAAGCTTCGCGAAGAAGAGAGCGGACTCTTTGCAATTTATTATATAACATTTATTTTATCGTAATGCTTGCTCCGGCCGTAACCCATATTCCGGGCATCATCAATCCTCCGAAATCACAATATTCGGAATCGAAGATATTATCGGCCTTAACATACAGCAAAGTCGTTATTCCGGATTTTCCGGAGATATCGAAGGAAATAGCGGCGTCGGTTTTCCAGTACGGATCATAACCTGTCATAACGGATTCTGTATTTGTATAATTACCTGTACGGCTGTTCCAGCATGTTGTTATGTCGGCTTCTATCCTTTTTTGCAGGCGGAACCGTCCTGTTGCCGAAAACTTGTCTTTCAAATAGTCGAGGGCAGTTTTTGAAATGAATCCGCTCGCTTTTCTGTTTGTTGAAACGTGGCTGTACCCTGCGGTTATGCTTTTTATCCATCCTCCGGACCTGTAATTTACGGAAAATTCCGTACCGGTAGTTCTCAGCTTTTCTATCTGGAGCGATTGCCATTTTGCTTCTTCGGATTCTTTTACCCAGTCTATAATATTGTGTCCCAGTCTGTAATATATGGATGAGTTTGCGAAAAAATGTTTTATTATACCTGCATTTTTTATTTGCGAACCGTAAAATTCTGCACCTACCCTGTAGGTGAGGGCTTTTTCAGGGACCAGATCGGTATTTCCGATATACATGGAAGTAGTATAATAAAGATCGGTATATGTAGGTAGCCTCATTGATTTGGTTGCCGAGGCGTTTATTTCCAATGCCCGTGCTATTTTGTATTCTGTTCCCAGGCTCCACATGAAGTCCCCTCCGTACGGGCTTTGTGCAAGGTTAAGCGAGCCGTTGAAAGTCCATTTGCCGAGGTCGAGCGTATGTCTTATCCATTCGTTGGAAACGTTCCTTGAGCCATATTTAGTGTAATATGCGTTTTCTTCACCGGCAACCGATTTTCGGGAAGAAAGGTCCCTGCCCAGAACGTTGCTGTAAATGTGGTTGTAAGAATAATCGAATCCTGCTCCGGTTATTCCCAGTTTCCAGCTGTATTTTATGCTAAAGTCAAATCCAATATTGTCTGTATTATGGTAGTTGGGGCCTCCGTACCATGAAGCTGTATCTACGCCGTTCCTGAACAGTTCGTATTTGTCGTAATTCTTTCTGTAGCTTACTATGGCTCTCGTGCTTAAATATCGTCCGATTCCCTTGTCCCATTTTAGCGACGATAGATAGGTCTTTGTTGCTTCCGCCTGATTTGGATAAAGTCTGGAGTAAAAGCCGTTAGCTCCGAAAAATCTTTTTTGTATTCCGGCCTGAAAGTCGAAGACCCCGTTTTTTCCGCCGTTTGATATTATTCTCGTATAAAGATTCTGGTTATCGAAGTCGGTATTATCGGTGTAGCCGTCGCTTTTTCTCACCGATCCCATTATGAATGCGGTAGTATTATTTTTGGTGGCTGCTCCGGAGAGATTGCAGTAAAGATACCCGTGCTGGCCTCCAGAAATGTTCGCCTTTACGTAGTTTGCATATTCAGGAGCCGCTATTATGTTTACTGCTCCGGTATAGGCTCCCAGTCCGGGTACGCCTCCTATTATGTTTATTTCGGATATGCCTTCTATATCTATTGGGAGTCCGAGGGACTGGTGTCCGGTTCTTACGTCGGTGAAGTTTACTCCGTTAAGCATTACCATGGTTTGGTTGTTTGTGCCCCCGTACAATAATATGTCGGCCTGCATTCCCATGCTTCCGCGTTCGCGAAGATCTACCGACGTGTTGGACTTGAGTGCGCTTTCTACGGTTAGCTGTGTTGAGGATTCTATTTTTTCTCTTTTAAACACCGCGACGGGTGCGATTATACCTCTTGTAGGGTTGGATTGCCGTGCCGTTATGGTTATTTCTTTTAATTTGTGTCTTTGAAGACTGTCGGATCTTTCTGCGTAAATTGCTGTGCTGGAGAGCTCTAATAAGAAAAGTAATGTGGATTTTAGTGAAATTCTCATTTAAATGGTTTCTGAATTTTGATGCAAATGTATAAAAATATATATTTAACGTTCATATGAAGAATGATTCTGTAAATTATTTCGATATCGGCCCGGATACGCCTGTAGAGCTGATAAACGAGTCTCTTGAAGGGACTTTGGTAAGTAACCTTAATATAAGGATAGAAAAGGTGACCGGTAGTGAAATTTGTGCCAGCATGCCGCTATGTGAGAAAACCCGACGGCCGGGAGGGATCATGCACGGCGGAGCCAATATTGCTTTGGCCGAGACTATTGCAGGTGTGGGAAGCCAGCTGCTGATTGATATGTATAATTATGATGCGCGCGGGGTGCAGGTCAGCGCCAACCATGTAAGAGGGGTGAGTGGCGGCAACGTGCATGCAGTTGCAAAAATTATACATAAAGGCATGAGTACCCATATATGGAATGTTGATATTAAGGATGACGATGGTAGATTGATCTCGTCCGTAAGGGTGCTCAACATGATAGTGAAAAAGAAATAGATATAATGGAAAAAAGGGGCCGGAAATAAATCCGGTCCCTTTTTTTATAATCGTCATACCCTTTTACGGGCATCTATCGTTATTTGTTCTGTTTAGCTTCCTTCAGCAGTTCTTTTACTGCAGCTTCAAGCTGCGGATCCCTGCCGTTAAGACAATCGTTGTATGGAAGGGTAACTTTTATGTCAGGTTCGAGTTCCTTGTTCTCGGTTTCTTTTCCATCGGTACCTATTGTCGCAACCATAGGTATTCCAAAAATTATCTGAGGATTGATTTGCTGTTCCCACCAAACGGCTGTCCCCGTGCCGGCTACGGGCATTCCTACCAGTTTACCTATATGGTTCTGCTGGTATATGAACGGGAAGATGAAGGCATCGCTGTAATTGCCTTCGCTTATTAGTACTATGCTTGGCTTGTACCATCTCGTAAGAGGTTCTCCTCCTTTAACTACATTTCCCTGAGGGGCGAATCTCAGATATAGTTTTCCGCTAAGGAAAGTATTAAGATCATCGTGCAGCCATCCTCCTCCGTTGAATCTGGTGTCTACAACAAGGGCTTCCCTGGAAATGTTTTTACCCATTACCTTGTCGAATACATGCCTGAAGCTGTAATCGTCCATGCCCTCTATATGTACGTATCCAAGTTTTCCTCCGCTCAGAGAGTCTACCATGTGCGACATTGTCTTTGTCCAGCGTTTATACATAAGTCTTTTTTCACTGCCCATGGAAACCGGACGGATTGTTTGGGTGAATTCCTTATGTTTTGCTTTTATGGAAAGAAGAGTGTTTACGTCGTTTATGTTATTCAGGTATTTATTCCAGTTTTCGCCGGCCTGTATTTGATGTCCGTTGATTGCCGTAATTATATCTCCGGCCTTTATTTTGTTCTCTGCATTGTCAAGTGGTCCGCCAGGTATTATGCAGCTGATTTTTATGCCGGGGCCTGAATATTTCTCATCATAAAGTGCGCCGATGGATGCCGTTTTGTCTCCGTTTGCCTTATATGGATAAAATCTTCCTCCCGTATGTGAAGCATTTAATTCTCCCAGAAGTTCGCTTAGCAGAACCTGAAAGTCATAATTGTTGTTTATATAAGGAAGGAATTTTTCATATTCGTCGTGATACATTTTCCATCTTTCGCCAAGTCGGCCGGGATCGTAGAATTTTTTCGTAACCTGTTTCCATACGTGGTCGAAAATATATTGACGTTCTGCGGCGGCATTTAGTTCCATCGTTCCGTCTATTTGTACGGGAGTAACCTGTCCGGATGCCGTACTGACTTTAACGAGCCTTCCCCTGTTGCTAAGGAATATGGATGAACCGTCCTTGCTTAATTCTATTCCGCTCGGACTTCCCTGCAGATTTGCCAGAATTTTGGTTTCATGGGTACGGGGAGTTGTTTCCCATAAATCATATCCCTTCTCGCCGGATGCCAGATAGTATACTTTGCTTGCATCTTTGTTGAGAACATAATCGCTTATGTGGCAACTGTTTATGGTGAGCTTGATTTTTCTGTTGTCTATGTTGTCAAGGTTAAGTTTGAGATTCTTTACCTTTTCTTTTTTGTCCTTCTTTCCGTCCTTTTTATCTTTTTCTTCATCTTTTTCTTCATCTTTCTTTTTGTCTTTCTTTTCAGATGAAGCTTTTTCGTTCATCAGGGTGTAGTCTTCTTTGCTTAGCATGTATTTGTCGTAGGCTTTCTGATCAAAGAATACGGCAAAAATATCATCTTCGGAACTTCCCTGAACGGCAAGAGATTTAAGTCCGTCGCGGCTGCTGAGGTATGTCATCATCTTTCCTCCCATGGCCCACTGTGCGTCGAATTCTCCGAATCCGCCGTTTACAGGGTATCTTATTTCGCCTGATCCGTCGGCCTTTATGAGAGCCGTGTTTTGCGTGAACATGTAGCCTTTTTCATCGTCAACCAACAGCCATTTGCTGTCGGGACTCCATCTGAAGCCCCAGTCTCCATCGCTGTATGAGTGGTTCTGTCCTTCCGGAAGTACCGTAACGGTTTTGCCGCTCTTTACGTTCATTACCTTAAGTATGTTTCTCTCGCTTACATAGGCTAATTTTTTGCCGTCGGGAGAGTATTCGGGCTGATAATCGTCGGATGCGTTTTCTACTACAGGTTCCGTTTTAAGGATAGTTGATGCATAGAAATATTTTTCGTCCGGGTATTTTAAAGATACCTTGTATATATTCCAGCTTCCGTTGCGTTCGGCCGAGTATAACAGATATTTGCCGTCGGGGGACCAGGTTATCATCCTTTCTTGTTCGGGCGTGTTCGTAATGCGTTTTGTCCTGGAATCGCTTACTCCGGTAACGAATACTTCGCCCCTGTTTACGAATGCTATTTCCTTGCCGTCGGGACTTGCTTCGAATTCTGACATATTGCTTATCGGAATGTTCCGTACAGGCTGATATCCTGCGTTGTCGGTAACTTCGGCGTTGAGCTTTTGCGGCTGTCCGCCATCTTTTATGGTGTATATATCGCCTTTCCATGCGAATGCAAGTGTACCGTCTTCGGAGATGCTGAGATTACGTACGGGAAAGTCCCTGAATTTCGTTATCTGTTTTTCCGTTCCCGCAGCTATGTCCTTTTTATATATATTAAGGGTTCCGTCCTTGTCGTTAAGGTAGTAGACCGTGTTGTCGTCTGTACCGAAAACCGGTTCGCGGTCTTCTCCGTTGAAGTTTGTGATCTTTTCGTATTTGTCTGCGGCAATATCGTATATCCAAATATCCCTTGTTATTGCTGCTCTTTCGTGTTTTCTGTAGGAGTCTTCGTATCCTTTTTTGTCCTGAAATATTATCTCCTTTCCCGTAGAATTATAGTGTGCGTCTTCAGCTCCGGCTGCCGTTACCAGCAGCGGCCTTCCGCCTTCGGCCGGTATGGTGTACAAATTCTGAAAGTAACCTGTCTCCGGAAATCTTATGCTTTTGGCCGGAGCTTCGCGGCCGCTGCCGAATAATATTTCCTTGTTGTCTGTTGTGAAATCATATGGATAGTCGTTGGCACTATTGTATGTTAATCTGGTTGGGATTCCACCTGTGGAAGGCATGGAATAGACATCGAAGTTTCCGGAATGGTTGCCGGCGTATGCGATAGTTTTGCCATCATGGCTCCATACAGGACGCATGTTGTAGTCGTTGCCGGTAGTGATCGGCACGGCCGTTCCTCCTTTTGAACTGATCTTGTAAATGTTTCCCATATACCCGAAAAGAATGGTGTTCCCGTCCGGAGAGATGGCTGGATATCGTACCCATCTTGCTGGATGTTCGGCAAAAAGTGAACCCGCAAACAGGCAGATAATTAATGTTAATAAATGTTTTTTCATAATTGATATTGAAAATTTTGAAATTACGAAATCAAAGGTAGTAAAAATCTAAAGAGTCTTCATACCTTGCTTTGTGTAAATTGCTGAATATCGCAGGGGAACGATATCTAAAATCATTGCTTTTAAATTGTTACTTTTATTCCGAATTCTACAGTTTCGGGCAGCGACGGGCCATAAATATATTCGGCGTCTCTTTCTTCTCCCTTGTCGAAATCTTTTTGGTAGCTGTTGAAAATGTTTTTGATTCCGGCGTTTATTTGCATTTTAGTTATACCGTTTATTTTTATGTCGTAAGAAACTTTTATACCGAGATCGAAAAAATCCGGAGTGTTTTTTTGTGTGTCTTCGGTAATGTAGCCGGCGGAATGTTTTACCAGCATGCTTCCGGTGTAGTTGCCGCTGAGGGCTACGCCAAGGTTCTTTAATGGACTGCAGTATCCTGTGATATAGCCATATGCATCGGGCGAGCGGAACATCTTTTTTCCGGGAGCAAGAGCGGAATTGTCGCTCCATGTCTGCGCGTCTTTGTATTTGCTGCTTTGGATTGTCATTCCGAATTGAAATTGAAGTTCTTGTGATGGGACTATCTTTCCTTCTATGTTTATTCCCTTTACTATTGCTCCTGATCCGTTACGGCGTTGGAATATAAGGTTTCCATGATTGTCCGTTCCTGTTTTTTGCAAGTAAAAAACGTTTTTGAGGTTAGTGTAGAATCCTTCTACAAGTAATTCCGCCGGTACGTTGCCTATGTTTTTGTTTATGTCTGCGGAGGCGCTTATGCTGTGGGATTTTTCGGTCTTTAAATCGGGGGCGTTTTCTACGAATGATGTTTCTCCCCCTATGGCTGAACCATGCAGATCTTCGTCATATACCTGCGGGGCGCGGAAGCCGGCGGAATAACTTGCCCTGAAGCTGAGCGTAGAGTTGGGATTGTATCTGAAATTTATACGCGGGCTCAGTACGGGATCGTTTATCATGTTGTGCTTGTCCAGTCGAGCACCTATTAGAATGCTGTATTTTTTATTTTTCCATTCGTTTTGCAGGTATGCGCTTTTGGTGTTTACGGACTGGTCCATTATACGGTTGTAGCCGAGAATTTCGTCATGAAGTTTGTCTATATCGTATTCTACTCCGGCGGTGACTTCCGAAGGCATGAAGAGCAGCTTGTTCATGTGATATGTGTATTGTGCTCCGGCTATGAGGGTTTTGTCTTTTGTCTTTCCGTAGGCGTTGGGGTCTTGTCCGGCTCCGGCGTAGTTGTTGCGGTTTATTATCTGTCCCGATGTAAAGATATTCAGGTGACTTTTTTCGTTTTTTGACAGTATGTCGTAGTTTATGCTGCCGGTATTTATGTAGTGCTGTGCCTGTTCGGCTATGTCGGCTTCGTGAGGGGGAAGGTCGAAATCGTTGCCGCCCCTGCGGTATTCGTAAAGGTTATGGTATTCTACTGTTAGTTTTGTGTAATTGCTTGTTTTATAAAAGCTTTTGAATCCTATATTTTTGGAGTTGAGTTTGGTTATTTCGGAGAAACCGTCGCCGTTCTTGTCATATGGATTGCGTTTTCTTGTAGAGCCGAAAAGCACAATGCCCGTTTTGTTGTCGTCGGAAACCATGGATGCATTGAAGGATGTGGTTATGTCCTGGCTCTTTCCTTTTATCAGCGACGTATTGTTTTCTATTGTGGCGGAGTTGCCGTCGGGTTCCTTTGTTATTATGTTTATTGTTCCGCCTATGGCGTTGGAGCCGAAAAGGGCCGAGCCGCCGCCGCGTACTACTTCAACTCTTTCTATCATGTTGGCGGGGATCTGTTCTATTCCGTAAACGCTTTGTAGTGCGCTGAATATGGGTCTGCTGTCTATTAGTACCTGCGAGTATGAACCTTCGAGTCCGTTGATACGCACCTGTTGGTATCCGCAGTTCTGGCAGTCCGTTTCTACTCTCAGGCCGGGCTGGAAGTTGAGAGCCTGGGAGAGGCATACGGAGTTTGTGCGTTCGAATATTTTCGGACTGATTATGTTTACTATCGACGGGGCTTCGCGTCGGTTTGTTATGTTCTTGTTTGCCGATACTACTACGCTTTCGAGCATTACGGCGTCTTCGCTTAGGGTGAAGTCGAGATCGAGGCTTTTTGCTTCGGAGAGATCGACTTTTTTCTCTATGGGCTGGTATCCCATACCCGATGCTATTATGGTGTATTTTCCGGACGGAAGGTTTTTTAGCATGTAATGTCCGGTCTTGTCTGTATATGTACCAATGGTTGTGCCCTTTATGGAAATTGTTATGTATGGGATCGTTTTTCCTGTTTTTTTGTTTTTTACATGCCCTATGATGTGCACGTCGTTCGTTTGTGAAGTGTTGTCTGTGTTAAAGCCTTCTGCTTCTGTTTTTTGCAGCGCATTTGTGCTACAGGCGATGTTTGTTTCCTGATTTGTGTTGCAGCTGCCGGATATATTATCCGCCGGAATATTTTTTGCGAATGCCGTTCCGGAAAGGCATACGACAATCATCGACATGACGAGTGCCTTTATGAATTTTCTTTTCATTTTTTCGTTTTTAAAGTTGTTTTAAATGTTTTTGCAATGAATTGCTTTGTGTAGTTTATGCAATCTTTAAAAACGGTGGTGCACGCAATAAATAATAATTTTCCGCAGATCTTGCCGGCGCGATTATTTCCGGAATAATGAAATGATCTTCGCAATTCTTTGATGCGAATTTTATTTTGGGGGTATTGTCAATGAACGACGATATTGCAAGAATGGCAATATAACATTTCTCGTGAAATTCATGAAAATGGTGTTCGTTCTTGTCCGCATGGCATGTAAAATGATCGTGGTGGTGGAACAGGCCGTCTGCGATTTTTAAATTCGCAGGAGTCAGGAAAAGAACAGCCAGGACTACCCTTATTATATTTGTCAGAGAATTTCTCATAAGACAGGCATTGTTGATGCAAAATACGTGCTAACTCGAGTTAACTTAAAAAATGCGCCATTTAAAAAATAACGGTCCTCATAATCAGTCCGTTATTTTTTTGTGTGGCGCATTATACGATTTAACTGGAGCTAGCAAATAAAAAGGGACCCTCCTGGAGGGCCCCTTTAACTTTCATTTGTTAACACAAATTATTTGCTTTCTTTTCCTGCGCCACCTTTTCCAGAAGTAGCTGGAGCGGTTGGTTTTGTACCTTTTTTCTTTGACATGATCAAAAAAAGTTACACCGATTTAATTGCGGCTCGGTTTTCGGCCGTCTGCCCAACTTTTCAGTGACAGATGCTGGGTGAAAAAAGAACTACATTAATGGAATGCAGGGTGTTTCTCACCATAATCGCCCGCTTTTAAAACTGCGCAAATCTATAAAAAAAAACGTATGGTTGTTCAATTTTTTGCGGCTAACTGGAGTTAACTTGAAAAGTGCGCCACCGCAAAACGCAACACACTAATTATCAGAGGCATTAAATTTTAATTGGCGCACTTTTCAAGTTAACTCCAGTTAATTGCTTTTTGCGGGCATTTTTGTATGCATTTTCCGCACATACGGCAGCTTTCCGGATGGATAACGATTGATGTCTTTTTGTTGTTTTTAATTCCGCTTTTTGTTATTTCTTCTTTTTCCTGCAGTTCGAATACATTTGCCGGACATACATTAACACAAATTCCGCATCCTATGCATTTGTCTTTGTTTATATCCGGCCGTAATTTTTCCGGAGATGTCTTGTGTTTTATGGAGTCATGGGATATTAATGCATCCGGGGCGGGATCACAGGTCTTATTTTCCGTTCCGTAATTGATTCCGCAATTCCGTAATTCAGTACAGAAGTTCTTATTAAGTGTATTCTTATGGTTGTGCTGATGCAGGTGCAGATGCCGGCGTATTTGTGTTCCGTCTGCTTGTCTGTTTCCGCAATATTTTCCGTGTCCGAAACGCTGACGTTTTATTTCATAAAATAAAGGTATTATTTCCATGATGTTCTTGTTATCTGTTAATTTCTTTATAACTGTATATAAATAATGACGGATCAAAAGTTAAAATATTTTATATATTTTTTGGTTTATAAAATAAACTACTTTACTTTTGTAGAGCGATGGGCTAAATAAGGCCATGTAACATGTTATAAGATGTCAATTTTAAAAATGGAAAAATATGAAATCCTTTAAAGTTTTAGCCTTTGTTCTGGTTTGGCTGTTAATTTTTTGCTCGGAAGGATATACCCGTAATGTGTCTGCCGGGAAACAAGTATATTATGCCGGATGGCAAATTCATTATGCTGAGCAGCAGGTATATACTGATAGCTTGCAGACGCAAATGAAGAATAGGAAAACAGTATTTCACGGGCAGCCGCCGGTGCGACGCGGTATTATTACGGATGATTTCGGGAAGCCGGTTGAGTTTGCAACTGTTGTGTTGTCTTATGGTGGAAATTCAACAGAGAATGGCAAGTCCGGGAATAATACAATATCAGTGGCTGTTACGGATTCTTTGGGACGGTATAATTTTTCACTGGCAGCCGGAAAGTATGTTATGGAAGTCCGTCATATTGCTTACAAACCTTATAAGAGTGAAATAGTTGCGAATGGCGGAAAATCTGACTTTAAAACCGTAAAGCTGCAGGCGCAGGAAACAGGGTTGAAAGGCATAACGTTAACGGCTCAAACTTTAACGCATAAATCCGACCGTTTTTTAATGCAGGTAAATAATACGCCGCGTATGATGAATAAGGATGCAGCTGAAGTCTTGCGTCTTGCTCCCGGTGTCTGGGTTAATGACAAGGGAGTTTCCATAAACGGCACCGGCGGTACCAAGGTCTTTATAAATAACCGCGAAATAAAATTATCGGGCTCCGATCTTACTGATTATCTGCGCAATTTCCGTTCATCTGACATAGAGTGCGTGGAAATCGTTCCGTTGGCCGGTGCCCGTTACAGTGCCGATTCCCGCGGCGGGGTTGTAAAAATCATTCTGCGCAGGCAATTGAAGAACGGAATGGGCGGTAACCTTAAATTCGACCGTATTGAGGGGCAATATGCAAAAGGATATGTACCGTCGGGTTCCATTAATGCAAGGGTAGGAAAATGGACTTTAAACGGTTTTGCTTCGGGAAATATAATGCAGAAAGGAAAAGAAGAAATAACTGCCGTTCGTAATTATTATGGCACCCCGACGGATAATTACAACTCTTTTGCGGTGTCGGACCGCAAGCCGCATACTGGACTCGGCAGGCTGGGGGCGTTTTATGAAATAAATGCAAAGAACGGCATAGGAATAGAAACAGAACTTTCCTCTAGAAATATAAGGTCTCCTTATTCGGCAAAAACCGACATGTTCGTAAAGGGAATCTCGATCGGATCGAAAAGCGATTATATGCAGAAAGAAAAAGACAGGGACTTTTCGGCTACCTTGAATTATATACACAAGTTCGATTCGTGCGGAACCGATCTTAAAGTTATTGCCGATTATACGAACAAAAAAGTAACCGGGGATAATAGTTATCATTCCGTTTTTGAGTTTCCGGGGATCGTGTGCGATTCTCTTTTTCGAAATAATTCTTCGTCGCATTACAAAATTTATACGGTCGACATTGCTTATGAACATCAGACCCGCCGCGGTCTGAAATATTCGGCAGGAGCAAAATTTACCCGAAACGACATGACCGATACGGTTAGGTATGAAAGTGTGAAGGCCGGCGACTGGCATCCCATGCCGGGATATTGTTATTCTCTCGATTACAGCGAAAATATAGGAGCGGCATATGGTACATTTTCGGCCAATTTGGGACGTGCGGAATTTGTGGCCGGATTGCGCGGGGAATATACTCATACGACGGGACGACGCAGCAATGATGCCCATAAATCGTATTTTGACCTGTTCCCGAGCCTTAGCATTACATATTCGTTCGACGCCAGACATAAGTTCATGCTTACAGGACAGTATTCCAGAAGCATAGAGCGTCCGAACTTCTGGTACCTTAATCCGAACAGAATACAATATTCGGATTATTCCTATCAGATAGGGAATCCCGGGCTTCGTCCGACTTATATAAATAGGGCAAACGTTACCGCCATTTACAAATACCGCTATGTAATATCTGCGGGAGCCAATTTTCATCACAATCTTATACGCGAAGTATGCAAAACGGATCCGGGTGATTCGAACGTAACATATATAATCCCGGAGAACCACCGCACCGAGAATCATTATTATGTTTCATTCAGCGCTCCTTTTAACATAGCCGAATGGTGGAACTGGAATGTGAACCTTATCGGAGTCCGTCAGGTAATAAAAAGCAAGGAGACCGACGGCCGTCTGTCGCATTATCTTTATTTTGTTAATCTTACCACAGGTTTTAATTTATCTTCGGGGATTTACCTGGAGTTAGCCTATAACGGAACGAGCCGTTTATATTCTGCAAATTCGGGTGTCCAACCGCGGGATTTGTTTAATGTCGCACTTAAAAAGAAGTTCCTCAAAAGACGTTTTACAGCATCGTTGGAAATGAATAATGTCTTCGACAGCAGACCGGCTTATTTTTCAAACATGAATAGTTTTAAAATGCGGACCAGATCCCTTGAATCGGAAAGTTCGCGGTTTATAAAGATAGGCCTGCAATATAATTTCCGTTGCGGCATATCGTTTAAAAACAGGAAGGTGGAAAGCAGTTCCGATATTGGTAAAAAACGTCTGGAAAGGCCAGGTACGGAAAATAAATTATAAATTTACATTATATTTTACAGTCATGGAAGATAATAAGGTATTGAACGAAAAAGAAAGTCTGGAAATTATAACCAGAATGATACGGAATACACAGCATAAGCTGGAACGCAATGCAGGCAAACCTTTTCTCGTATGGGGTTACGCTACGGTGTTTGCAACCGCTGCGGTGGCGGTTGCCATAGGAATTACAAATAATCCTTATTGGAATTATCTGTGGTTTTTGATACCGGTCATAGGAATTCCGTTTACATTATTGGGGAAGAAGCATCAGAAAGGCATCCGAACTTACGTAGATCAGGTGATAGGGTATATATGGATAGTATTCGGAATCGTGGGATTCATTATTTCCTGCATTTCTATAATCCCGGTAATGTGGCGCTGGAAGATACCTGTTTTATTCATGATTTTATTGCTCATGGGAATGGGAACTACTCTTACCGGACTTGTAACCAAGTTCAGGCCTAGTATAGTGGGCGGAATATTGTCTATTATTCTGGCTTTTGGAATCTATTTTGTATCCGGTTGGCTGTTGACGTTGTTGCTTTTTGCCCTTACCTTTGTGGTTATGATGATAATTCCCGGACATATTTTGAATTACAGAGCGGGACGGAGCAATGTTTAAGGAATTAAATCCATTGTTGCACAGCGAACTCAGGCTTGGCGTAATGTCCATACTTATTAGTGCGGACAGTGCGGATTTCACTTTTATCCGCAAACAGACCGGAGCAACGGCCGGCAATTTAAGCGTGCAGCTGGATAAACTTTCACAGGCGGGGTATATTTCAATAGAAAAAGGTTACAGAGGGAAAGTGCCTCGTACTACGTGCCGGATTACTGAAAAAGGAGTATCCGCTTTTCAGGAATATGTGGAAGCGCTGAAGAGTTATATAGGCAAGGGGTGATCTCCAGGTAGAACATTTGTTCTATCTTTGCATATATTAATTAATGTTCATGATGATTGAGAAACTTAAGCGTCTTTTAGCCCTTGCGGAAACAGGTATCGTATATCATTCCAACAATTATGAACTGGAACGGTGCAGTGAGCAAAGGGATCTTTGTCTTAAAATGATTGCCGAAGTTACAGACAACCCGATAGAGAAAATCCGTAATTTTTATATGCCGCCGGTGGAATATCCGACTCCCAAGGTGGATGTCCGTGCGTTCGTGCTGAACGACAGGGATGAAGTTTTGCTCGTTAAGGAAAGCGAAGATGATAAGTGGTCAATTCCCGGCGGCTGGTCTGACGTGGGATTCAGTCCCGCTGAAGTTGCCATAAAGGAGCTTGAGGAAGAAACCGGGCTGGATGCTTCCGTAGACCGTCTGCTTGCGGTCTGGGATGTGAATGTAGAAAAAAAGCCGGATCCTGTTTGTGCCTTCTATGTTTATAAGATGGTGTTTTATTGCCGGGCCGATTTTTCAAAACCGCTTAATCATGCTTTCGATATAGAGGATGCTGCATTTTTCTCAATGGACAAATTGCCTGAACTGTCGCATTTCCGTATTAATGAACACCAATTGAAAATACTTTTCGAAATGGTTAAGAAGGGGGAGATAAAGACTCTGGCGGATTAAATACTTAATTAAGGAGAATCGACGGATTTGACTAATTGTTTGATTTTCAATAAAGGTTCGGAACCGATTTCTATCTCATGACAAATATGAATGTTCGTTGATGCTCTTTGCTTCGGAAATAATACAAAAACCGCCAAAACTAAAATAAATGGAATGTTTTGGCGGAATAGCTTAATACTTATCAGATCTTCTTCCCTATGTAAAAGACGTAGCCGTAGTACTGCTTGTATTTTGAATACAAGTGGGCTTCGCGCCTCATAAGCGATATGAAATCTTCTGCAGCCTTGTTCCCTCGGTGCTCTTTGAGGAATTCTTCCTGTCGGGGTTCCTGGGGGAGATAATAATTATCGGTCCAGCAGCTTTCTGGTATCGCAAATACGGCTACCGGAACATAGCCGGAATTTTGCATTATGGAAACGTTTTGCCCTACGGTTGTGATTTCAGGAACGGCGTCGACCCACCATTTTTCAATTTCAGCGGGACGTTCGTTGGTGAACCACGACTCATATGTTACAGCTACGTATCCGTCTCTTTTCAGAAATTTCTTCCAGTAGCGGAGGCCCTTTTCAAAACCGATATTGGCAATGGCACCTTCGGACCATATTAGATCGAATTCTTCATCTTTAAAAGGAAGGTCGTCCATCGATCCCACGATGCCTTTGATTCTGCCGTCGAGTTTCTGAATGAGAGTGTTGCGGTTTAATTGATTTATGAAATCCGGGCACAGGTCCACGGCGGTAATTTGGCACGGCGTGTTTTGTGCAAGCAGAATTGTCTGGCCGCCGGTACCGCTGCCCATGTCGGCAATCTTCGACTTTTCGTTAAGGCCGTTTATAAAGTCCAGTGCCTTCAGCGTTATTTCGGGACTTCCTGGTCCCTGACGTTTTAATTTGGAAAAGTATTCGAATATTAAATTCAAGTCGAACTCGTGAATATTTTGTTCTTCTTTATTATTCATTGTAAAAATTTTAAAATTTGATTTAACACAATAAGAAACTCTTCCCGGAGGATTTTCCGGGATAAAAGAAGATACAATCCATACTTTAGAGCATGGATTGTTTACAATACAATATCCGACTTAGACATTAACATCTCGCAAAGATATAAAAAATGCCTGATGGATAAAAATCCCTCATTGAGGGAATAATTTACCATAATACGTCCCTTATTGAAGTATAATTTTGCAACAAAACCCTAAAAATATGGTAGATGTTGTATTATATCAATACATGGATGAGATGCTCCGGCAGACGAATTCGTAAAAGAAGGCGGTCCATATTTTTTTATTGATGAGATTCATAAATATAAGGAGTGGAGTAGGGAACTGAAACAAATCTATGATGTCCATGCCGGTCTTCATGTAGTGTTTACCGGCTCATCTATTTTGGATATCAACAAGGGGCAGGCGGATTTAAGTCCTTGCCGTTTGCATTATTTGAGGTTTTTGGCGAAGAAGGATTCCATGGCGCGGTAGAAGTCGAGCCGGTTTTCTTCGTTGGAGAAGCCGTGCCCTTCGTTATCCTTGACCATGTATTCCACCTCGATGCCGCGTTTGCGGAGGGCTTCTACCATCTGGTTGCTTTCGGCCTTGTTGACGCGTGGATCATTGGCTCCCTGAGCAATAAACAGAGGCACTCTGATGCGGTCGGCATGGAAGACCGGGGAGTTGGCTTCCATCATGACCTTGTCTTTTTGGGGATCGCCTACCATTTCGTACATCATCTCCATCATGGGTTTCCAGTAGGGTGGGATGGTGTTCATAAAAGTAAAGAGATTGGATACGCCGACATAGTCAACAGCACAGCAGTACAGGTCCGGCGTGCCGGTGATGCCTTGTAGAGTCGCATAACCCCCGTAGCTGCCTCCGTATATGGCAATACGTCCGGGATCGGCAATGCCCTGTTTTATGAGCCATTTTGCACCGTCGGTGATATCGTCCTGCATGCTTTGGCCCCATTGCTTGTATGAGCTTTCAAGAAATTTGCGGCCGTAGCCGGTGGAGCCGCGGAAGTTCATCTGGAATACGGCATAGCCGCGGTTGGCCAGAAACTGTGCTTCGGTGTTGTACCCCCATGTGTCGCGTGCCCACGGGCCTCCGTGGGGATTGATTATTACAGGCATGTTGCGGGCTTCTTCCAAAGTCTTTCCGGCAGGGAGGGTAAGATAGGCTTCGAGTGTCAGACCATCCCTTGTGGGATAGGTTACGGGTATCATGTCTGCCATCTCTTCTTCCTTTATCCACGGGCGTGTTTCTGTAATCTTTTTAAGACTGTCTGTCTGTGCTTCGTATAGATAGTAAGTTCCTGGATTGCGGTCGCTGTAAACTGTTATGATGAACATATTTTCGGCTTTGTTGCAGGATGTAATGCCGAAACAGCAGCCTGGGATTTTGTTTTGGATGTTTTCGTACAGCTTCTTTGTGTCATCATCAAAAAAGTGCCGTACCAGATCCTTGTGGCCAAGGTATGCGGCATGCGTGAGCTTCTTCTTTGCTTCTGAATAGTTGACTCCGGAAATGTCGTATTTATCGCTTTTGTAAAGCGGCTCCAGCTCTGTACATGTTGCCGGATCCATGAGCACCAGCTCGGTCTTGTCGCGGCCGAGGTTGGTGATGGCATATACCTGTTTGTTGTCGGGGGTGAAATCAACGAAACTAACTTCTTCCCTAAAGTTGGTGGTTAAAACCACCCTGAAAGATTCTGCTTCAGTATTGCGGTAAAGTATCTGCGTGTTGACGCCATCGACGATGGCGGTGGCTGCGCGGAGTTTTCCGTCATGATCGGTCATCCATCCCTGTATGTTTCCGGGGTTTTCGGCGAGCAGTGTCATCTCGCCGGTTTCGAGGTTCAGGCGGTACGGATCAAAGATCTGCGGGTTGCGCTGGTTGGTTCCGATTATAACCATGGAGTCTATGTCGGGGAGTTCGTCTATTATGTGTGTGCGTACGCCGGGTATGGCAGTGTAGGCTTTGAGGTTGCTGCCGTCAAGGTTTACACCGTAGAGCTGGTAATTTTCGTCGCCCCCGCTGTCCTTGAGAAATAACAGGCGGTTGGAGTTGGCCCACATGTATCCTGCGATGCTCCGTTCCGTCTCCGAAGTTATTCGGATGGATTCCGTGCCGTTGGTCGGCTGTACGAACAGATTTAAGCGTTTTTCGTACGGGGCCATGTATGAAATGTGACGGCCGTCGGGCGATAGCTGGAACCCTGTCTTTTCGGAGTTCCTGAAGAAGTCTTCTGTCGGGATTTTACGTACTGTTTTTCCCTGTATGTTGAAAGATGGAAATTTTTTTATCATTGTTGTTTGTTTTTAGTCGTTTACTGCAGGTTCCGGCCGCCATGCTGTATTTTGCCGGATTATAATATCAATACCGGATTCTGAAATATTTGAGAGAGGCCTTGTATTCGTCCTGAGCCGTAAGGCATGTATCCATAAGATACCCGTTGATGTGTCCCCATTCTTTAAGACCCCGGTAATAATACATTTTTAGTTTGTCGGTTATGATGAACGGAACCAGTTCGTTAGCCAGGCATTCCTTGAACATGATCAGGCGTCCCACACGACCGTTGCCATCCTGAAACGGATGAATTTTCTCGAATTTTTGATGGAAATCTATGATTTCTTCCAACGTCTTTTTCTTCTGAATATTGTATTCGTTAAGAAGGCTTTTTATGCATTTGTGCACTTTCTCGGGAGGGCAGGTTTCCATTCCTCCTCCTTCATTCGGCAGGTGCTTATAATCTCCTATGGCAAACCAATCCTTTCTACTGTCGGAGGTGCCGGATTTCAACATAGAATGGAGCTCTTTTATATAGCTTTCCGTAAGTTTTTCTTCCGTATTATTAATAATAAAGTCGACGCAGCGGAAATGGTTTACGGTCTCTATAACATCGTCTATATTAATATTTTCGTTAGTAGTGCCAATCGTATTGGTTTCAAAAATATAACGCGTCTGATCGTGTGTCAGGCGATTCCCCTCAATGTGATTGGAATTATAAGTAAAGTTTATTTGTGTCAGGTGATAAATTCCGCCTTTCATTCTAACGGCCTTTTCCTTGCGCAGAGCGATAAGCAAAGGCATGATCTTCTTTCTCGCATTCTTCTGTTCAGGCAAGGCCGCATCTTCCGGTATATTCCATGTCTTACCCGTTAGGAATGCACCGTCGATCTTTCCTTTCGCACAATAATTACGTGCCGTGCGTTCAGGAATGCCGTATTTTTCGGCGAATTGTTTTACTGAAATAAACTTCATAATTCAATCTATCGGCAAGATTCGTGACCGATATCAGCTATAAAGATAGTAAATTTTGCCGATACCGGCAAGATCTATTTAGAGCATAAACCTTTGTTTTTAACTTGTAAGAAATTCTTACAGGTTTCATACGCTTTTAACTCACTTTTTTCAAAAATTCGATCACTTCAATTATTTGGTGATTTCGGCAAAACTTCGACACATCAGTGCTCAGGGACGAATACATATTGTTAAAATCATTTATAACTAATAGCCATTTGATCCATTTACGAACCCATCATGAGCCAATTGATCCCATTTTGAGCCAATATTGAATTGCTATTTTTATAAAGTGCCATGATATAATTTATACTCTACATTTTATATTCCTAAATACCTGTCGAGGAACAATTTCAGCTTTTCAATCACGCTGATTTTCTTCTTGTCATACTGCTTATCCGGAGAAAACGGATCAAGAGGAGGCAGGAGTTTCGTTATTGCAGTTCCGGTTTCCTGTATATAACCATCTCTGAAAGCATTCCTTACAAAGGTTTCCGTCTCCTTTTTATTCAAATTTTCGTCATCAATGATATGATTCAATTCTTCCGACTTCTTTGCATTTACAAATGCGCTCCAGTCATCATCCACATTCATCTGAGGAGTAAGAGATTCTATAAACTGATCGATAAGATCCTTCTTGTTCCGCAATTCCATACTGGAATCTACGGCTTTATTAATGCTTACGACAATTTCCTTATTTTTTAAATGACTTGCATGATACTTGCGAATCAACATCAGGATATAATCTATATTTATTTCAACTTGTTTGATCAATTCCATTTCAAAGACGATGTCATCGTTCACATTTTCGCTGTCACCCTTATCTTTCTTCCTAAATTCATCATACAGATTAATATATATACTATGATAGTCTTGTACATCCCTTTCGGATAAAATTTCATTGCCGGCAAATTCGTCGAACGAGGACAAAACATTCCTTAATTTCAATACAGATCCATATAACCTTACAAATCCCTTTTTATTATCTTCACCTGTTATCTGTTCTTCGAGCGGATATTTCTGTATAAGTTCGGCAATAATTTCCTCGTATCCCTTGACCTTCTTTCCATTTTTGTTTGTGAAGCCGTAATAATAATCGGAAAACGATCTCAAAAGCACGATCCCGCCGGCATCTTTATCTCCGAACAAGGCAATACTGTCATTTGTGGCCTTTTCGAGATTACGGAAACAAACGATGTTGCCAAAAGTCTTGATGGAATTCAAAATACGGTTCGTACGGCTGTATGCCTGCAAAAGGCCGTGCAAACGCAGATTCTTGTCCACCCAAAGCGTGTTCAACGTTGTGGCATCAAAACCGGTAAGGAACATATTTACGACAATCAGCAAATCTACTTCGCGCTCCTTAACTTTTTGAGAAACATCTTTATAATAATTCTGGAACTTTTCACTCGAAGTATCGAAATTTGTCTGGAACATTCCGTTGTAATCCTGTATGGCATCATACAGAAAATCGCGAGAAGTCTGGTCCAGACGACTTGTATCTTCAGGATTTTCATCATCAATAAACCCGTTCTCGTCGTGCTCTTCTTCATTGATTCCGAAACTGTATATAAGGGCCACTTTCAACCGCCTGTCACTTGGCAAACCAGCCATTTGTCTTTTGAATTCGGCATAATATTTCATGGACGCTTCAATCGATGAAACGGCAAAAATGGAATTAAATCCGGCCAACCTCCTTTCTTTTAATTGATAAAAGCTGTTCCGCTTTGTTTTCTGGTCGAAATGTTCCAGAATATATTTGACAATGTTGCTGATGCGTTTCGGAGAAGCCAAAGCCTTTTCACGGTCTATGTCCCATACTTTTTCATCGGCAATATTTTCTTCCTCTTTCATTGTACTTACATAATCGATGCGGAACGGAAGGACATTCTTATCGTTGATGGCGTCGACTATGGTATAGGTATGAAGCTTTTCCCCGAAAGCCTGTTCGGTAGTCTTCAAATCCGGCTGTCCCGAACTACTTGCATTACAGGCAAAAATAGGTGTCCCGGTAAAACCGAAAAGATGATATTTCTTAAAATTCTTGATGATATCTTCATGCATATGGCCGAACTGGGAACGGTGGCATTCATCGAAAATAATCACTACATGCTGTTTGAAAGCAGGGAGATTTTTTCCTTTTTTTATAAGCCTCGACAGTTTCTGAATCGTAGTGATAATAATCCGTGCATTGGGATCTTCAAGCTGCCTTTTAAGGACAAAAGTACTGTTATTACTGTTTGCCGCGCCTTTCTCGAACTTATCGTACTCTTTCATTGTCTGATAGTCGAGATCTTTACGATCGACCACAAATAATACTTTATCTATGTATGGTAATTTACTTGCCAGTTGAGCTGTCTTAAAAGAAGTCAGCGTCTTGCCGCTGCCTGTCGTATGCCAGATATAACCGCCACCATGTATGGTACCATAAGTTTTATAATTATTCGACACGTTTATTCTTGTCAGAATCCGTTCGGTAGCCACAATCTGATAAGGACGCATGACCAGCAACAATTTCTCGGAAGTAAAGACGCAATATTTCGTCAATACGTTAAGCAGGCTGTGTTTGGCAAAAAAAGTTTTACCGAAATCCATCAGGTCGGTAATCGGTTTGTTGCTGGCATCGGCCCACCAGGAAGTAAATTCAAAAGAATCCGAAGTCTTCTTTTTGTTTTTAAGTTGTGCTTTGCCGGACTCCTTTATGTGTTGGTTCCTTGTGGTATTGGAATAGTATTTCGTATAGGTTCCGTTCGAAATAACAAAAATCTGGATATATTCGAACAATCCGCTTCCCGCCCAAAAGCTTTCCCGCTGATAACGGTTGATTTGATTAAATGCTTCTTTTATATCCACCCCGCGCCTTTTGAGTTCTAGATGTACAAGTGGCAATCCGTTCACAAGAATCGTTACATCATATCTGTTTGGCCTGCTGCCGGCATCCGTCTCGTATTGATTGATGACCTGCAGAAAATTATTATGGATATTTTGCTTGTCAAGCAAATAAATGTTTTTCGTCGTACCGTTGTCGCGTTTCAGATTTTTGATATAATCCTCCTGAATGGTGCGTGTCTTTTCTTCAATACCTTCGTTTGAATTTGCAAGAAAGCCGGCAAAAAAGTTATGCCATTCCGCATCGGAAAATACATAATTATTAAGATTCGATAGTTGGCAACGCAAATTATCTATCAGATCCTTTTCTGTTTTAATTTGCAGATAATCATAGCCCTGCTGCTGCAATAACTCGATAAAAGCCTTCTCCAGTTCGGCTTCCGACTGGTATTCCTTTTTTCTTTTGTATTCTGGAACATATTCTGTAACAACCGTACTTTCGGGATTCTCTGCAACTAACGAATATGACATAATGTTTAAATATTTTAATCGAAACCAATTTCCTGATTAGAAATAGCTAATAATAATTTTAATTTAAGTTCTTCGCAAAAATCCTCTTCATTCATCAGGAAAGAATGTATTAACTCTGCTAAGAGTTCTTTATTAATATGCCCGGCAGCCAAATGATAGCTGATATTTTCCATTTCGTGAAGAAATCGTTCTATGCAAAACAAATATCCATTGAGTGATAAAAATTGGACACCTAATGTAATGGACAATCGTTTATTCCCATCAGAATAAGCGTGGTTTTTATTGATTGACCATATTAGATGAACCAGTTTATCCTCAAATGCAGGATAATAATCGTCGTTTTGAATCAGTTCCAAAGCACTTAACAAGTAGCCCAAATTCAGGACATCATAGTTACCTCCTCCGCTGTATTCGATTGTTTTACTATGCGTCTGTCTTGCCTGTTCCGGTGTAATATAAAAGATCATATCAGTCGCGTTCTTTTAATCGTTTCAATGCTTCTTTATATTCTTCAAGCCTCTTGTCGAGTTCCATACTTTTCTGACCTAAAAAGCGTTCAAAATCAGCTTGCGGGACAGAACTAATATATTCTTCAAGATTTTTGTGCAAAGCATCTCTGAAGCATAAATCGCGGCTTGCCATTTTGTTGCGTGCCTTTTCTCTTAATGGCTCCCATAGTTTCTGGTTTTCGAATTCTATAAATAATTTATCGGTTTCATAAGAGGACAATTTTCGTCCTTTATTATTTATTTCTTTTCTGAGAACTTCGGCAAAACCGACTTCGTAACTTGAAATAATATCCAAAACTTCACTGTACATTGTATGACGTACATTTTCTTTGTTTTTTAATTTAAGGATACTTCTATATTCTGCCGCATTTTCTTTAAAAATACTCTTGTACACTTTATCAGTGTAAACCATAAATTTGAAATTCCCCATATCAACACAATCGCGAAGTGCATCTGTAAATTCTTTACGATAATCTTCGTTTCTTAATAAGTTGCCGATAAAATCCTCATCACGTTGATTGATGTATTTTGTGTTGCCTCCGGTACGTTTGTTGATGGTATCAATGACAATATCTAGTATTGCACTTCTTAATCCACGCGCTTTGTCACTGTCTGTCAATAGCATAGCGATATCAAGAAAGGCTCTGAAATTAAAGATACCTAAAATAGTTGTTTTGGTAGCGAAATCTATTTCGTTACCAGAATCTTTTGAAAGCACCAACTTTAAGTCAATCAACCGTTTACCTTTGAGAACCTCGTAGCCGTTTTTTGATAATTCTTTTGTGTTTTTTTCAAGACAGTTATCAATGGTTCGTTCAGTAACTTCAAAAAAATCGGCAATTTGTCGTTTGAGAAATTTATATTCATTTTCAAACAGAATACCTTTTAACCCAACTGCATTTTGAATCTCTTTAACAGCTAAGGTATTGTTAAGTATATTTTGTCGGGTAACCGACGAGTTTGTTAAGTCGTTCGCCATTGTTTTTATGCTGATAATGGTTTAAAATCTAATAATTGGTTGCGATAATATTCATACTGCTTACGGCGAGCCTCTATTTCGGCTGGTAACCCAATAGAAATATCGTTTACCAAAGCATCGAATTTATCTAGAATGGAAACAATACGCTCTTGTTCGGACAAAGGAGGAACAGGAACCTTATAATTACTAATCATTTTTAAATTTAATCCACCTCGATTACCATCTCCTGAAGATATATGTCTTAATTCCTGATACTTTGATCGCAAAAAATAATATAAATAATTACTATTTACTTTTTTATTTGTTACGATTGAGCATAAAGACTGATTCGTACATAAAGGAATTCTGGTGATTGCTACGTTTCCTCTTGTTTTCCCTTGCCCGGCAAGCGCAATCACTACAGTATTTGCAGGAACTAATTTAGTACTACTCTTTTTAAATCCCAATTCTGTAATTTTTTTATCAGTCGAATATATTTTACCATTATTAACTTCACCAGAACTCATCCAAGGGATATTTCCATTCTCCCAATAATCAGCTATACTTGTTTTTGGCGTTGCACCTGCATACAATTTAGCAAATTTGCCTATTTCTACTTTATTTATTTCTTTATCAAAATCGAACAATATATCACGATAATATTCATATTGTTTCTTACGTGCTTCCAGTTCGGCTTCCAGTTCGGCTTCCAGTGAAGTGAACTTATCGAGGATTGTTACTATTTCTTGCTGGATAGGGAGAGGGGGAATAGGAATATATATTCCTCGTAAATTTTGTTGATTTATTTTTGGAGGCATGCCTCGTACTATTGAGGTAACATCAACAGTTTGTAAATAGAAATAAATAAATCTAAGAAGTGCAATATTTTTAATTTCACTCATAATATGAGCATGATTATTAACCCATATCTTTCCAGTGGCCCAATGTAAGACAGGAGAATTATTTTTATTCATAACACTTCCATCTTCTCCCATTAAAAGAAAGACTCCTTCAAAGATGTAATCTTTTACATAATCTTGTGTCCCATTTGCACCATAGTATGGAATATTCCCTTTTTCTCTGGCTGATTTTGAAACAGGGTTTCTCAGATTATCTAATATATTTACAACTTCCCCCAATTTCTTATATTCCACATCATTCGGGCAAAGCTGTTGTACAAGTTTTTCTATCTTATTCATCGTTTTGCCCTTTTTTATCGATTTTCTTTTGCACGGCTTTTAAATTTTCAAGGTATGCTTTTTCAACGGGAGAAAGAGTTTTCACCTGGTATTTTTTGAATTCTGCCTTGGCTTTTTCAAGAGCTTGTTTATGACTGATACTACCTGCATTTGGCAATAATTTTTCACCGCTCGCAGAAAGAATGTTGTCCAATTGCCTGATATAATCGGACATATACATAGGTTTATGTTTCATTGCCTGAATCTCTGCAAAATCGAAATATCCGGAAACAAGATTATTCAGAACTTTCAGTTCATTTTCGTTCAAATAATTTTTCGCTACGGTGATATCTTTTGAAGTTGGCTGTTCACCGGGGAAAACGGTTAGTCCCATAAAAGGTTTGTCACTATCCGCACGTTGATATATAATTTCCGCCGCAGTATGCCCATGTGTAGCATAATGAAGTTTGTTCTGTATAATCTTGAAGAACTCTATCGATTCAGGTACATGCGGATCATAATCGACACTGGTTGCATACAGATCAAGGACTTGCCGGTATAAAACTTTTTCCGATGAACGAATATCCCGGATACGGTTAAGCAACTCGTACCAATAACCTCCGCCTCCCAATTGTTTCAAGCGCTCATCATCCATTGTAAAGCCCTTGATGATATATTCCTTTAACTGTTCAGTTGCCCAAATACGGAATTTGGTGGCAACTCGCGATTTGATTCTATACCCAAGGGAAATGATCATATCCAGGTTATAGAAAGAAATTTCTCTTTCTATTCTTCTGTCACCTTCTGTCCGAACCTGTCGGAATTTCCGACAAGTTGAATTTTCATTCAACTCTTTTTCTTCATAGATGTGCTTAATATGTTCAACAACATTTGTTCTGGAGGACTGATAAAGTTCGGCCATTTGCCCTTGAGATAGCCAAACATTTTCATCTTCCAGCCGAACGTCAATTTTCGTTTGACCGTCTTCTGTCTGGTAAATTAAGATTTCCCCTTTCTGCTCTTCTTTCATAATTCACCTCCTTCCAGATCATCCACGATTTTGTCTATATCGGAGCGAAGTCGGTTTTGTTTTGCAACAATATCGGCAATTTGAGCATTCAGCGTTTTGATGTCTACTTTTTCAGTCGTATCCTTCTGCTCCACATAACTGCTGACAGCTATATTATAATCATTCCTGGCGATGTCGGCATTCGAAACTAACTTTACGAAGTAATCATCATTTTTACGTTCTATAAAAGCATTGAGTATTTTCTTCCGGTTTTCTTCGGAAAGCTTGTTTTTATTTCCTTCATGCACGAACTCGTTCGATGCATCGATAAACAATGTGGCATTGTCCTTTTTGCTTTTTTTGAGTATAATAACGCAGGTGGCAATAGTTGTACCGAAGAACAAGTTTGGCGGAAGTTGGATTACGGTGTCTATGTAATTGTTGTCTATGAGATATTGACGTATTTTCTTCTCTGCTCCTCCTCGATAAAGTACACCCGGGAATTCTACAATGGCAGCTGTTCCGGAAGGCGATAACCACGAAAGCATGTGCATGGTAAAAGCCAGGTCGGCTTTACTCTTCGGTGCAAGCACACCTGCCGGAGCAAACCTCGGATCGTTAATTAAAAGAGGATTGGCATCTCCTTCCCATTTGATCGAATATGGCGGATTGGAAACGATGGCATCGAACGGCTCGTCATCCCAATGTTTTGGATCCGTAAGTGTATTACCATGAGCTATATCAAATCTTTCATAGTTTATATCGTGCAAAAACATATTTATACGGCATAGATTATATGTCGTAAGATTTATTTCCTGTCCGAAAAATCCCTGCCTTACATTTTCCTTTCCCAAAACTTTTGCAAATTTTAACAAAAGAGAACCTGAACCGCAGCATGGATCATATACTTTGTTAACTTCCTTTTTCCCTACTACGGTAATTTCGGCGAGTAATTCGGAAACTTCCTGAGGGGTAAAGAATTCCCCTCCGGATTTTCCTGCATTGCCGGCATACATCGTCATAAGATATTCGTATGCATCGCCGAAAGTATCAATGGAGTTTTCCTGATATTCGCCAAGTTTCATATCTCCGACCGCATTGAGTATTTTTACAAGCAGTTCGTTCCTTTTGGCGACCGTAGAACCAAGCTTGTTGCTGTTTACATCAATATCGTCGAACAAACCTTTTAAATCGCCTTCGCTTTCATATCCTGTTGCAGAGCCTTCTATATTCTTGAAAACACGTTCCAGAGTTTCGTTCAGATTTTTATCGTTTTTTGCTCTCTTTCTTACATTCTCAAACAATTCCGACGGCAGAATATAAAACCCTTTTTCCACGGTAGTGCTGTGACGTGCATTTTCGGCCATCTGATCACTTATTTCCGCGTAGTCAAAGTCTTCATTGCCATGCGCAGCACGAGTTATATTGTTAAGATGATTGGTTATATTTTCTGAAATAAACCTGTAAAACAGCATTCCCAATACATAGGATTTGAAATCCCATCCATCCACACTCCCCCGTAAATCGTTGGCAATTTGCCAAATCGTGCGATGCAACTCATCGCGTTCCTGTTCTTTGGTCATTATAGTGAGTTAATTATATTTTTGAGTTATTACATTTTATTTTTTAAAACTTCAAGTACGGGTGCATTTTTGATATTATCAGGTATTATTGGATTATCATCTTTTAAAATACCACTACTTGCTATATCATAAAGTCCAATTTCCCAAGCATTTTTAATTTCAATTTTATTTTTCAGAATTGAAGTTTCAGGGAAAATCTCAGATTGTCCTACCTGATTTCCAATATAAATCATTTTTGCCGGGCACAATAAATACCTTGTGTTTTGTTTAAAATATGCTTCAATCATATTCAGATTTCTAGGGTTATTAGGTGTCATTGTGTGAAATCTTGCTGCGACAATATAATATCTTTCTTTGTGTTTGACATTATCAAGTTTAACATCACTTGTGATGTGAACACGATATTCAAATGGATTATTTTTATTAATACCTTTTATAATTGTAATCTTAATACTGTCTTCTTTATCTTCTTTCCCAAATTTTTGAATCCATTTATTAAAAATAGATTTTCCAGCATCTTCATCTTGAAAAACGATAAATAAGCCAAAGAGTTTTTTATCAGACTGATCTAAAAAAACACCAAATCCATTCCATTTCGCTTTATCCCAGAGTGAATTATCAATAATTGAAACCACCTGTATATCGGAATGTTTTGCACTATTAAAATCTAATTTTGAAGGTTGATGTTTTTCGTCAAAAATTTTGTTTGGGTGAAGACTATAAATTAGTGGTGCTGTCCTTTTATTTGGATATTGTTTGCATTCGTTTGTTTCCCAAGCATCGAAAAATAATTTAGGTTTATCGCCTAATATGTTCATTGTAAAATTTCTATGTTCAAAGACGAAAGATTGTCTTTCGTGAACTTCTTCATTCTTAAATAGATTCTCTAATGTTTTTTCACCATCCTTTAAGACAATATTTCTACTCAAAATATGTGCAACTAACTCCATAAATTTAAGTTTAAATTCATCTCTAAATTCAGTTGCATAATCAAGCCTATTTATTTTTAATTGATACTCATCAATGGAATCGTTGTACTCAAAACTTAATATATTTTCGTCTTCATCACGAATTAAATGAATCTTTATTTTTTCTGATGAAGCATAAGCATTTTGCAATGATGTAGCCAAAAAACTTTCGAAAAATGCCAATATTGTTTCTGCTGCTAAAAGAAGTTCTATATCTTCTTGAAAAGAAATAAAAAAAGTACAACCTAATATCTTAGATTGAAGCTGTATATTATCATCTGCCAATAAATTAGTTCCAAATAACATTTGCTCTGTAAATGGTTGTTGAGCATTTAATTCAAAATACTTGTTTAAGTCTTCAATGGTTTTAATATTGCCTTTTGCATAATCGGGCAAAATTTGTTCACTGTAACCAAGTTTATGTAACAAAGCATTTTCAGAAAGCCACAAGCTGTTTTTTTCTAAAATATCGGGCAAAATAGAAAATTTATCACTTTGTTCAATATCTGTATTTAATAACCTTACAGATAAGCAACCATCAATCAAACCAAATTCTTCGTCTTTATATTGTGTCATTACCTGTGGATAGATAACATTTAACAACTCATACCAAGTTAGAATTTGTGGTATTCGTCCAATCATTGTTTCGTTTTGCACTAAATTTTTAATGCAATCATATAACTGAATTGTTATCTCTCCATTTTGAAACCATTTTCTAATTTCAATAGATGCAGCAGATGTATAGCAATTATTTGAAGCCCACATCAACCCCATTTTTTCGTATGCCCATCCAAGTCCTCTCATTGCGAGCCCCATTTCATATTTATGCTCTTCTTTTGAAAGTTTTAGAACTGCTTTACCAAAATAAATAATACTTTCTTTGTCGTATCCTGCAATAAGTTTTTGTCCTCCTCTTTTCAAAAAGATTTGTCCCGAAGAAATTTCAGAAGTTCGTTTTTCGTTTATGAGGGCAACCGTATCGACTAAATTGTCAAAACTTGAATTGTTCGGGACAAGTTCTCCTATCTTTTCAATAGACACCCTAAAAGAATCAAACGGGAAGTCAATATATCCAACGCTTTGTTTTAAAAGTTCCGATAACTCATTTAAGTGTTCATCTGGATTTGATTTTTCAGAGAAACTATCCATAATAAAGATGAAAACTTTAAATGTTTTTGCTATCAGTGCGGAACATAGCAAATTTTTATTTTTAGAAACATCTTCTAATAATGACAATATAGTTTGTCGCTCCTGTTTTATATCAATATCAAAATCGGACAGATTACAATTTGCGCTACACATTCCTTGCAAAGAATTGAATAAATTGTAATACAATTCGATTTCAGCAATGGCAGATTGGTTTGAAATCAAACTTTTTAATTTTACGTAATTGTCAATAAAGTTTTTATAATCATTATAATAATAAAGATATGTCCACGCTAATTGATAATAAATACGGATAAAATGTTTTTCTGATTTCAATTTTTTGCAGAATCGCAATGCTCTATCAAATTTACCCTCAACTTCACTACGCTGTTTTTCTAATTGTCTTGAAAGTGTTGCAGATTCAATAGCATCTTCAATAAGTTGAAAATCGTACTCAAAATATCTATTAGGATTAGTTATGTTCTTTTCAAGTTCTTCTAACCTTTTATTTTTTTCAATATCGTTTTTGCCGATTACAGTTTTTTTGTTTTTATATACATCGGAAAGGTTTAAAGAATCAATGGCAATATCAATGAGATTATCGTTATATATTTTTTCAATAATCCATTTACCATCAAGTATTGTAACTTCTATATGTTTTGTTCTTAAATATTCGTCTTGGAAATCTTTTTTTTGTTTACTTGACGGTGTCTGATTTGTCACAAAAAATATTTTAGTATAACCACGATTGGTGTCTAAAATTTTTTCAACATCTCCCGCTGCCTTTGGTTTCCAATCTTGCTTTGCACTAAAAGCAAAAGCCCATTTCTCATCTTTATTCCAGCCATTTTCAGGTATAAACCACCTTTCTGATATGTACTCTGAAACATGATATGTTTCAGAATCAGTTTTCCCATCTCCACCACCTGTTGGTCCTACTTGTGGAATTAGATTTGGTGCAATTGTTTTTTCAATCAATCTTCTACAAAGTGTTTCAAATTCGGCTTCTTTTTGATTGGTCGTTATTTTTGATAATTCGAACTCTAATTGTTCCTTAGGCAATACAACATCATAAACGACCTTTGAATCAGAAAAATATTCGGGGCGTATTGTCCTGTAAAAATCAGATGGAGTTAAATTTATATGTTGTTTTTTACCTTCGTTCATTTTCTCGTTTTATATTTCTTTTTTAGCCCTATCCAATGCTCTATCAGCCAATTTCTTTTCATCTTTTATGATATTGATTATTTGGTCGGCAAGCCAAAGGGTTAAAAGTTCGTCTTTGTTTTTTCCTCTATATTAATTGTTTCAATTCTTTTTTTATTTGGTATATGCCAGTGTGCGACAGTGAGACCAACTTAATTTGTCACGCAGTGCGTGATAAATTGGAAAACAAAGATAAAACTGCCGCATATAGCGTAAGTTGGTTGCTGTAAAGCCATTGCCATATTCTTTTACCAAACGTGCAGAAAGGTCGTTGATCACATTTTTCCCGTATTCTGCCCTTTGTTCCCCCTGTTGTTCGTATTCGACAATATACTTGCCAACGTTCCAATATGCCTGCACCATTGCTGAATTTACGGAACGGCTTATTTTTGTGCAGGCTTCGTCGAGAACAGCTTTTATATGTGAAAATAAAGCATCGCTATCGCGTGTGGGTTTTATCTGGTTCATTATTTTTTAGTCGATATTCTTTTTTACGATTTCCAAAGCCTTTCCTCTCACTTCTTTTTCATCCTTTATGATGTTAAGAATCTGATCTGTAATTCATAAGTTTAAAAGTTCATTTGATAACCTTCATTGAATTATTTGATTTTTTAAGAGTCTTAGGTTTCCTATCGTCAGGGTTTTGATGCGCAATAACAAATTTACACAAATAACAGGGAATTGCAGTAATAATATTCTTCCTTTATTCTCCCGTTATCGTATCCCTATTTGGATTCTTTTTGTGCCGTTCGTAGTTTTTCCTGACCGTTTCCGTTGAGGTGTTTGCGTAGCAGTAGACGCATTCGTGCGGGCAGGTGTTGTACTGGCCTATGTCTTTGCTCGTAATGCATCCGCAGTCTGCTCTTTGGCCTTTGTCTTTTAGGCTTTTCCTTTTTGAAACGGTCTGTCTGGAAGCGCAGTCAAGACTGCAAATTGAACCGTAATCAGAATCAGAGTTGAAATCTGAACCGCAACTAAAAAGATCCGATTGTTCCGTACGGACTCCCAGAAATTCCATAAGCCGTTTGTCGTTGGGGAATAACCTGGCTATCAGGTTGTCGTCAATGCATTTATTATGAATTATCCCGTATCTGTCCAGATTTATTTTCTCGCAGCAGGTGCCTATTTCAAAATCCCACTTTTCGTTCAGCTTCTGCAGCCCCGCGGCAAACTCGTTCATTGCCTTCTCGTCGAATTCCCTGTAAGCAATGGCGTGATTGCAAAGATTCCTCTGCACTTTTTTGTAAATGCCAACGTCGGCGAAGCTGAATACCAATTTATGCGTGTAATCTTTCAGCTGATCACCAACACTTTCCATCTTCTTAAGCAGCTCGTCCACGCCAATCCTGTCGGTTAAGATCAACGGGTCGAAGCGCCATATTACTTTTTCTTTTCCCACCCCGACGGACAATTTTTGAAAAGTTTCAATCCTTGTTCCAACATCCGGAACCCCTGGTTCGAACTTCTCATTGTCATAATCGTTAAGAGTAAATTGGAAATAATAGCCGTAGCCCTTTCTTTCCAGAAAAGGAAGATATTGCAGCATGGGCTCCGGATTCTTGGTCCAGAAAACGAAAAGACGGGCATTTTCAAACGAAACATAAGAAGGTGCGCCGTTGAACGGATTCTTCCATTTTACATATCCCAATTTAATGCGACGGATCAGCCAGTCGGAATAGAAGGCCGGAATATCCGTCGACCTGCTCGCCGAAATTATAACGGGAGCCATGGCCCGGACCATTTCGCCTCCATCCGTTTTGATCGTTATTCTATCCCAGTACATAATAGTAAATCTACGATTCAAAAGTGAATTCGCAAAAAGGATTTTAATTGTCTCCCTTTAATACAAACATGCTGTTAGATTATTTATACCTATCTTTGGCGGAATTTGTTATATATGAGTGCAATTTTTGGAATCTTCTACAGGGACGGCAAGCCCGTTACCAGCGAACTTGAAACAATGTACGGCGGGATAAAACACTTCCCTCATGAAAAGCATGCCTTTCTTGTCCATGGAAATTGCGGGATGGGGCATATGCTTACCTACAATACTCCCGAGGCTGTAAACGAGTGTATGCCCAAATGGCTGGAAGATGAAAAACTGCTTTTTGTTGCAGAAGGCCGGATAGACAACAGGGACGAACTGTTTGCGCCGCTTAACGTGCCCGCGGAAGAACAAAAAAACATTCCGGACGGTAACCTTATATTCCTGGCATACAGGAAATGGGGGGAGGACTGTGTTGACAGACTCATGGGCAAATGGTCGCTTGCGGCATTCCACACCGATTCGCAAAAACTTTTTATTGCCCGCGACAAATGGGATTATACTTCAATAGATTATTATATTAACGACAAGGTTGTTGCATTCGCCACTTCCAACAAAGGCCTGCAGCCTCTGCCTTTCATAAAGAAAGAGCTCGATGAATTAATGATAGCCCGTCTTCTTGTAATCTGGCCGGGCGAGTTTGACAAAACGTACTTTAAAAATATATTGCGTCTTTTGCCATCGCGCACCTTAAGCGTTTCAAAAAACGATTCGAAGTTGAACCGCTACTGGAATTATGAAGAGATTAAGGAGCGTAAAGGATTAAAGTTAGAAGACTATGTGGAAGACCTTTTTGATAATTTTAATAAAGCTGTAAAATGCCGTCTTCGTTCTTACAAGCCTGTTGCTGCAACGTTGAGCGGGGGAATGGATTCGAGTTCGGTCTGCATGCTTGCCGCAGAACATCTTGCAGGGCAGGGTAAGCGTCTTGCCGCATTCAGCCATGTACCGCGGTTTTCTCCATCCAGGTCTATCTCCAACCATAATTTCGGCGACGAAAGTCCGTTTATAAAAGCAATAGTAGAAGCAAGCGGCAATATAGATCCTCATTTTTTAACCTCCACGGAGATATCCCCCATAGAAGGAGTAAAAAGAGGAGTGGACTTGTTTGGTGAACCTTTCCATGGAGCGGGCAATGCCTATTGGGGAGTTGATATCTATAACACTGTTGCAAAGAGGAATTACGGAACGCTTTTAATGGGAGAATTCGGTAATGCCACTATATCCTGGACAGGTCTTGAAGATGCAATGCCGGCTTCGTGGATATTAAAACGATACGGAGTTTATAAGCTTGTGAAGAAGAAAGTGTTAAAACCTCTTTTGTATGGAAATAACCCGGTTACTAATATGTATAAAAATATGTCATGTGGCCGTGAATCGTGGCATAATTACTCATATTGCATGAAATCATTTGAGGATTCGCTGGGACTTGCTGAAAAAATGAAGGCATCCGGATTCGATCCCACATTTAAACGTTACTATGTAAATCACAATGAGAATTCATCTCTTATTCTGGATTTCGGCGTGCTGAGACTTCATTGCGGATCATATGCCGGATGTGAATTGGGCATCGAGCTGCGTGATCCTACCGCTGATCCGCGTGTTATAGAAAGTGCTCTTTCAATCCCTAATGAACTGTTCATAGGAAAGATGAATAAATGGATATTGCGTTCCATGATGAAAGGAAAGCTCCCTGATATTGTAAGACTGAATGAAAAGAAGGGGAAGCAAAGTTCCGACATTACGGCAAGGTTATGTGCTTATCCGGAGGAAATGAATAATATTTTAAGAGAAATGGAATCCGGGAGTTTCGGCCGTAACGTTGATGTTGTGTCGATTATTAATGAATGGAAAAAAATGCAAAATGATGTTGAAAATTATCCAGTTGGCAAGGTCTTTCATATCATTCGTCATATTGCCGCATATATTATGTGGGAAAATTCTTGAATTTTTAATTCTTATCTTTATACAGGGTCGTCCTTTTTGCAATATCATTGCGTATTTTTTCAGACATGATTCGTGCTCCGTTTATGTTTAAATGATTCCAGTCGTAAAAAAGCGAATCCGAATGAATGCAATCCCGGTAATCTATTAATTCTATCTTTTCGTCTTTTGCAACATCCTTGAGCTTGCGGACGGCATTTGTTATTACCGGATTATTTTGCATATTCTCATCAAGATCATCGGGCATTATTACAAGAAGGGTTTTGATACTATCCTTTTTAAATGCTTCAAGCAGCAATTTCAGATAGTCCAATTGCTTTTCATCATTTAATTTTAGTATAAAGGAGCGATCATGTTTTGTTAAGCCATGGGTCTTTATATGGTTTATGGGAGTAAATCCGTTATAAGTAATATCAATTTCACCATATTTGCTGACTTCCCTGTTAAACAAATAGTAACGATTAAAAAAAGCCAGATGCTTTTTCTTAGTATTAAAAAATAAATACAAATAATCTTTTAAAGGAAAGTACCTGCTGTCCTGTTCTATCTTTCTCGGCATAGTAGGATTTAGCATAATCCATGTAACGTCCATTAAAATGAATTTTGGTTTTGGATAATAATGTCTGAAAAGATTTGTATATAAATAATAGAGGAATTCCGGATTCGAGGAATCGAAGGCAAAATTGTAGACCGAAAGGCTGTCGGTTTCCAGTATTTTGGGATTAATGCCGCGTGCCGATTTGGAGGTGCCGAATATGACGAATTTTGCTTTTACCTTAGGATGAAACAATTCATCATATTTCCACTGAAACCTGTCTTTTTCAGGCGTATATAATTTACATATGAAATTCAATATAAAAAAAATCAATATGAAAAAAGCGGAAAACTTAAATATGTTTATAATAAACCTTTTCATGCTTAAAACTGAAAATAAACGAATTGTTTGCCTTCCCCCGCAAGCAGCATACTTATTATTATTATGGCTGTATAAAATGTCCATCTAAGCGGACGAGGCCATTTTAATCCGAACGTTTCTATAGCATATTTATTTTTGCGTCCTATCCATTCAATTATAAAAAAGACAATAATAATAGGAATAATTTCTCTTAATTTCTCTCCGCCTCCGAATCCCGGCTTTTCGAAAAAAGATGTTGAGAGAAGGCCTTTTATATAGCTGAATGCCTGATTTATGTTTTCCGCCCTGAGAAAAATACACGAGAACGTAAACAAACAGAATGTAGAGAACATTGATATGACCTCTTTGATGGAAGGGAACACTTTATCTTTTGCAACTATATCTGTATATTTTTTCTTTTTCCTCCCGAGCAGCAGAGGCAGAAAATAAATTGAACTTATTACTCCCCACATAAGATATGTCCAGCCGGCTCCGTGCCATAATCCGCATATGATAAAAACGATGAATACATTTCTTATGTGCTTGAATTTGCTGCATCTGTTCCCCCCGAGCGGTATATAAACATAATCCTTAAACCATTTGAAAAGCGATATATGCCATCTCCGGTAAAATTCCGCAATATTTCTTGAAAAAAACGGAAAGGCGAAGTTTTGCATCAATTCAAATCCGAAAAGGCGTGCTGTTCCTATCGCTATGTCCGAATATCCGGAAAAGTCGCAATATACCTGTATGGAAAACAAAATTGCTCCTGCGGCTAAACTGCTTCCGTTAAATGTTGGATTGTTTGCAAAAATATTATCAACAAATACGGCGCAGTTATCTGCAATAACTACTTTCTTAAATAATCCCCAAAGTATTTGCCGCATCCCGTCGGATGCTTTAGAATAATCTAAAGATCGTTTTTTTAAGAACTGCGGAAGCAAATGGCTTGCTTTTTCTATAGGTCCGGCTACCAGCTGGGGGAAAAAACTCACGAACCCGGCAAAAGCAATAAAATCTTTTGTGGGTTTGAGGTTGCGCCTGTACACGTCAATGCTGTAGCTTAATGTTTGAAAAGTATAAAAGCTTATCCCTAACGGCAAAACTATATTAAGAGTATGTACGTTTTTTATCGGCATACCCAAAAGAGTAAATGCCGTGCAGAAATTTTCTATGAAAAAATTATAATACTTGAAAAATCCCAGAAGTCCCAGATTGGTTAAAATGCTGATAAATAATAACAGCTTGCGTTTCTTCTGTTTTTCCTGATTCATCAGTCCGAGCCCTACCGAATAATCGACGATCGTACTAAAGAACATTAAAAAAAGAAAGCGCCAGTCCCACCATCCGTAGAAAACATAACTTGCAATTACTACAAGTAAATTCTGCAGTTTTAATTTTTTATTTGAAAGTAACCAGTAGAGAGTAAAAACGACAGGCAAAAAAAATGCGAAGTCAATGGAATTAAAAAGCATATATTAAAATGAAAGAAGGTCTTAAAATAAAAGCACGTCTTTTTAAGGCGTGCTATATTGAATTCTAATTGTGAATATTAACTTTCTTCATATGAATTAAATGCATCCATATTCTTAGTACCGGAACCAGACATTGTTTCATCAACGGAAATTATCTTTATCTCGGGAGTTGTCCACAACTCTGTGCTGTTTTCTTTTGCTTTCATAGGTTAAATAGTTTTTATTGTAAATACGAAATTTATCTTTACAAAGATAAAAATATTTTATTTTTGTCGAAATAAAATAAATCTTTTTATGATATTAAAAAATTCCCCCAAGGTCTTTAATAATTACAAATCTGATATTCCGGAAAATACGATAAAGAGAATAGAAGAAGGAATCTCCGTAATAGGACTTGATCTCAAATATAACCCTTTTAAAAGGATTACGGGTCTTGGCGTCTTTAGCGGCAGATGTATTGTAAGCAGGTCTCCCTTTTACAGTTTTGGCAAAGGAACGACCCCCGTTTTATCAAAAGCCAGCGCTTATGCAGAGGCTGCAGAACGTATTTCATCGGGAGGCTTTTTTTTAAAATTAACACATTTGCCTAAAAGAAAGGATTTGTTTTCCAATGTTAATTTTGATGAAGATCTTTTTTATAAAATAAGGAATTATACTTTTCTAAAAGGGTATAGTTATAAAGATATTGATGATGGCTTGCGTAAGATTTATCCGGAACAATTTATTCCAATAGATATCCGTCAAGATGAAGACAGAAAAATTTTGTTGAAATCGGATATTGCAAAGTTTCACTGGGTAACCGGATATTCTTTAACAAATAATGAAAAAGTGAAGATTCCGGTAAAATTCGTTTCCAAAATAGGAGGGACAAACGGAACGGCATCGGGAAACACATTGGAAGAAGCTATAACGCAGGGTCTATCGGAGGTAATAGAGCGTTACTGCTATTTTAAAATAATGTATGACCATATTTCTGTTCCTACAATCGATCCGGATACGATATCCTGTCGGGATATAAAAGATCAGATATCATTTTACAATAAAAACAATATAGACGTAATCATAAAAGATTTTTCTCTTGGCGGAAAATTTCCTGTTGTGGGGGTTATTCTTATAGACCATAATCTGGAAAAGACTGATAATAGGCTGAAAAAGGATATATTCTATTGCCAGGTAAACGCAGGGGCTGCTCTGAATCTTACGGAAGCTGTTCTGAGATGTTTGACCGAAAGACGGCAAACTCCCGATCCTCCTGAAAAGCTTTTCATAAACTCCGGACCCGATATAATATGGAAGCACTGGGTTCTTAATATGAAAAAGACATATGGGAAGGCTGTTTCAATTCATAATAGTGAATTCCGCAGTTATCTTACGGACAGGGATTTATCCTTTCTTCTGGACGGTGATGCCCCGATGGTGTCATTTGAATATCTCCGTAAATCCTTTCCGCGTAATTCCGATTTCCGTGATGATGTAGACTATTTTACTGATTTGCTGAAAAAGGAAAACGAGGAATTGATTGTAATTGATGTACAGCATCCCGGAATAAAATTTCCTGCAGTCTGGGTTATTGTTCCCGGAATGATGTGGATGCGCAAGAGTTTGATAAATGAAGATACTGTTTTCCTTAAATATTCTCTCGATGACTCCTGGTTTGAAGATGCCGATAAAATTAAATCGTTTATAAGAACTGCTGAAGACTATCTTAAATACAATCTTTATTTTCCTGATGTCGATACCGTTTTCGGTACAAAGGTTTCCCTGTTCCGTATATTGGCCGTTTGTAATTTCAAAATAGAAAAGTATGACGAAGCTTTACAATATTTTGAAGCGGCGCGGGAAGTTGAAGGAACCTCAAAATATGATGTCGTAATATCAAAATTGAGGAATCGCGACAGTATTCCGGCCAATGATGCCGTATTAATGAAAAATCCGTTTGTTTACGGCTGGGACGTAGAAGAAAACGCATTGAACATGGTTATCATTCCAAGGGAAGTGAACAGGGTGATGTCATGCTTCTATCGTCATTTTGCCAGTTGATTGTTTTACATAATCAAAACTTTATATACATTTGCGTTATCGGGTGGAAACCAGAATATTTCCCCTTGATGACATAATAGAAAATTAGCGTTTTTAGCTATTGTCTTTGTCTTAGAAAACAACCACTTTCAAAACAGGTACAAAGCAATAAGCAATTGAAACGCCTGCGCTTGAGCGTGGGTTGTGCTTATTTGTATCTGTGGGTGCGTGGTTGTACCTCTAAGACGAATAAACGCTTCTCACGCTCTTTTCGTGTTTTAAACTTCAAGCTTTAAAAACTACGCAGGCCTATGGAACGCATATATCTGTTTATTAAATCAAACGACCGTAAAGGTACGGTTTTCTTGTCTGAAATCACATAGGAAGAGATCCCCGGTGAGGATTTTTGTGTCTTGCTCGGTAAATATTGTAAATAAAGAATTAAAAGAAATGGAAATAGAAATAGAACGGAAAGAATTTACGGGAACTTTTATGGTTTTCGTATTTGTTGTAGGTATTCTTCTTTTTTCAGGATGCAAGAAGGAAGATAACGGCAATGCTGAAGAAGAGACACTGGTTCCCTTGCAGATTGGTGAGGTCTCACTCAATGTCGCGACCGGCGGCAGTTCTGCATCGTCGTGGACAAAGTCGGGAGACTGGAATTGGACCGGCAAAAGCATCGGAGTGTTCCGTATGGCAGGTTCCTGTTATTCAGGTACCGCAGACAATATAAAATATTCCTCCGGTAATTCGTCGGGAACGAGCTGGAGCCCTTCGGACAATAGGAAACAGATATATCTGACTAAGAGTCTTGCCAAATTGCGTGCTTATTATCCGTATGATAGTTCGGTAGGTTCGGACGGTAATGTTACGCTTACATCCCGGCTTTACTCGGAGGACAAAGATTTATGTTGTCAGAAGAACGACGTCTCCGCTGCCGGCGGATCGCCGGTATCGTTTAATCTTAAGTATATTTATTCACGGTTTGTATTCAGATTTACCAGAGATGTATCATACGACGGAGCCTGTGCGATAAGTAAGATAAAGATTGAAAACCCCGGTGTTATTTCATCCGATACGTATAATCTGTTTACGGGGAAAGTCGGCGTCCCTTCGGACGGAGATAAAGGAACTGTAACTATAAGCGATGTAGGAATCAGTGGTATTGCTTCGGGAAGTACTTCTCCTGTATATATATTGATGGTTCCGAACAATACGGCATTGAGCGGAAGCCTTAAGTTTACGTTTACTATAGACGGGGAAGATATAATCGGAACGGTTGATGATGCTTCTGCATTTGGTTTGCTTGCCGGTACCCAGTATACTTTCGATGTAACCATAAAGAGCTCGGCGGTTGAGGTTACGAATACAGCTAATTGCTACATGATCGCACCAGGGAATAGTCTGATTATTCCGGTGAATGTGAAGGGGAATGGTAATTCAGAAGCTGAGGCAGGTACCGGACTGGATGTAAACCATACGGCATCATCTGTCGGGATACTATGGGAAACTTCTCCGGATCTTATTTCGCTTAACGGTTTTACAAGTGAAAATCAGGCGGTTCAAATCACTGCGTATAATGCTACTCAAACCGGGACTGCCGTAATTGCTGCATATTCGGGAGAGAACCAAACGGGCGATATTCTGTGGAGTTGGCATATTTGGGTTACGGATTATGACCCTGATATCTCTCCCATAAAAAACGGAGACATATACACAATAGCAAATGCAAACGGCAGCTATATATGGATGGACAGGAATTTGGGAGCAACGTCAACGACTCCGGCAACTGTAACGATAATGGGGCTACTATATCAGTGGGGTAGAAAAGATCCATTCCCGGGAGCAAGTAATTATTATTTATCAGAAAATGATGTTTATACAAGTTTACCGATATAATGCTAACGGAACAGTTCTTACGGAAGAAAGTGGAACATCCGGAACAGGAATAAAACATAAACCTGCTGTTGCTACTACAAGTGACAGAATACTAAATCTTAAGAATTCAATAAAAAATCCAATGATATTTTATTTTGGAATAAGAGGCAATAACATAGGGTATGACTGGTATACAATTTCTGATAACAGGCAATACCAAAATGATGCTTTATGGGGTGGAGCCGATAATACTAATCCTACAGGAAAAACATTTTATCCGGCGGCCGGATATTGGGATTGTATTTTGGGGGCGTTTTCCCGCATTGGCTCCCATTCACTTTATTGGTCCGCATCTATTTCTATGGCTTCTAAGTATTCTTATCGCCTGTTTTTCTACAGTGGCGATATTGGCGCATCTTCCAATGATAGTCGTGCTCACGGATTTTCTGTTCGGTGTGTAAAGGAATAATTAAGAATATTTATATTAACTATAACGTTTGCTTTTGGATGCAATTATAATCATGGGGTGTATTTTGAAATGGGAATAGCATTGGATATGGGGCATATTGGGTTTATAAAACAACAAAGAAAATCCAAACTTTGTGTAAATGATATTTCACATATTACCCCGTGTAAAGTGTGATATTTATCACAAAATATGCTGTTGTGTGTGCCGGTTCGCTTTTAGGGGTTAGTATGGTTCGTGGAGATTCTTTTCCGGTTGGGAAGGTGGATCATATGAAACTTTATCCTTTGACATTCAAAGAATTCTTACGTTCCGCAGATGTTGATATGTATGAATATCTTGAAACATTGAAGCAAGTGAAGCCTCTACCGGATATCTTTTTTAATCGGATTTATGATAGTTTCCTAAAATATTTGATTTGCGGAGGGATGCCATCTGCGGCTAAAATAATGTTGGAAGAAAAAGATTCAGGTAATGTAGATCTTGTATTACATGGAATAATAAGTGATTACAGATTAGATTTTTCTAAACATCCTGCTTCTTCATTAATTCCGAAACTTTCTCATATTTGGACTTCCTTGCCTTCTCAGCTTGCCCGGGAAAATAAAAAGTTTATTTATCAATTGGTAAGGTCAGGGGCCAGAGCCAGAGAATATGAAGATGCTTTGTTGTGGTTAAAGCAGGCCGGTTTGATCTATTCCGTTGCATTGAATAGAGTGCCTAAATTGCCGTTGAAGGCTTATGATGATTTGAATGCTTTCAAAATTTATTTGTGTGATATAGGGGTGCTTCGCTCTTTATCAGAGATGCCGGCATCAGTGATATTGTCCCCTAATGAAAATTATGTTGAATTCAAGGGGGCATGTGCTGAAAATTTTGTGTTGCAAAGTCTGTCTTCTCAATTTGATGTCCCTTTAAGATATTGGACGTCGAAAAGAAATGCAGAAGTGGATTTCTTATTGCAGTATGGGGAAGATATTATTCCTATAGAAGTAAAATCCGGTTCGAATGTCCGGGGAAAAAGTTTGAAAGTATATGGCGATTTATTTCATCCCAAATATAAAATAAGATATTCAATAAAAAATTTATCGAAAGATGGTGAGATTATAAATATTCCTCTTTTTTTGTGTGATTATACAGTAAATATACTATCATGGTGAGTCCTGTGCCTACTTTACAAATGGTATAAGAATTACCTTTATAAACCACAATCTCGTCAGACTCTTCTAATAAAAAACCCGCCGCAGGCACTAAGTCTGCAGCGGGTTAGCATCTATCTATTTAATTTACTTTACTTTACTTTACTTCTTCAAAAATAATCTATACTGATAATCACTTGTTTATATATTTATGGTACAAATATGATACATATATAAAATAAATAGATATATATTATAAAGTATTGATTAGTAAAAATATAAAACATTTTGGATATATATAGCAGATTTATAGCAGAAATATAAAATAAGTTACATTTACGTCATTTGGGTAATGCCATATAGTCTACTGTGTATATAATATTTTCTTTTTCTCCTTTCAAAGGAATCGGAGGAAACATGGGAATTGGAGGAAATGTTTTTAATCTTTATAATTTCATATTGCCTGCTGTGGTGCTTTCTGTTTTATCTCCATAAAAACATCTTCCTTGTTTTCCTGTTCTTCTTCGATATCGAAATCATTCTGCAAACCAAGCCAGAATTTTGCCGTCGTACCGAAATAGGAAGCAAACCTTAATGCCGTATCTGCAGTTATCCTGCGTTTGCCTTTTATGATCTGGGAAATACGGGTCTGCGGTATATTTGTATCCTTTGATAGTTTGTATGCCGTTATTCCAAGAGGATGCAGAAACTCTTCGAGTAATATTTCTCCGGGATGAATATTTGCCAATCTTGCCATTTTAACCTCCTGTATTTTTAATGATAATCCATTATATCAATATCGTGTGCATTGTTATCAATCCACCTGAAAACTATTCTCCACTGGTTATTGATTCTGATACTGTAAAAATCCGAACCTTGTAATTTCTCGAGTCTGTTCGACGGGGGTATTCTAAGATCGGATAAAGTTTGGGAGTTGTTTATCATCCTTAATTTTCTTCGCCCAATATGTTGTATCATAATAGGTATTCTCCTTACCCGTTCACCTTGCCAAATCTTTTCAGTATCTTTTGTGCCAAATGAAACAATCATACCACTCTTTTACGTTACTAACGTCAAAGATAACTACTATTGTTTGAATAAACAAATTATTTGGAGAAATGCACCTTGTTAATTGAAATATTTCTTAATGTGAAAAAAGAATCGTTAAATATTTTTTCTTACACCTCTTTGCTTGGATTTAACGTTATTTAGTCCCATACTATTGGTTAATTGATCCCTATAGTCAGATAAAGTTTCTAAACTGTTCTTTGAAATTCCTTCATAATCATTTATACTTGAATTTAACGTCTCAATTAGACTAATAAGCGAAATATAGATTCCCTTTATTTGCCGAACTCTGGTATCAAATCTATTACCAATTGAAACATCTAAATTAGAAAATAAACTTTCTACTCTCTTTATCCACCTATTTCCGTCTTTTTTCTTTGTAAATTCAGCAAAACCTATGACATCAAAATATCTATAACTATTATTAAGTAATACTAACATTTCATCTCCTATTGCAGATTGCCAATCTCTATAAACCCAACAGAATTTTCTTGTTATTTCACAAATTGCGGTTTGTAGACGTATTTCTATTTGATCTTTATCTAATATGGAATGACCTGTTTTTTTGCTTATGCATTCCATAATCGAATATATCATTTCCAACTGTTTTTCGTGAGAAAGAGATGACACATTCTGTTCTAAATTCTCAGGAATATATTCAAAAATAATTTTCTCAATTTCAACTCCAATTTCATTACGAACAGATTCTGGAGTCTCAGTAATATATATTATAAAGCATTGATTAGTAAAAACATAAAAAATTTTGGATATATGTAGCAGATTTATAGCAGAAATCTAAAATAAGTTACATTTACGTCGTTTGGGTAACGCCATGGAGTCTACTGTATATATAATCTTTTCTTTTTCTCCTTTCAAAGGAATCGGAGGAAACA
>JALCMP010000001.1 GCA_022648545.1 Bacteroidales bacterium | reverse complement strand
GAAGATAAAGTCCACTGTTCGCTTACGGCAAGTCAATGGCGAAAAATGCTTAAGAATTTCGAATCCTACTGTAAAGCACATGGTCTAAAATACTGATTTCTAAATATTGCATATAAAAAGCCTACGCCGGTTTTGCCGGCGTAGGCTTTTGTCTTGCCTGGGGTAAAAATCCCCCACGGAATTTTAATATGCGTTATGGGAATCGGTTACGCGGATCAGTTTTTCATTTACGAATTCATATATTCCTGCTTCTCCCTGTTCGCGTCCGTATCCCGATCTTTTTGCGCCTCCGAACGGCAGTTCGGGAGCTATGCCAGTAACATGATTAATGTAAACCATGCCGGTTTCTATCTGTCGGGCTACTTCCACGGCTTTTTTCTTGTCCGTTCCGAAAACTGTTCCTCCCAATCCGAAGTCGGTTGCATTTGCCAGATTTATAGCTTCGTCCAGCGTCTTGTATTTATATAATACGAATACCGGTCCGAATATTTCTTCATAATAAGCGTTCATTTCGGAAGTGACGCCGGTAATAAGCGTAGGTTCTACGAATGCTCCCGGACGGTCGGCGCGTTTCCCTCCCAATAATATATGTGCGCCCTGTTCCTTAGCTTTTTCTATTTGTTTTACTACATCGCGTGCAGCTTTTTCAGTGCTCAGTGGAGCAACATCGGTATCATCATCCATGGGGTTGCCTACCTTAAGTTTCGTAAATGTGCTTTTTACTTTGTCCAGAAATTCGTCGTACCTTTTTTCTGGAACTATGACCCTCTTGGGAGAAACGCAAACCTGACCTGCATTCCACATGCGTCCGTATACCGCCGTTTCAACTGCGTCGTCTATGTCTGCATCTTCCAGAACAAGAAATGGATCGCTTCCTCCTAGTTCCAGTGTGGATTTTTTAGCTTTTGAACCGGCTGCTCCCGCTATTGATGCACCGGCAGGTTCGCTCCCGGTAAGCGATACCGCTGCAATCTTGGGATTGCTTACAAGCGGTTCCACGTCTTTCCCGGGCAGGAAAATGTTATTGTAAACACCATCCGGAAGGCCGGCTTCTATAAATATGTCCTCCATAAGTTTGGCGCATTGCGGGACGTTGGAAGCGTGCTTGAGGACCATGGTGTTTCCCGCCATAATATTCGGTGCTGCAGACCTGGTTACCTGATAATACGGGAAATTCCACGGCTGGACGCTCAATATGACTCCTATAGGATCATAACTTATGAAGGCTTCGCCGAACGGTGTCTCCAGCTTTTTATCGGCGAGGAGCTTTTCTGCATTTTTTGCATAATAGTCAAAGATATCCGCGCTTAGTTCCACTTCGGAAATGCTTTCCTTTAGCAGTTTCCCCATTTCAAGGGTTGCAAGTTCTCCAAGCTCTCTTTTCCGTTTTCTCATTATTTCTGCAACCTTATGGATTATTGCGGAACGGGTTGCAAAGGATGTTTTTTTCCAGCTCTTATATGCAGTATCGGCTTTATTTATTATTGAACTTACCTGTTCATGTGACATTGTGTCAAAAGTCTTTACTATTTCGTTATTGAAAGGGTTGACGGTTCTGATAGTTGAATTTGAATTTTCCATGTCTATATTATTTATAATAATTATAATTAATCTTCCGGAGCAGTCTGGCGACGGATTTTATTTATTTCCATAGCAGTTTTTTAATGCTCCGGTACATAGTATTGCAAAAACTATGAAAAAAGCGAGTTTGTTTAGAATTATTTTATTTTGGCAGTCCGGTTAAGATTTGTCTTATTTTTATTACATTTATGGAAGTGTATTTGCATAAGTTTTTTACTAAGTATTATTATTAAATATAGAGGGAATAATGAAAGAAGTATATGAATTTTTAAAGAGGTGCGGTACGTATTTTCTTGCTACCGCAGAAGGCAATCAGCCGCGTGTCCGTCCATTTGGCACGGTAAATATTTTCGAAGGCAGATTATATATACAGACCGGCCGGAAGAAAGATGTTTCTAAACAGATTAAGGCTAATCCCCGTATAGAAATATGCGGATTAACATCTGACTGCAGCGAATGGGTGAGGGTAAGTGCGGCTGCCGTTGAGGACGACCGCATAGAGGCCAGACAGAGTATGCTCGATGCCTACCCTTCTTTGCAGGCGCGCTACAAGGCCGATGACGGAAATACCCAGGTCTTTTATCTAAAAGAAGCCAAAGCCGTTTTTTACGGTTTTAACGGCAAGCAGAAGACAGTTGAATTTTAGTATTAATTTTTAATGTTGCGATTATGTCTAAATTGGTTTTATTGCGTCATGGCCAGTCCGTATGGAATAAGAAAAACGTATTCACCGGCTGGGTGGATGTCCCTTTGTCTTCCGAAGGTATAAAGGAAGCTGAAAACGCCGGAAAAGAACTGGCTTCAATAGAATTCGACGCCGTATTTACTTCGGTTCAGATTCGTGCCATAGAAACGGCTATGTTGGCTCTGGTTCAGGGAAACAGTAATAAAACTCCCGTAATAATGCACCTCGACGGAAAGATGAAGGAATGGGCCGAGATTTACGGTGAGCAGATGAAACGGGAAACGCTGCCCGTATATAGCGACTGGCATCTCAACGAGAGGTATTATGGCGAACTTCAGGGTAAGAACAAGGCAGAAACTGCAAAAGTATACGGAGATGAGCAGGTTCATATATGGAGGCGCAGTTACGATGTCCAGCCTCCCCACGGCGAGTGTCTGAAAGATACTGCCGAACGAACCATTCCGTTTTTCAGAGAGAAGATAGTTCCCTATCTGAAAAAGGGAAAGAACGTTTTGATTTCCGCTCACGGAAACAGCCTGAGGTCTATAGTAATGTATATCGAAAAGCTTTCTAAAGAAGGAGTTCTTGCGTTGGAAATCCCTACCGGGAAACCTCTTGTGTACGACTATGAAGAAGGGATCTTTTCTTCTGAAACTAAATAAGTTTCATATGTAGCATCATTATGAAAAGGTACGGAGCCGTATCAAAATAGCAATAATAAGGGATTGTATCGCCTTTCCGTATTGTTTTACTTTGCAATCGGATTAAAGATAAAGTTTAGGTTATAAATAGGTCGGAATCGTTGTTTTATATAGCCTTTCATCGGGGATTCTTTTATGTGCTCTTACGCCTTAATTTTTCCTCCGGCGGTATTGATTTGTTATATCTTTTATCCCTGATGATTATTTGTTTGTTTTGTGTGATAGGCAAAAGCGGTTCCGGCTTTTTTATTTTTTTATTTTATGCAAATTCAGAAATCGGACATACGTAAAAAAATACTGGAGACTTCCAGAAAGGAATTTCTGGAAAAAGGCTTCAAGGGAACTTCCATGCGCTCGATTTCAGAAAAATCAGGGGTCGTTTTAAGCAATATTTATAATTATTTCAGGAATAAGGACGTACTTTTTAGGGAAGTTCTGTCGGGGTTGCTCGATGCTGTGGATAATGTTGCAAAAACGCATAATTCGGATTCGAATATAGATTTATATGTATTTGATTCGGAGGAATATGTAAAAAGCCAGATAACAATGTTCGTAGACCTTATACATCATTATAAGGAAGATTTTAAATTGTTGCTTTTTGGAGCTTCCGGTTCTTCTCTGGAGAATTACAGAGAGAAGTGTATTGACAGATATACAGAAATGGGGAAGGAATATATAGAAATAGTTAATAAAAAATATCCCGATATTAATTCGAATATCTCCTATTTTTTCATACATATTTTAAGCTCTTGGTGGATAAGCATAGTATCAGAGCTTGTAATGCATGATTTATCTTATGACGAATTGCAGAAATTTATTTATGAGTATATGGAATATGCTACGGCGGGATGGAAGAGAATAATGAATGTAAAAGAATAATTTTTTTGGACATATGTGAACAATGTTCGTTTTTAAACTTTATATATGAATACATTATTGAAATTACAAACTTTTATGACGGGAAAGAAGGCTTTGTTGCCTGCGGCTCTCTTCCTTTCGGCGCTCAGCTCCCTTGCAGGTATGGCTCCTTATGTCCTTATTTGGTTAATAGTAAGAGAACTCTTTGCAGGAAATGAAACTTCGTTCGCTCTTGTAAATACTTACGCATTTTGGGCTGCCGGACTTGCTGTGGGAAGTGTTCTGCTATATTTTGCCGCATTATCATGTTCTCATCTTGCCGCTTTTAGAGCGGAAGCTAATGTGAGACGTTATTCAATGAAAAAGATAGTAGGACTGCCTTTGGGGTTTTTTGAAAATCATACTACCGGTAGTATCCGAAAAATCATTGATGAGAATGCCAGTATAACACATACTTTTCTTGCCCATCAAATGCCCGATCTTGCAGGAAGCATTATTATGCCTTTAAGTGCCCTGGTGCTGATTTTAGGATTCGACTGGCGTCTGGGATTGGCATGTATGATTCCTATAGTTGTAGCCTTGTTTAATATAAGGATCATGATGGGTAAAAAAGGGAAGGAGTATATGTGGAAATATATGAATTCTTTGGAAGATATGAATACCGAAGCGGTTGAGTATGTTCGCGGAATTCCGGTAGTGAAGGTTTTTCAACAGACTGTTTTCTCCTTCAAGAATTTTTATAAAAGTATTATGAAATACAGGGAAATGGTTATCAATTATACTAAGGTATGCAAAATCCCCATGTCTGTTTATATGGTTATTATAAACAGCTTTGCCTTTTTTCTGATACCTGCAGCAATATTGTTAGTCGGATCGTCCGGAAACTATTCTGGAGTTTTGCTTAATCTTTTCTTTTTTGTGTTGATAACTCCTGTGTTTTCTCAGAGCATAATGCGGAGCATGTATTTGAGTCAGGCTGTGGAACAGGCCGGACAGGCCGTTGAAAGAATAGAGGAACTTACAAATGTGAAGCCTCTTATCGAATCTGACATATCAAAGCCGGTTAAAGGTTACGATCTAAGTTATGACGATGTTACGTTTTGTTATCCCGGGACGAACATCAGGGCGGTGGATCATGTTTCTTTTTCTATTCCTCAGGGGGCTACCATTGCTCTGGTCGGTCCCTCTGGCGGGGGAAAGACTACTCTGGCACGTTTGATCCCACGTTTCTGGGATGTGGACGGAGGAACGGTTTCTATAGGTGGAACAGATGTGAGAGATATAAGTCACGGGGATTTGATGAAAAATATTTCCTTCGTATTCCAAAATACCCACCTTTTTAAAACGAGCTTGCTTGAGAATATAAGATACGGCAAACCTTCTGCCTGTGACGAGGAAATAAATAATGCGGTAGACCTTGCACAATGCCGTGAGATAATAGATAAACTTCCCGACGGGTTGAATACAAAAATAGGAACCGACGGGACATATCTTTCCGGAGGAGAGCAGCAACGTATAGCTCTTGCAAGAGCTATTCTCAAAGATGCTCCTATTGTAGTTCTGGATGAAGCAACAGCCTTTACTGATCCTGAGAATGAATATCTTATACGTAGCGCAATAGAAAAGCTTACGCGAGGGAAAACAGTCCTTATGATTGCACACCGGTTAACCAGCGTTATAAATGCCAATAAGATTCTTGTTGTGAAAAATGGCACAATAGCAGAACAGGGCACACATGAAGAATTAATAAAAAATAAAGGAATATATACAAATATGTGGAATGAATATCAACAATCCGTAAAATGGACGATAGGAAAGGAGGTTGGCCGTGCTTAATTTTATACAACAAAGATTCGCACTCTCTCAAAAAGGAGCGAAAGACTTTTTAAAAGGGACCTTTTTTACAACGATGCTGGACCTTTCCTTAATGTTGCCGGCGGTTCTTATGTTCTTTTTTCTTAAGGATTATTTAACTCCGTTATCGGGTCCTTCATCCGGGATAACTCACGGCATATGGTATTATCTTTTGCTGTCTATCTGTTTCATGCTGGTTATGTTCGTAATAGCCATTCTTCAATATGACAGTACATATACTACTGTTTATGATGAAAGTGCAAAACGCAGGATTTCTCTTGCTGAAAAACTCCGCAAATTACCGCTGGCTTTTTTCGGCGAAAAGAATTTGTCGGATTTGACTTCTACGATAATGGAAGATTGTACAGAACTCGAACATACTTTTTCGCACGCTGTGCCTCAATTGATTGCAGCTATTGCAAGTCTATTGCTTATTGCAGCAGGATTGTTCTTTTATAATTGGCAGCTTTCCGTTGCTTTGTTCTGGGTTGTTCCGTTAGCCGCCGTTATATTGCTTGGTGCAAGGAAGTTTATAGATAAGGCAAATCTCCTTGTGTATAAAAAGAAACGAGATGTTAGCGAAGCTATTCAGGAAGGATTGGATACCATACAGGAAATCAAATCATATAATAATGAAGAGGATTATATGAAGAATCTCTGCGGAACAGTGGATGTTTATGAAAACCAGCTTGTAAAAGGAGAACTTATGACGGGAGCCTTTGTTAATTCTGCTCTGAGTTTTCTTAAACTGGGCCTTGCAAGTGTAGTTATTGTGGGAGCCGGAATGTTGGCAGAGGGATCTATTACATTGTTTACCTATTTGATATTTCTTATGATTGCTGCAAGTATATATAATCCTATAAGCGAGGTCTTTAATAATATAGCAGCTCTGTTTCATCTGAATGTGAGGATAAACAGGGTAAACGAAATGGAATCGCTTCCGGTTCAGCGGGGCAGGAAGGAATTTTTGCCGTCGGGTTATGATATAGAATTTAGCAGGGTCGATTTTTCTTATGAAAAAGGTAAGAATGTATTGCATGATGTTTCTTTTGTTGCCAAACAGGGCGAGATTACGGCTCTGGTAGGCCCTTCCGGAGGAGGTAAAAGTACAGCGGCAAAGCTTGCCGCACGCTTTTGGGATGTTGACGGCGGAAGAGTTTCAATCGGAAAAGAAAACGTGAAACATATTGATCCGGAGGTTCTTCTGAAAAATTTTTCAATAGTTTTTCAGGATGTTGTATTGTTTAACACGTCGGTTATGGAAAATATCCGGATCGGACGTCGTAATGCAACTGATAAAGAGGTTATTAAAGTGGCAAAACTTGCACGGTGCGATGAATTCATAAATAAAATGCCTGATGGGTATAATACGGTCATAGGCGAAAACGGGGAAACTCTTTCAGGGGGAGAACGTCAGCGTATTTCTATTGCGCGTGCATTATTAAAGGATGCCCCTGTTGTTTTGCTTGATGAAGCTACGGCTTCTCTTGATGTTGAGAACGAAACAAAAATACAAACTGCCATTTCAGAACTGATACGTAATAAGACGGTATTAATAATAGCCCATCGTATGCGTACTGTTGCAAACGCCGATAAAATTGTGGTTTTAAGCGACGGAGAAGTTGTTGAAAGCGGTTCTCCCGCGGATTTAAAATTGAAGAACGGCCTTTTTGCCAGAATGGTAAACCGTCAGATGCAATAATTTTTAAAATGAGTGAAAATATGCATTTTCATATGCTTCATAATGCACATGTACACGGTCACGGCGAATTACAAGGGAAAAATCTCTTGTGGGTGACCCTGTTAAATCTGTCGATAACGGTAGTCCAAATAATAGGGGGTATTATTTCGAACAGTTTGTCTCTGCTGTCTGATGCCTTGCACAACCTGGGAGATTCGTCTGCTATATTCATAGCGTTTGTTGCAGGAAAGATAAGTCGTAGAAAGCCGGATGAAAAAAATACGTTCGGATACGGACGTGCCGAGATTCTTGCGGCTCTTTTTAATTCTGTAGTATTAATAGCTATTTGTGTTTTCCTTTTTTATGAAGCATACAAAAGATTTCTCTCCCCTGAAATCATAAAGGGGAAATTAATGTTTTTCGTTGCAGTTTTCGGTTTATTGGCCAACCTTATATCCGTGTTCCTTTTACACAAGGATAAATCAAATAATCTGAATGTAAAAGCTGCCTATATGCATTTGTTGGGAGATACGTTTTCATCCTTAGCCGTTATTGCAGGAGGTGCTGCCGTATGGCTATGGGGTATATACTGGATAGATCCTCTGGTAACGCTTTTTGTTGGACTATATATTATTTGGCATACATGGACTATCGTAAAGGAGACCCTGTATATTCTCATGCAGTCGACTCCCCGTGGAATAAATCTGGAAGAAATAAAAAAAGAAGTGGAAAAGATAGATGGAATTGAAAATATTCATCATGTACATGTCTGGAATTTAAATGATTCTAGAATTCATTTTGAAGCTCATGTAAATCTTAGGGATAATATTAATATGAAGCAGATGATGGTTGTGAGAGGTAAAGCCGAGCAACTATTGCACGAAAAGTTCGGAATTCAGCATGTTACTCTTGAAATGGGTTATAACTGCTGTAACGGATCCGATAAGTTAATTGCAGACAAAATTTAAAAAGAAAATAAGTGAACATAACAAAAATCAACAACAGTTTTGAAAAACTTGCCGGAGGTATCATCCGGTTCAGGTGGCTGATAATCATACTGTTTTTTGCTATTACTGCTATCTCTGTTTTAGGAGTAAAAAAAATAGTTGTGGAATCATCATGGGATGGCTATTTTCTCGAAGATGATCCTATGCTTGTTCAGACAGATAAGTTTAAGGAAATCTTCGGAAACGATTATTATGTTGCCGTTTTAACCGAATGTGATAGTACTTTTTCGCAACATTCGTTGCAGATTATCCGCGAACTTTCTAACGACCTGATGGATAACTTATCCTATTCTGATAAGATTACATCTCTGACCGATATCGAATTTATGAAGGGAACGGCAGACGGAATGCATATAGAACAGATCGTTCCCGAAGTTATTCCTTCTGATAAAGTATTGCTTGACAGTATAAGAAGGAAAGCATATAGCAAGCCGAACGTAGCTAAAAAACTAATATCCAAAGATGGACGTTTGACATGGATTCTTGTTAAATTAAGACCTTTCCCGGAAGATTCCGTATGGCAGAAAACTTCCAATCTTTCGCCTGAATATATTACCGGAGAGGAAACAGAACGGATTATTTCCAATCCCAGATATGCGAGTATTAATCCTAAGGCCACAGGAATGCCTTATCTTAATTACAGGAAACAGACGTATTTTCAGAAAGAAGGAATTCGGGTAATGGGACTGGCTTTGTTACTTGCGATTTTCGTTCTTGCATTGATAACAAAGTCTTTGCGTGGTGTTGTGGTTCCTCTTCTGACATCGATAGGGTCCATTATTATGGTTTACGGTTTTACCGGTTTTATCGGTTATGCCATTGATAGCGGCATGACTTCAATTCCCGTTCTGTTGTCTTTTGCCATAGCTATTGCTTATAATATTCACATATATTCATTCTTCAGAAAGAAATTCCGGCTGCACGGGAGAAGAAAAAGGGCTGTAATTGAAACCATAAAAGAAATGGGATGGCCTGTCTTTTTTTCGGCTCTTACTACAATGGCCGGATTGCTTACATTTCTGGTTATTCCCATGAGACCGCTTCGTTTTGTTGGTGTTGCTACATCATCATGCGTATTACTATCATTTCTTATAGTTATTTTCCTGATGCCGGCATTGTTGAGTTTTGGTAAAAATAGAAAGCCGCATCTTGAAATAGCAGAAAAAGGAGGCGGATGGTTCGACAGGTTTATGTCCGGATTAGGAGATCATATATTGAAAAATTCCAGACTTGTACTAGTAATATTTGCAATTATTACGGCGATTTGTATTTATGGTTTGACAAAAGTTGAAAGTGCGTTTGATGTTGAAAAGACTATGGGACGCAAAGTTCCGTATGTAAATAGTATCCTTAATATTTGCGAGTCCGAACTTGGATCGATGTATTCGTATGATTTTATGATTGAGTTTCCCGAGAACGATATGGCCAAACAGCCTGTAAATCTTAAGAAACTCGACAGTCTTTCCGCATATGTGGAAACTCTTCCTCTTACCAAGCGGACGACTTCCATTCTGGATGTTCTGAAAGATCTTAATCAGACCCTGAATGAGAATGAAGAGAAATATTATGTAGTGCCGGATAATGGAAATTATATTGCGCAAATGCTCCTCCTTTATGAAAATGCAGGAGGTTCGGAGTCTCAATACTGGGTGGATTATGATTACAGACGGTTGCGTCTTATGATTGAACTTAACAGCTACAATTCCGGAGAAGCTGAAAGAGAAATGAAAGAAGTGCAGTCAAAAGCCCGGGAACTGTTTCCTGATTCCAAAGTTACTGCCGTGGGAAGTCTTCCGCAGTTTACCGCTATGATGCAGTACGTTGTCCGTGGACAGATCCAATCTTTCCTTATGGCCATTCTTATTATCGCTTTTCTGTTGGCGATTGTCTTCGGAAGCATGCGGCTCGGGATCATAGGTATGATACCGAATATTGCACCGGCTTTGGTAGTAGGAGGCATAATGGGTTTGACAGGGATACCTCTGGATATGATGACGGCAACTCTTATGCCTATGATTCTCGGGTTGGCCGTAGATGATACAATACATTTTATTAATCACAGCCATTTGGAATTTACCAGAGACGGGGACTATGTTCAGTCTATTAAGCATACCTTCAGTGTTGTTGGAGTAGCCATTATTCTTTCTACGGTTATTATATCGGCTAACTTTCTCGTATATACTACGTCTGACGCAAAGGAATTCATGCACTTGGGCTTTTTGTCCGTGATAGGAATGTTATCGGCTTTGTTGGCGGATCTGTTTATTACTCCGGTTCTGATAAAGACTTTTAAAATTTTTGGGAAAGAAAAGGGAAAAAAATAAAAAACAAGAAACATGAAAGGAATAAAATTTCAATTGCTGATATCTGTTTTTATACTGGCGTGTACGAACATATCTGCACAAACAATTTCCGGGCGTAAAATCATTCAAAAAGTGAAGGATCGTCCTAACGGTGATACCCGGTCTTCGGAAATGACTATGAAACTCATAAATAAAAGAGGACGTATCCGTGAACGTAAAGTTATTTCCTATTCTATGGATGTGGGGAAGAATAAAAAAGATAAAAAAACGATTATGTTTTTTCTTTATCCCGGAGATGTAAAAGGAACCGGTTTTCTTACATGGGATTATGATGAGATAGGCAGGGAAGATGATAAGTGGCTTTATATGCCGGCAATGAAAAAGACGCGCCGGATCAGCGGTTCTTCTGCAAAAAAAGATTACTTCATGGGAACCGACTTTACATACGACGATATGGGAAGCCGCAGTGTGGATGAAGATTCCCATAAGTTTCTGCGGGAACAGACCATAGACGGATATAAATGCTGGGTAGTAGAATCTATTCCAAAAGATGAAAGGGAAATTTATTCTAAGAAAATCTCATGGATCCGTCAGGATTGCCTTATGGCTTTGAAAGTGGAATATTATGACAAGCTTGGTAATCTGCAACGTAAGCTCGAAGTTTCCGATATAGAAAAAACGGACGGTTTCTGGACTGCAAAAAAAATGCACATGTCTAATGTACAAACCGGACATAGGACGATACTTACAATTGAAAATCCGAAATTTAATATAGGTCTTAAAGAAAATACTTTTACTGTATCCAGGTTGGAAAAGGGAAGTCTGTAGCCTTGTTATTTTATTTATATAAAGAATGAAGTCTTATAGTCTTGTCTTTCTTTTTATTTTGTGCTCATTTATATCCCTTGCGCAGGATGGAAGAATGAATTATAAATTCAGCGGGTTCGTTGATACTTATCATGCCGTAAGGAGCAAAAAACCTTATGATTTTATGAGTTCGCGCAGCAGGCTGCGAACCGAATTAAGTGCGACAAATGGAGATTCGTATTTTTTCGTTTCACTTAATTCTACTTATAACGAAATTATACGGGATCAAACGAAAATCGAGCTTAGGGAGGCTTTTCTGCAATATACTAATGCATGTTGGAACATAAAGGCCGGCAGGCAAATTATTCTCTGGGGAGTAGCTGATGGCCTGCGTGTTACTGATATCGTTTCTCCTATGGATTATAGCGAATACCTTGCCCGCGATTATGACGATATCCGTATTCCTGTAAATGCTTTCCGTATAAAATATATCAAACCTGATTATAGTTGTGAACTGGTCTTTATTCCCTCCTCTGAATTTTTTATTTTGCCTGTAGATGAAGAAAACCCATGGTCGGTTACCCGCTCCTTAAGAATGCCATATCGGGCCGATATGGAGAATACACCTTCCAAAACCTTTAAAAACAGCGAATACGGAGGCCGTCTTTCTTTTTTCTTCAGCGGTATAGATTTCTCTGTTTCGGCTCTACACAGCTGGAATAAGATGCCGGTTTTCAAATATGGTTATACACCCGGGAAGGATACGGTATTGCTCGATGCCCGTTATAGCCGTATGAATATGCTGGGTGCTGATTTTTCCAAACCTGTAGGCGAATTCGTTTTAAGGGGAGAGATAGCCGGATATTTTGGTGAATTGATTGAATTCTTCGGCGATGATGCCGTAAAGAAAAATACGTTGAGTTATTTATTGGGTATAGACTGGTATGCCGCCGATGACTGGACCTTTATGGTGCAGTATTACCAGAAGATCATTTCCAATTACAAATCCTTTATGAAGAGTGACAAAAATACAGCATATGCTACTATTAATGTCTCTAAAAAAATATTACGCAGTACTTTATCTCTTTCTACTTATGCTTATATAGATCTTATGAATAAAGCAGTTTTCGACCGGACTTCTGTAGATTACTCTCTAACCGATCAGATACATCTGATGATCGGATATGATTTGTTCCGGGGAGATAAGGGAATGCTTTCTTCTTATAAGGATAATTCGGAAATTTGGATAAAAGCTAAATATTGTTTTTAAAATTTGACAATATTGTTTTATTTATAGAATAATATATATATATATTTGTTCTGCACATGAAATAAAACGAATTATTTATTAAGATATTATAATCAATGATGTTTACAGCTGTTTTAATTGCCGTTCTTATCGGTAATGTGGGAAGCGTTCTTGCTGCATCTCTTATGCTTCGTATAAAAGATGAAAAGCTTCACCGTTACCTTAAAAATATAAATGCCTTTGCAGGAGGGACCCTGCTGGGGGCTGCTTTTATAGGTATGTTGCCCAAGGCCATACAAATAACGGGGTATACTATTTCATATTATGTCCTGGGAGGCATATTGTTTTTCTTTCTGCTTGAAAAGATTATGTTGTGGCGCATGTGCTCGGAAGAACACTGCGAGAGGAGAGAGAAGGCCAGCGCACTTATGCTTATGGTTGGCGATACCTTTCATAATTGTCTCGACGGCGTTACGATTGCCGCTGCATTCATGTATTCGCAGTCATTCGGAATAGTAATGGCTTTTTCAATATTCGCACACGAACTTCCACAGGAAATAGGCGATGTAGGCGTTATGGTTCATTCCGGTTTTTCAAAAAGGAAAGCCATAATGTATAATGTCTATTCGGGGCTTGCTGCAATAGTAGGAGCGGTACTTGCCTTGTATGCAGGGAGCTATACGCAACATGCCTTGCCTTTTATACTTGCTTTCTCCGCAGCCGGCCTGCTTTACATAGCACTTGCCGATTTGATTCCGGAATTACATCATAAAGCCAATTTGTCAGAGTCGGTCCTTCAGCTGGCGTTATTGCTTTTGGGGATAGGCGTTATTATACTTTCAGTGGTCTGAAAGTCATAGTGGAACGGAAATTGAACGGCTATATTTTGTTAAAGCTCTGAAAGTTCAGGGCCGTAAATTAAAATATAGCATTATGATAAAAATCGATCAAATCAGGAATTTATTAGGAAAGGAAGCGTCTTTGCTAGACTTCTCTTCTCCTAAAATCGGCAGGGACATGATTCATGTGCCTTCAAAGAATGTTGTCGATACTGTTTTTGCTAATTCCGACAGAAACAACAGGGTATTGGGGAATCTGTCGTGGTTGTATAATTCGGGACATCTTGCGGGAACCGGGTACGTTTCCATACTGCCCGTAGATCAGGGGGTGGAACATTCCGCTGCTGCTTCCTTTGCAAAGAATCCAATGTATTTTGATGCGGAAAATATTGTTAAGCTTGCCATGGCCGCCGGCTGCAACGGAGTGGCATCAACGTTGGGAGTCCTTGGCATAGTTTCCCGTAAATATGCCCATAAAATTCCGTTCGTAGTAAAACTTAATCATAACGAACTGCTTACATCTCCGAATACCTTCGATCAAATTCTGTTTGCTTCAGTAGATCAGGCTTATGATATGGGAGCGGCCGGCGTGGGAGCCACTATTTATTTTGGTTCGCCGGAGTCCGACAGGCAGATTGTAGAAATAAGCAAGATCTTCGCCTATGCGCACAAGAAAGGGCTTTTTACAATTCTTTGGTGCTATTTGCGCAACGGTGACTTTAAGAAAGACAAGGATTATCATGCTTCGGCCGATCTTACGGGACAGGCCAATCATCTGGGCGTAACCATAGAGGCCGATATAATAAAGCAAAAGCTTCCGGAAAACAACGGAGGTTATCTTGCCCTTAATAAGGGCGGGAACAAATTCGGAAAGTACGATGAACGAATATATACGGAACTCAGTTCCGACAACCCTATAGATCTTGCTCGTTATCAGCTTATGAATAATTACGCAGGCAGGATTCCTCTTATTAATTCCGGAGGAGCTTCCGGTGAGAACGATATGGCCGCAGCTGTCCGTACGGCGGTTATAAACAAACGTGCGGGCGGCAGCGGTCTTATTCTCGGAAGGAAGGCTTTTCAAAAGCCGTTCAAGGACGGAGTTGAAATAATTGAAGCCGTACAGTCCGTATATTTGAACGAGGACGTTACCGTCGTATAGCAGTTGTTTTTTGTTTCCTTTTGATAAGGAATACGGCGAATATGGCGGCAAGACTTATGACGGCCATTATTCTGAAAGATGCGAGATAGCTCAGCAATGATGATTGCCGGGCTATCTCTCTTTCCATAATGGCGTATCCCATCGCACCTGCTTCTGAATGAGTCATTCCTGTGGACTGCAGGTAGGAATTTATTTGTCCTATAGTTTGAGAGGCAGCTGCGTTATATTCGGATATATGTGATATGAGAGTGTTGCGGCAAACTGCCTGCGAATTGGATATTTGCGTTCCTATAAGTGCCAGACCTACCGCTCCGCCCAATTGTCTGGCCATATTGCTTAAGCTTACCGCATGTCCTCTGTCGCTTCCTTTGAATCCTTCCACCGCCATGGTAATCGCCGGAAGCATATAAAGACCTACGCCTGCCCCCCTGAACAGCAGAGGCCAAAATAATCCGCACCATGATGAGTCAGCCGACTGGACGGAAAACCACGATGAGAAGACAAATGTTGCAAAGAATCCTCCGGCTATAAGAATACGTCTATCGGCGCCTTTGTCTATAAGTTTCTGGCATATTACCATAAAAAGCGAAGTTATTATTGCTCCGGGAACCAGAGCCAGTCCCGTCATGGTGGCCGTCCATCCGAGATCTATCTGAGCCATAAGCGGGAATGCGTAAATACCTATGAAAAGAATTGCGAGCATGCCGAAATTCAGCAATATTCCTATTGCAAGATTTCCGTGTCTGAGCAATCTGAGGTTTACAGCCGGAGTTTTTGCCTTTAATTCTATTATTACGAATAGTATTATACCTACGACGGCAGTTATTGCCAGAATTGTTATAGCTCTATCCTGAAACCAGTTTTTGGAATTGCCTTCTTCAAGTACATACTGAAGACTTCCTATTCCTATGGTAAGAAGAAATATCCCTGTCCAGTCTATTGCTCCTGACTTTTTCCTATTCCTTTGGTTTGACACGACCACCCATGCTGCAATAGCGGCTATTATGCCGAGCGGAACGTTTATGAAAAAGATCCAGTTCCATGAATAGCTATCTGTTATTACGCCCCCCAGGGTAGGGCCTATGGCGGGGCCCATGGCTACGCCCATTCCGTAAATTGCACTTGCCACGTTTATTTTTTCAGGAGGGAAAGAATCGAGCAATATGGATTGTGACAACGACAGCAGCGCTCCTCCTCCAAGTCCCTGAATGAAACGCCATATGACCATTTCAACCAGATAATCGGAATTGCCGCACATAAAAGAAGCGAAAGTAAAGAGCATTATGGAAAAGATATAATATCTGCGGCGTCCGAATCTCTCGCTCAGCATTGTGGTGAGAGGAATTATTATAACATTGGAAATTGCATAGGCTGTAATGATCCATGCAACATCCGTAGTGGACGCTCCCAGGCTTCCCGCAATATGGTGGAGAGAAACGTTTACTATTGTTGAATCTATAAGTTCCAGCAGTGAGGCGATGATGCATGTTGCAACTATGACTGTACGCCTTATTCCTGTCGGATATTGTTTAACGGCAGCGGAAATCATGATTCCTATTTAGTTTTAACCTTTGCCGTAACGCTCATGCCAGGCAACAGCAGCTTGCCGGATTTTATTGTTCCGATAGATATTCTTACCGGTATGCGCTGGGTTATCTTTATAAAATTTCCGGTTGCATTTTGTGCGGGGAGCAGTGAAAATCTTGCTCCGGTCGCAGCGCAGAAGCTTTCTACCCTGCCTTTTATCTTTATGCCGGGATAGGCGTCAACCTTTATGATTGCATACTGCCCCGGTTTCATGTTTTTCATCTGGGTTTCCTTGAAATTTGCCGTAATCCACAAGTCTGAAATATTTATTACGCTTGCCATTGCTGTTCCGGCTGTTACGAATTGTCCTGTTTCTACGCTCTTTTTGGAAATTATTCCGTTGCAGGGAGCGGTTATGAATGCATGGGAAAGTAAATATTCAGCTTGGGCCAGTCTCGCTTCAGCTTCTTTTATATGGGCTTTTTCTATTTGGATTTCCAGTTCCTTAGCCGAAACCATAGCTTTTAGATTGCGTCCTTGCGCGTAGCTTGATTCATATTGCTTTTCAGTTGCAGATAATTTGGCCCTGGCTATGTCCAGCGATGCCTTTGCGTTGTCATATGAGTGTTTGGTTGAGGCGCCATGTGCAAACATCTTGTTTATTCTGTCGAATTCCTGTTCCTTATTAAAGACATTCGCTTTTGCAGCTTCTATTTCTTCTTTGGCGGAACCCGAGCTGAAGGATGCCGCACTATGGCTGTAGCGACTTGCCAGCAGTTGTTTGTTGCCGAGGCGCAGGTTGGTCCTTACGGCTTCCAGTTGTGCATCGGCTTCTCTTGCCTGTGCGGAGAGATTTACGGTGTCGAGGATTATAAGAGTATCACCCTTGTTGACCAGCTGGTTGTCTTTTATACGTATGTCATTTATGTATCCCGACACCATTGTTCTAAGGGGGATTATGTTTCCGTCTATCTGTGCGTCGTCGGTGCTGTCGTAGCATAATATATGATATGTTTCCGCTCCTGCGAGTATAAGGATGACAATAGCGGATATTATGATTAGGATACGGGCTGCTCCTGAAGTCTTTTTGTTTTTTATATTGATTTTCATCTTTCCGTGTATGCTTTATTATTTATTAAGTAATGCTTTTTTTATTTCTATATCCATTACGAGCGATATTTTATGGATGTTGAGATTCGCTCTTGCCATTGCTTCATCGGTCAGTTTTGTGTAATAATCCGCAAAGGTTATAGCTCCGTTTTCCATTTGTATTTCGGCGGTTTTTTTAATATCGGTTCTTTTTTCTACCATTTCTTTGTCTTTGGCCATCAGCAGTTTGTTGCGTTCTATTTCTAAGTTGAGTTCTGTTAGCTGTCTATTTAATTCAATTTCGAAGATTTCCTGCTGGTTAATTATCTCGTGTCCTGCTATTTCGTGTTCCTTTTTTTTATGAGTGGAATTATAAAAGCCGCCTATGTTCCAGTTCATGCTTATTCCGGTGATTCCGCAGAAGTGCGTATCGTAATTCATGTTGTTTAATCCGGGACGTCCGTAATAGCCGTTTGCGAAAAGGGATACCTGCGGAATTTCTTTTGTCCCTATTGCGGCTCTCCGGGCTTTTTCAAGAGCAACCCTTTTTTCGAATTGCATATAGTCGGGCCTTTCCGAGAAATCGTTGCCGGGATCGGATGCGCAGTCCGGAAGCAGCATTATTGCAGACGTGTCTATTTTCTGCATAGTGTAAAATGACAGGCCCGAACAGTATTTCTGCAGAAGGGATCCGGCTTCGATCTTCTGTTGCTCTAAGTCTGCTATTTCTGTTTCGATTTCCAGAAGAACGGATTTTAGGACCATGCCTCCTGATACGGCCTCGCTTATGTCCTTTTTCCTTGCAAGCAGGTCTTTTTCTTTAAAATCCAGCATCTTTATTCTTTCTTTAGTAATAAGGACCTGTTCAAACAGCTTTTCTACGTTTATTTTTACCTGAAGCATGGATGTTCTTATTCCGTATTCGGATATTTTCGTATTTATTCCGGCTATTCTTTTTGTCGACCTTGTAGTTCCTCCGTCGTATATTATTTGTTTTACGGAGAGGACGCCCTGATACTGGAATTTTTCCCCAGGTGCTATTGAAAAACCGAGATTCGCATCCTTGGGGATTGATACTGATGTGATCTCGGATTGGAAACTTGTTTTTCCTGACAGGGAAATCTGCGGGAGCCAGACCGCGTCCGCACTTTTTTGCGATTGATATCCGTACTCGCGGTTAAGCAGGATATTTCGGATGTAAGGATATTTTTCTTTTGCAAGTTTGCAGACTTGACCGAGCGTGAACTCTGTTGTTTTTTTAGGGCTCTGGGCATAGCCTGTACCTCTTATTAGGAAAATACCAGCTAAAATGTTAAACTTTAATGTTTTAATTAAAAAGTTTAACAATTTTGTTGAATTCATGTTAAAAAAATATTATTTATTATTATAATTTTGATATATCGTACTCTTGATGATACCAGGAATGCGCTTTTTGTATTCAGTGATAAAAGTTTCCCACTCTTTTTCGTTGTATTCAAGTATCATTTTCAATATTGGGCCGCAGACGAAAGGATAAGCGCAAATACTGCTTACCAGGGTGATGAATTCGCCCCTTTTGAATTTGCGTATTTCTCCTTTTTTGACTTTTTCCTCAAGCTGCCTGAAGAACAGATGGGGTTCGTCTATTTGATTTGTGAATATTCTGGAAAGGAGTTCTTTGTTTTTCATTGATTCGTGCAATCCGAAAATAACAAGATCTTTGTTAGATGAGTAGATTTCTATTATTTCGTTTATGTATTTGTCGAGCTTTTCTTCAAATGGAAGATCGGCGTCGATCGTTTTGTGTATCTTTGTATGGAAATTGGCTACGATTTTTTCGAGCGCCTTGTGGGAAAGTATTTCCTTATCGCGGAAGTAATAATGTATCATGGCTCTGTTAATATGTGCCAGATCGGCGATATCCTGCATGCGTGCACCCTGTATTCCGTCGCGACAGAATATTTTTATAGATGCGTCTAGTATGCGTTTTTCGGTATCCGATTCCGGTTTTACACCAGCCATATTGTTTAACAATTTTGTTGGTGCAAATATAGATATTTTTTTTAAGTTATGGTAATTTCTGCGAATGAAAGGCGGCCTCGCCGGTTGCAAAGAACCATCGTGGACGGGTTTAAAGGTGTCGGGTTATTTCTATTGCGTTGTTCCGGCAGGCTGTCATACATCTCAGACATCCGAGACATGCCGTTCTTTTTTCTATTGAGATTTTTTGTTCTCCCAGGGGGGTAGTCTTTATTGCCAGAACGTTGGAGGGACATGCTTTTGCGCATGCTCCGCATGCGTTGCATTTGGAACTGTTTATGGAAATGGAAACGCTCCTTATTACCGGCACGTTGTATTTATTTATATTTGTATGAAGACCCGTCATAGTTTCCTTTTTTTTATTTATTTTCTTCCACCACATCGGTAAATTCCGAATAAATTTTTTTTAATTTTTCTCTCAGATGCATTACTGCGTATCTTTTTCTTGATATCAGAGTGTTTTCGGTTATTCCCGTGCGTTTAGACATTTCTTTGAATGATAATCCGTCGAGTTCCGACATTACGAATGCATCTTTTTGTTCAGTCGGTAATTCCGAGAGTGCTTTTTCTAATTCTTCCCATACCATATCTTGCAAGTAAACTTCATCGGTAGTTGAGGCCTCTTCAAAAAGGATGTCTTCGATATTTTCTATTGCCTCGGTTTCTTCTTCATCCGAATCCTGTCTTAGATCGGCCACGGGCAGATCTCTCTTTTTTCTTCGGGAATCTATTATTTTGTTTTTGGCAACCGAGTAAATCCATGCCTCAAGTTTTTCTATCGGCTGCATTAAAAAATCAGCCTTTGCGACCTGATACATAACTTCCTGGAAGATGTCTTCTGCATCTTCTACCGACCTTACCCTGTTGCTGATGAATCTTTTCAGATTTGTACGGTACGGACCTGTCCTGTCATTCGCAGAATCTTTTTTATTCAGCGGATGATCCATCTTGCCTGTTTCTCCCTTGCCTGTTTCTTCCTTGACCGTTTCTTCCTCCTCTGCTCTTCTCCTGCTCTTCATCTTGTAGTTTATGGTACATTCTATGACGTTCGTGAATCTGGTGTGCGAAGGATCTTCTTTCTTCGGGACTCATTGTGTTCCATCTGCTGTTCTGGACACCGGTTCCTATATTTCTTGAGTTCGGCATTTTCCATCCGAATAGTAAGCGGCACAGAACAAGAATCCCCACGGCCTGAAGAAAAGTAATTGTGCCTGCTGAAAATAAAGCCGGTATCAACCAGTTCCACAGAAACATTACGGCCAAACTGAAAACCAGAATGGATGCAACTATCATCAATGCCGCAAGAGAGCCTGATTTGAAATTCCATCTTGAATTTATCATCTTCTGTAAATTTTGAATAAGTTAAATATTTTCTTTCATATATAAGGACGATTCAGATCGTAAAATATTTTAAGGTTTTGTTTAAAAGTTTTTTTTGTTTATATTTATTAAAATTAACTAAAACATATAAGGCCATGGAAAATTACACCGAACCTGCAAATGAACTCCAGGGAGCGACCAGGGATGTCGCAAGGGCGTTGGTTTCGCTGAAAGAGGAAATTGATGCCGTAAATATGTATCAGCAAAGGGTGGATGTGTCTGCCGATCAGCATTTGAAAAAAATTCTGGCGCATAACAGAGATGAAGAAATAGAACATGTTTGCATGTTGCTGGAATGGCTAAGACGAAACGACGAGGTCTGGAATAGGGATCTCAACAAATATCTTTTTTCCTCCAGGGATATTGTGAAAATAGAGGAGGAGTAATAACTTAAAAATTTTTAGTTATGGATATATTGAAAAAAAATTTTGCTCCTATAACGGATAAAGGATGGGAGGAAATATCAAAACGCATAAGGACCGTTCTCGATTCGAGTATTACGGCAAGGAATATTGTGGATATCGATGGACCCAACGGGTTTGAGTTCGGAGGAATTTCAACGGGGAAACTTATTATTCCCCAGAAACATGAGGCCGGACATATCCGCTTTGGAATAAGGGAGATGCTTCCTCTTGTGGAAGTTCGCGAACCTTTTGAAATGGAACTTTGGGAGCTGGATGATATAGAAAGAGGTGCCAGAGCAGTAGATTTTTCGGACATGGATAAGATAGTGTCGGAATTTGCAGCATTTGAAAACAGATCCGTTTATGAGGGATTTACTCCGGGCAAAATAAAAGGACTTAAGGAGAGTAGTGCACATCCTGCCGTAAAGCTGCCTTCGTCTCCAGACGATTTTCTTAAGGCCGTTGGTAAACAAACCGGTGTGCTTGCGGATTCCGCAGTAGGCGGACCTTATACTCTTGTTCTTTCAGAAGCCCGTTGGCTTGAAATGCTCCGGGTTTCCGACGGATACCCTGTTTTGAAACATATTAATGCAATAACAGGCGGCAAGGTTGTAATAAACCGTACTACCGAAACTTCTTTCCTGCTTTCCGGAAGAGGCGGTGATTATGAATTGGTGATAGGACAGGATGCCAGTTGCGGTTTTGAAGGAGCGCGCGACGGTAAGGTTAGGTTGTATTTGTCCGAATCGTTTACTTTCAGGGTATTGAGCCCCGAAGCCGTAATAGTGTTCGAATAGGGATATCTGGCGTTTATTTCCGTGTTAATAAAAGGCCGGCTGTATTTTTCAGCCAGGCCTTTTTTGTTTGAAGACGGATGATATATGGCATATTTTGATAAATTTGTACAAATTTTCCTGAACTTTACAATATTATTTAAAGTGATAATTGACTTTGAAAAACATGAAGCCATTACTGATTTTATTAAAACGGTATTGAAGGATGATCGTGCCTTTCTTGCATTCGCCTTTTCTTATATAAGAGATAAGGCCGAATCCGAAGATATCGTTATGGAATCGATAGCATCTTTATGGGAGAATCGGTATAGATGGGATAGAAACAGTAATCTTAAGGCTTTGCTGTTGACTATAATAAAAAATAAGGCTCTTAATTATTTAAAGCATCTCAAGATCCGTTTGAGTGCTAATGAAAAGATCGGCGATTATAAAAGCAGGGAAATAAATCTGAGAATTTCTACATTGGAAGAGTGTTCACCTGAATTGATCTTTTCAGGAGAGATAGATCGAATCGTAAAAGAAACACTTAACACTCTTCCGGAAAAAAGCAGACGGATTTTTAATATGAGCCGTTATGGAGGACAGTCTAACAAAAAAATAGCCGAATCTTTGGGTATATCGGTCAAAGCCGTTGAATTTCATATAACAAGGACACTCAAATCTCTTCGTCTGGCCTTGCGCGATTATATTTTATCGTTTTTTCTTTAGGGTTATACTTCTCATAGTTGTTATATATGACGAAAGCCATAATGTAACATTATCGTAATGAGAGAGGATTTGCTGTATAAATATTTCAGGGGAACCGCAACCGAAAAAGAAGAAAAGGAGATATTAGACTGGGTCGAGTCATCTCCCGAGAATGAAAAGGAATTAAAAAAAGAAAGACTTCTTTTTGATATCGAATTGTTTGACGGTAAAGGAAGTGGCAAATCGAATATATTGCAGGGGAAAGTATTCCGGGTTATAAAATGGGGGCTGCGGGTGGCGGCCGTTGTTGTAGTTGTAATATGCTGCTTTACACTTGCAAAAGATTATTCTTATTATAATCATGCAGTAATGCAGACTTTTACCGTTCCTGCAGGTGATCATGCCGAGCTTGTACTTGCCGACGGTTCCCGTATCTGGTTGAATTCGCGATCAACATTAAGATATCCTGCTTTTTTCGGAAGAAGGACGAGAGACGTTTCTCTTGAGGGTGAAGCTTATTTCGAAGTTGCGGAAAATAAGAAAATACCTTTTTATGTTCATACCGATTATAATACCATAAAGGTCGTTGGAACTCATTTTAACGTATATGCCTATAAGGGGAGCACTGACTTTAAGACTACGTTATTGCAAGGAGTCGTTGATATTTATACGAAAGGTTCGGATAAAAGGATTGCAAGATTGATGAAAGGTGAATACTTCGAAGCGGAGAGCGGTAAAAATATTGTAGGAAAAACTAATTCTCTGGATATTCTAAAGTGGAGAGACGGCCTTTACTGTTTTTATGATATGCCTTTCCGCAATATTCTGGGCAGACTGTCAAAATATTTCGGGGTTGAAATAGTAGTCGAAGATCCGGAAGTTCTCGATTATAAATGTACCGGCAAATTTTTGCAAAGGGACGGTATAGAGCATATACTCGGCGTTATTCAGAAAGACCATAAATTCAGATTCGTAATGAATCAGGCGAATAATAAAATAACTATAACAAAATAAATACGGATATGTAGAAAAACAATTTATATGGAGGTCCTTGATGATGTCCTCCGAAAAAAGATTGGAAAGTATGGGGGTACTCTCCAATCTTAAATAATCAACGCCGTAACAACGGCACTAATATTTATTTTACAAACTTAATATTAAACATGAAAAGGGCAAAAAGTTTTTTTAAAAGACTGTCCGTGATACTGTTTATTCTCATTTTCGAGAGCTACGGTATCGATTTGTTTTCTCAAACGACAAAAGTTTCTTTGTCAAAAGGTTCTTTCACTATTGAAAAGCTGCTTTCTGAAATAGAAGCAAAAACTAATTATCTATTTGTTTATAACAAACAGGATGTGGATCTGAACAGGACGGTTTCGATAAAATTGGAAAACGGATCTGTTGCGGATATCCTCAAGAAAATGTTCGAGGGGACCGGAATAACGTTTATACTTGACGGAAACAATATAGTTCTTACAAAATCGAAAGGAGGTTCTAATGCTTCCGGAAACGATAAAATGACTGTAACCGGAACGGTTGAAGATGAAAAGGGGAATCCTCTTCCCGGTGCCGGTATAATTGTTAAAGGGCCCGGAACCGCAGAGGGATGCACGACGGATATGAATGGGAAATTTGTTCTATCGAACGTTCCGAAGGGATCGGAACTCGAAATTTCATATATAGGTTATCTTTCCAAAGTTGTCGGCCTTTCTGAAAATCCTCTGATAATCGTTCTTCATGAAAATGTTAATGCATTGGAACAAATTATGGTAATCGGGTATGCCACCGACAGTAAGAGGAATATCTCCGGGGCAGTGGAGTGCGTTAACAAAAATGACATGAACAAGGGAGTGATAGTATCTCTCGCAGATGCTCTCAAGGGGAAAGTTGCCGGGGTTGTAATAAGCAAATCCGGCGGAGATCCTATGGGAACGACATATATAAGGATTCGCGGTACTACGTCTCTCTCCGGCGGCAATACTCCGCTTATTATCATAGATGGCGTTTTCGGCGATCTGAATACGTTGAATTCTCTTTCTGCGGATGATATTCAATCGGTAACCATTCTTAAAGATGCGTCCGAAACGGCCCAGTACGGGTCCAGAGGGGCTGCCGGCGTTATTGTTGTTACTACGACAAAAGGCCGGTCCGGTGTTTCCGAAATTGCATATGAAGGTTCTGCGGGAATAAGTTCCGTATTCAAGAATCTTAGTATGATGTCTGCTTCCGAATACCGGTCTCAGGCGAAATCTTTGGGCTTTCCATATACGGATATGGGAGGCAATACAGATTGGCTGGAAAAAGTTGAACGTGCTACGGGGGTGACGCAAAACCATCATATTTCATTTACATCGGGGAGCGATATTTCCAATATGAGGGCATCCATAGGAGTCGTTCAGGAACAGGGAGCCGTAAGAAATTCAAAAATGACCAATTATACCGCTAAATTCGATGCCATGCAGTACGCCTTTAATAAAAAAATGAAATTGGAACTCGGATCTTTTGCCTCGGAAAGGGACGGGACCCTTTTATATGATACATATAGATTTTTTTATTCTGCTGCGGCATATAATCCGACTTATCCCGATACGAGGAATTCCGACGGCGAATGGGATGAAGACCTTGCTGCAAACGAAATTTATAACCCGTTGGGACAGCTCGATATAACCGATAAGGAAGGCCGGAATTCCATAAATACCCACGGCAAGGTTACATTGCAGATCATCGACGGATTGAAACTAAGTGCATTCGGATCTTATACTTACAATGATTCTGAAACGAAGTATTATATTCCGAACAATATCCGTCAGGGGGAAATCAACGGCAACGGTGTTGCCAATATCCAGAATACCATAGACAAGAGTCTTATGGGGCACGTACAATTGGATTATTCAAAAGATTTCGGCAGGCATCATATAGATGCTCTTGCCTTGATGGAAGGTCAGAAATATAAGACATTCTATCACGGTGAGAGATGTACCGGATTTGAAACCAATTATTTTAAATATAATAATTTGCAAGCCGGTGCCAATATTTCATGGGGGAATGCTTGGTCCAATTATTCTGATTACACCATAGCTTCTTATATGGCCCGTCTGAATTATGTTTACGATGACAAATATATTGTAACGGGTAATCTGCGTTACGATGGTTCTTCAAAATTGGGTAACGGGAACAAATGGGGATTTTTCCCGTCGGCATCCCTGGGCTGGCTGGTGAGCAACGAAAAGTTCATGAAGGATATAAAATGGATAGATAATATGAAAATACGTGCCGGATATGGAGTAACCGGGAATCAGGATGCCATAGCTCCTTATAATTCCCTGGAATTATATAATCCGGGAGGGACCACGTCGATGAACGGTTCCGCCACTACCGTATACGGTGTGACTTCAAACAGTAATCCGGACCTGAAATGGGAGGTTAAACGTATGTTCGATATAGGACTCGATTTTTCTGCATTCGGAAATCGCCTTAACTTGATGGCCGATTATTATCATTCAAAGACAAAAGATTTGCTTTATGATTATACCGTTCCCGTTCCTCCTTTTACCTATACTACCTTGCTTGCCAATATCGGATCTATGACAAACGACGGTTTCGAATTTTCCGTCGGCGGCGATATTGTACGTACCGATGATTTTACGTTTAATGCCAGTTTGAATATGTCTTTTCAAAAAAACAAACTGATTTCTTTGAACGGAACATATAAGGGAGAGGCGCTTACTACAAGCAAGCATATAGGTGTCGCTGATGCATATGCGGCAGGTCTTACCAGTAATAATAACGTAACGTACCTTATTGCGGACCATTCAATTGGAGTATTTTATCTGCCTCATTGCACGGGAATAGATGAGAACGGTCAGTATATCCTGGAAGATCTGGACGGCAACGGCTCTGTGGATACGGGAGACAGCGGCGATCGGTATATTGCAGGAAATTCAATTCCGAAATCCTATTTGGGGATGAATCTTTCGTTCAAATATAAGCATTGGGATTTGCAGACACAGTTCAACGGTGCATTCGGATTTAAAATTTACGACGGTACCGGCATGACCTATAGCAATTACAGTAATTTTCCCACTTATAATCTTTTATCTTCTGCAAAAAATGAAAATGGAGGTAAAGGTATTTACGATATACAGGTTTCGGATTATTGGCTTAAGAAAGGAGACTATCTTAATTTCGAATATGCATCCCTCGGCTATACCTTTGATACGAAGAAGTCTGGTATAGGACATATTGTAAAAAACATACGTCTTGGTCTTTCCGTAAATAACATTTGTACGATTACCGGTTATCCGGGACTTACCCCCATGATAAATTCCGCCGGTCTTTCGGAAACTCTTGGAGTCGATGACAAGGATATTTATCCTCTCGTACGTACGTTTTTGTTTTCATTATCCGTTAAATTCTAAAGTTTTAAATCATGAAAAATTTTATATACTGTTGTCTTGCCGCAATGATATCCTTTATTCTTCCGGCCTGTTCGCTTGATGAAAATCCGCAAAGTTCCCTCTCGGAAAAAGAAGCTTTTTCTACTTCCCGGCTGATATATGTAAATTCCGTTGCAAGTCTTTATACTTCAATAGGCAATATGCTTGACGGCGAAACGACAAGCGATGTAAATACTTTACAGGAACTCCCTTCCGACGAGGCTATTTTGCCGGGACGCCAGGGCGATTGGGTAGACGGCGGCGAATGGCAAAATATATTCCTCCATAATTTCGAATCTTCGGTTGAGATGTATTCTAATTGCTGGAACTATTTGTATCAGGTCATAGGCCTTTGCAATTCTTCCATAGATCTGCTGACCAAAGTGGAAGAGACTAATCCGGAGGCTGAGGATTATATATATGAGGTCCGTGCCATAAGGGCTGTTTATTATTATTATGCCATGGATTTGTTCGGACAGATACCTTTGGTTATTTCTTCCGACGAATCGATATCGGATGTAGTTCAATCCGACAGGTCGGACGTTTTTAAATTCGTTACGGAAGAACTGGCCGCCTGTTTGCCTCATCTCTCTTCAGCTTCTTCACAAAACGCAGGAGATTATTACGGAAGGATTACACAGGCTGTTGCATATATGTATATGGCCAAATGTGCTCTTAATGCGCCGGTGTACACTATCGATGATATTTCACGGACGAGTTATGGTGCTTTTGTCGGTGATGATCTTTCCGGAACTTGCCGGGCTAGCGAAACTTTGGGTGCTGCAGTGAGCGAAAGCGGTAATAATATAAGCATTACCGTAGATGGTACTGCCAGAAATGCATGGGAGACCGTAATTTATTGCGTAAACAAAATCGAAGGCCTCGGATATTCGCTCGAAAGCGATTATTCCAATAATTTTGCCGTAACCAATAATAATTCCAGGGAAAATATCTTTACCGTACCGGACGATGATAATATTTACAAGGTCTGGAATGGAGATTTGATGCGTTCTATTCATTATAATCATGGAGATGCCATGGGGTACGAAGGGTGGAACGGCATGTGCGCTACCGTACAGCAAATGAAGACTCTTGATTACGGTAAGGATAACCAGGATCCGAGACTTGTGCTTAATTATTATACGGGGACCGATTATACCGAAGATACCGATGGTGAATTGGTTAATGATGGGGCTACTGACAAAAATCTTGAATATCTGCCGCTTGATGTCCAGGTTGATTTTAAGGCCGGAGCGGATGCTCATATCGTAAAATGTGCCGGGGCGCGTTTTAAAAAATATAAATTCGACAAATCCAGTTCGATCGAGGGTAATTTGAATAACGATATTGTTATAATGCGCTATGGCGATGCCTTGCTTATGAAGGCCGAAGCCGAATATCGTTCAGGGGAAAAGCCGCAGGCCCTGATAGATGTAAACCGCATCCGCATGCGTGCAGGTGCGTCTCCGAGGCAAATACTGGATTTAAATGATATTCTGGACGAACGTGCGGAAGAGTTGGCCTGGGAAGGTTTCAGACGGCAGGATCAAATACGGTTTTGTACTTTTACGCAGCCTACGGCCGACAGGTATGAAGGAGTATGGCATAATGCTTCTTCGGGGGACTACAATAATGATGCAGATGGGTATACCGTCGTTTTCCCTATCCCTTACAGCGTTATTAATGAAAACGGCAATCTTAAACAGAACCCAGGATATAGTATATAATAAACAATAATTGGAAAAGTGAGATTCATTAAGTTTTTATTCATTTCTGCAGTTGCTTTTTTTATAGTAACAGCATGTTCTTTGCGAAAGACGAACGAGAAAACGCAAGTTGAAAGTCTTGTACAGAGGGTACTCCCCTGCCGTTACGCCTCCTTTAAAGTTAAATTGACAGGCGCCCGGCCGGACGGCAAGGATTATTTCAGGCTTTATTCTTCCGCAGGGAAGATTGTGCTGGAAGGAAACGACGGAATTTCCGTTGCGAGCGCACTTAATTTCTACCTCAAAAATTATTGCCACTGCCTGATAACCTGGAACGGGACGAACATGAACCTGCCTGCGGAACTTCCTTCCGTAAAGGATACTGTAGAACGCGTATCGCCGTATAAATACAGGTATTATCTTAATTACTGCACTTTCAATTATACCATGAGCTGGTGGAACTGGGACAGGTGGCAGAAAGAAATAGACTTTATGGCTCTTAACGGGATAAACATGCCGCTGGCGCTGACCGGGCAAAATGCGGTATGGCGAAACGTTTACAAAAAACTTGGATTCGGCAACGATGACCTGAAGGGCTTTTTCAGTGGTCCGGCATATCTCAACTGGTTCTGGATGGGGAACCTCGACGGTTGGGGAGGTCCCCTGCCGGAAAGCTACATGGATAATCACGAAGCATTGCAGAAAAAGATACTGGAGAGGGAAAGAGGGCTCGGCATGACCCCCGTATTGCCATCATTTACGGGGCATGTCCCTCCCGTTTTCAAGAAGAAGTTCCCTGATGTTAAGGTGAATTCCACGGCGTGGGGAGGATTTCCCCCTGTATATATTCTTAGTCCGGATGAAAAGATGTTTACGAAGATTGGCCGTATGTTTTTGCAGGAGGAAAAGAAATTATACGGTACCGATCATTTTTATTCCGCGGACACGTTTAACGAAAATACTCCGCCTTCCAGCGATTCTTCTTATCTGAACGATATTTCCGGCAAAGTGTACGAGTGTATGAAACAGGCTGATCCTTCGGCTGTCTGGGTAATGCAGGGGTGGCTCTTTTATAATAACAGGCAATTCTGGAAGGAGAAGGAGATAAAAGCGCTTCTGGGAGCCGTTCCGGACGATCGCATGATAATCCTTGATTTATGGGCCGAGCATTATCCGGTGTGGAAAACCACGGACGCTTTTTACGGCAAGCAGTGGCTCTGGTGCATGCTCCATAATTTCGGAGGGAATATTTCACTTTCAGGGAAGTTCGACAAGATTGCGTCAGGACCTGCAGGAGCTCTTGCGGATACGTTGTCCGGGAAGATGGAGGGCTTAGGTCTTACTATGGAAGGGATAGAGCAGAATCCGGTTGTATATACCATGATGCTGGAAAACGTATGGAGAAGCAAGCCTGTTGATATTGATGATTTTCTCCATAATTATGTTTGGGAACGTTACGGCAAACCCGATTCCTCCGCATACGGAGCATGGAAGATACTGGCCAGGGCAGTGTATGACAACAATAAAACATCAAGTTCTCCCGAGTCGATCGTTACAGCTCGTCCCACGTTCAAATCTAATCCCGGATGGACGAATGATACATACCTTCCATATGACGGCAAGGATCTTGTGAAAGCCTGGGATTTTATGATTTCTGCTTCCGCCGATCTGGAGAAATCCGACGGATACAAGTATGATTTAGTGGATATTACCCGTCAGGTTTTGGCAAATTATGCTCTTGATATCCATGCCGCCTTTGTTAGGGCGTATGATAAAAGGGATTTGAAGGGTTTTAAGAATGAAAGCGGACGATTCTGTATTCTTATAGAGGATATGGACGGCTTGCTTGCTACCAGGAAGGATTTCCTGCTCGGCAAATGGATAAATGATGCGCGCAGGATGGGTACGACGGCTGCCGAGAAGGATCTTTACGAGCATAATGCCCGCGATCTGGTTACGTTGTGGGGGGATAAGGACTCGGGCCTCCACGAGTATGCCTGCAAGCAGTGGTCGGGACTTATGGACGGCTTTTATCTTAAGAGGTGGAGGATGTTCTTTTCCGATGTCGAAAAAAGTATGGAAACCGGCGTACCGTTTGACCTCGATGCGTTTACAAAAAAAGTTAAGGACTGGGAATGGAACTGGACGGAAATGCACGATGTTTATACGTCCGATCCTTGGGGTGATGAAATAAAGGTGTGCCGTGCTCTATATCAAAAGTATCGTTCCGAATTTGATTTTAAAATATATGACAACACAAAAAAATAACAGGCTGCAATCCATAGATGCCCTCAGGGGGTTCGATATGTTATGGATTATGGGCGGGGCGGAGATAATATTGTCTCTTGCCAAACTTACCGGGGCTGGGTGGCTGAACTGGCTCGGAGTGCAAATGGAACATGTGGAATGGGAAGGCTTTCATATAATGGATCTGGTGTTTCCCGTTTTCCTTTTTATAGCCGGGCTGACTTTCCCTTTTTCTCTGTCCAAGCGGAGAAGTTCCGGACAAGGTGACAGACAAATTTACAAACATGTGTTTACACGTGCGTTGTTGCTGTTTTTGTTCGGCCTTATGTATAACGGATTCTTTCAGTTCGACGGCCATCTCCGTTTTGCAAGCGTTTTGGCCCGCATTGGTTTTGCATGGATGTTCGGGGCTATTATCTTTATGAATACAAAAAGATCACTGGCGAGGGTCCTGTGGGCTTTCGGCCTGCTGATTTTTTATAATCTTTTGTTTTCTCTGATTCCTGCTCCGGATGCTCCGGCCGGGACGGATATCTTTTCCGCACAGGGAAATATTGTGGCATGGTTCGACAGAATGTTCCTTCCCGGAAGCCTTTATGGAGGAAATTATGATCCCGAAGGAATTCTCGGACTTATTCCGGGAACTGCAAATGCCTTGTTCGGAATGATTGCAGGAACTTTCCTTATGTCGGAAGAGAGGATAAGTCCCGAGAAAAAGGCCATATGTCTTTTAACGGGAGGGATCGTGTTCATGGCTGTTGCTGCGCTGCTGAATCCGGTTTTTCCAATTATAAAAAAAATGTGGACTCCGACGTTCGTCCTGATGACGGTGGGTACGGGTCTTGTTTTGCTCTCTGTTTTCTATTGGGTTATCGATGTGAAGAATTGCAGGAAATGGGCCTTTCCTCTTAGGGTCATAGGTCTTAATTCCATTACGATTTACCTTGGACAGGCGATCGTGAGTTTCGACGGCATAAGAGATTATTTTTTTGCAGGTATTGCTTCCAGATTGACTGCGGATTCAGGGAACCTTGTGCTTGCGTGTGCTTATGTTCTGGTATGCTGGCTGTTCCTGTATTTTCTTTATAAGAAAAAAATATTTCTCAAGGTATAAATATATTATCTGACTATTTGTCAATGGTAGGATTTTTGTTATCTTTATAAGTAGATTATAATTAATATAAAAAACAACTTAATATAAGGAGGAAATATCATGTTGGAACCTAAATTTTTTATTTGCAATCATTGCGGAAATATAATTATGAAAGTAAGGGATTCCGGTGTTCCCGTAGTTTGCTGCGGGGAAAAAATGGCGGAATTAGTTGCAAAAACTGCCGATTCGGCTACCGAAAAACATGTTCCTGTTATTGAAATCAAGGGGAATGATGTTAAAGTTACGGTTGGATCTACGTTGCATCCCATGACCGAGGAACATTATATACAGTGGATTTATCTTCAGACCGAAAAAGGAGTTCAGTTTTATAAATTGAAACCGGGTGACCAGCCTGTAGGCTACTTTAAGATGACCGACGGCGACAGGGTAATTGCCGCTTATGAGTATTGCAATATACATGGTCTCTGGAAAGCCGAAATGTAGGATTCCGGAGTGAAATGAATATGCGGGGGCGCCGTTTGAAATTATCGGCACCCCCGCTTTTTTTTGTTCCGTATTTTTAATTAATTGCCCTTTATATGAAAAATAAGAGAAGTTATATTGACAGGGAGTTTCCGCCGTCGAGGTTGGGTACTATAGATATGTGTAATATCGGAAAACACAAGCATTATATAGCAGGGATGTTCGAACTCGACGTAACAGGGGTGAGAGTGAATATAAGGGAGTACAACAGAAGCCATACGGAGAAAATTTCATTTACCTCCTGGCTTATCAGCCGTATTGCACGCACGATAGGTATTTACGAGGCTTCGGGCGCCTATCTTTCCGGAAAAAGGAAAATAAGGATATTCGACAGCGTGGATGTTTCGGTTTTGGTGGAGAAGATGGTCGCGGAACAGCGTGTTCCGATTCCCCTGGTAGTAAGGAATGCGGAAAAAATATCCGTAAGTGATATAGCTTATATTATAGAAAAAGCTAAAAATGAGCATATAACGGATAGTCTTGTTCTTCAGGAGAAAAATGGCGTAATAGAAAAATTTTATAGCTTACTTCCCGGAGTAATAAGGCGTTCCATATGGAAATATATGCTTAAACATCCTGATATGGCTTTTTCAAAAATGGGGAATGTGGCTTTTACCTCCATCGGCATGTTTGGAAAGACGAACGGATGGTTTATTCCCATATCCGTTCATCCTATATGTTTTGGAGTCAGCCCCATAGTCGAAAAGCCGGTCGTGCATGACGGCGAAATAACTATAGGGGAGATTCTTAATATGACGGTGCTGTTTGATCATGATGTAATGGACGGCGCCGATATGGCCCGTTTTGCGGATACCCTTTCAACTATGATAAAGGATATGTCCGGAAATATCTGACAAGAACCGCCATTTTTTTATTCTGCTCTTATTATTCCCAGAACCAGGGCCAGAGAATCAATTTCCTTTATTGATATTTCAAAGGCGGAATAATCTGTGTTTTCGGATATCAGCATTAAATGCCCGCTGTCGCTGCCCTTACGTATCCTTTTTATAAGGAGGCCCTGCGATGTGCTGATAATGTACACCTTGTTCCATTGGAAGAAGGTGTCTTCCTTAATATGTCTGCATGCTATGATGTCTCCGGGATAGTATTTGGGTTCCATGGATTCTTCCTTAACCCTTATGAGAAATTCGGCCCCCTTGAAGGCCGGTATCGTGTAGTGTTCGCATCGGGCTTCTCCCAGAATTTCCCGTGATCCTTTTCCCGACAGGATTTCTTCAGCCGCATCTGCCGGAATCAAAGGTATGCCCGCAAAGCCGGCTTTAGCATATCCGGTTATATCTCCCCGCGATTTCGAATGACTGCCTCCGGGTGTTTTCAACATAGGGGCAGTCCCTTCTATTAACCATTCTACGGATACTTCGGGATAGGCGGCTATGAATTTCGCCATTACTTCTTCCGTAATGCCGGTATTTGTTTCCAATGTCCCTCTTGAGATACCTACGGACTTGTAAAATGACCTTTTGCTTATGTATAAAGTTTTTGCAAATTCCAATATTCTTTGTTTGATAGGCGAAACTTTTTGTTTATTTTCTTGCATATTGGCGAAATATTTTGCACATTTGTGTACATGAGTTTGTGTTGGGGTTGCATAGCAACATTGCAACTAATTTACGGAAAATAATTGCAAATCAATTATGGACAAGCAAATTTTATTGCCTTTTGAGGTCAGGAGAGAATTGTCTAAAACTTTCAGGTGTTCACGCAACGAACTGAACAGGGCTTTAACATATAAGGTTAATTCTTCGCACGCAAATCTACTCAGATCGGCGGCTATAGAGCGCGGAGGCCTGCTGTATTTCGGAACGCAAACACCTAAGGGCAATAGTTCAATTATCCGGACCAGGTATGATAATGAAGAGGGATGCATTTATCAGCTGTTCGGGGACGTTATGAAACTGGTAGTAAATCTCGGGGACGATTGTAATGTTGATGTCTATGTCAGTGACCGTCTGGTTGCTAGTTACAGGCATGTTACAGTTTTACAGTGGGCGGACGTACTTTTTTCATTTGAGCAAATCTATAACAGGGTTGCAATAAACGATTAAACTTTAACTTAAATTATTATGATTATGAAATTTGAAATTCTTCGTTTGAAAATCTATTGTTGAGTATAGGTCTATACTCCGTATAATCATTTGCCGTTTTAGTGGCTGTGGTTGGTAAGTAATACATAATCACTGTTTTATATGTTTTTGTAAGATGGTGAAGATGGTAGATTATGCCTTTTTCTCATAGTGAGAGAAAAGTAATATGATTCATTAAAATAATAAAGTAATACAATTATAAAAATCTGCTGATGATTTATATTGATAAGGATGATTTTTACAAATTATTGAAAATCAAATGTGTATTGGCGGTGCTGTTGTGCACGGTATTATTTCCGGCATCGGCATATGCCGCCGATTATTGTATGGCGGGAAGCGAAAAAGTGCAAAAAGGCAGGACCGTCAGGGGAAAAGTCCTGGATAATGAAAATAATCCTCTGCCGGGCGTTACTATTGTTGTCGTTGGCACCACCCGCGGTGTTCTTACCGATGTGGACGGATCTTATTCAATTGGTAATATATGTGAAGGGGATAAGCTCCTTTTTTCTTTTATGGGAATGGAGGACAAGACCGTTGAAGTCGGTCGGGGAAATATCCTTAATGTAAGGATGGAACCCAAGTCCGAGGAACTCAAGGATATTACGTTCGTAGCGTTCGGCAAGCAGAAGAAGGAGAGCGTCCTCGGTTCGATAGAGACCATAACTCCGAAGGATCTTAAGGTGCCCAGCAGCAATCTTACCACTGCCTTCGCCGGACGTGTGGCCGGCCTTATCTCATATCAGAGAAGCGGCGAACCCGGGGAAGACAATGCGAGTTTCTTTATTCGCGGAATAACGACTTTCGGGGCCGAATCTAAAAAGGATCCCCTTATTCTTATTGATGGAGTGGAACTGAATTCCAGCGATCTGGCCCGTTTGAACACCGATGATATAGCAAGTTTCTCTATAATGAAAGATGCGACCGCTACCGCTCTTTATGGTGCGCGAGGTGCGAACGGCGTTATTTCCGTAACGACAAGGGAAGGGACCGAGGGGAAGGCAAAGGTTGACATACGTATCGAAAATTCCTTTTCCGTGCCTACGGATAAAATAAAAATAGCCGATCCGGTTACTTATATGAGGATGCAGAACGAATCCATAAAAACGAGGGATCCTCTGGGTCTGTCGCTTTACAGTCAGGAAAAAATAATGATGACGGAAAAAGGGCTTTATCCCAACATCTTTCCGGCTACTGACTGGTATAAGACCATGTTTAAGAATATGGTTTCCAATCAACGTGCGAACATGAACATAAGCGGCGGAGGGAAAGTGGCCCGGTATTATGTTTCTGTTAATTTCTCAAGGGACAACGGCGATCTGAAAGTGAATAAACGAAATAATTTCAATTCGAATATAGATCTAAAGAAATATGCCGTCCGTTCGAATGTTAATATAAACGTTACTCCGACTACGGAAATGATTCTCCGTTTAAGTACTACGTTCGATAATTATACCGGACCCATAGACGGCGGATCCGATATGTACAGGAAAGTAATGCAGGCCAATCCGGTTCTTTTTAAACCTTATTATGAACCTGACAGGCAGTTTTCTTACGTAAATCATATACTTTTCGGTAATTACGGTGATGCCAATTATATAAATCCATATGCGGAATGTCTTAAGGGGTACAGGGATTACAGTAAAAATACGACCATTTCACAATTCGAAATAAAACAGGATCTAGGGATGCTGCTGAAAGGATTGAAGATTCGTGCTTTATTCAATATGGACAGATATTCGGAATATTCCGTAAACAGAAATTATTCTCCTTTCTTTTATAATATAAGTAGTTATGATCTTATAAATAATACTTATACGCTTAATTGTCTTAATCAGGCCAAAGGGAAGGAGTATATCGATTATAATCCGGGGCAGAGGTATATAAATACCAGTTATTATCTTGAAACCGCAGCGGAATACAACAGGGAGATAAGAAAAAATTCCATATCCGCGTTGCTGGTGTATACCATGCGTCAGAAAAAAACAGGCATAGCGAATAATCTGCAGCTTTCTCTTCCGAATCGAAATATGGGAATAGCAGGACGTTTCGCATATAATTATGATAAGCGTTATTTCGGAGAATTCAATTTTGGGTATAACGGATCCGAACGATTTTCCAAAAATCACAGATGGGGCTTCTTCCCTTCGGTTGGAGGCGCCTGGATGTTGTCGAACGAGTCTTTTTTCAAGCCTTTGAAGAAAGTTTTTAAGCAATTCAAGATAAAGCTTACCTACGGAATGGTGGGTAACGATGCCATAGGAAGCGATGATGACAGATTCTATTATTTGTCACAGGTGGACATGAATGCCCGAAGGGATGTGAACTGGGGAACGAATATCAGCTACAATCCCGGAGGAATAGATGTTACCAGATATGCCAACGACAAAATAGGATGGGAAACTTCATATAAGACCAACGTAGGTGTGGAACTGACTCTAAACAATGGATTTTCCGCAAATATGGAATGGTTCCATGAAAAGCGAAAGAACATTTTGCTCGACAGGGTTATGCCTTCTACCATGGGTGTAATAGATGATGTAAAGGCGAATCTCGGTGTAGCCGTTAGCAGAGGTCTGGATTGTGAATTTAATTATGAAAAAAGTTTCAGCAGCAATTTCTGGATGACCGGGCGGGCAACATTTACATATGCTTCCAGCAAGGTAAAGAAATGGGAGGAACCCGATTATTCCAAAACTCCATGGATGTCCAAGGAAGGAAAGTCCCTTTCGCAAGTATGGGGTTATGTAGCCGAACGTCTGTTTGTGGACGATGCCGAAGTGAGAAATTCTCCGGTACAGTTCGGAACATACATGGCGGGAGATATAAAATACCGCGATGTGAACGGTGACGGAAAAATCTCCGAACTGGACAAGGTGCCTATCGGTTATCCTACGACTCCCGAGATTATCTATGGTTTCGGCTTGTCGATGGGATATAAGGGGCTGGATGCTTCTTTCTTTTTTCAGGGGTCGGCGAGGGAATCGTTCTGGCTGAATTTGGGAGAAGTAACTCCTTTTATAGATGGAAATTCAGATGATGAATTGACAGGAGAAAATGAGGTATTGAAATGTTTCGCCGACAGCCACTGGTCCGAAAACAACAGGAACGCTTATGCATTATGGCCCCGTTTGTCAAATCATTCGGTCAGCAATAATAGTCAGACGAGTACATGGTTCATGGAAGATGGATCTTTCCTGCGGTTGAAATCCGTTGAATTAGGTTATACATTTCCTAAAAAGATTGTTAACAACCTGTACATTAAGAATCTACGTATATATTTAAGCGGAACGAATTTGCTTTGTTTTAGTAAGTTCAAATTATGGGATCCGGAAATGGCAGGGAACGGCCTTGGTTACCCCCTGCAGCGTGTTTATAATATAGGACTTACAATAGGTCTCTAATAATGCAATAGATAAATAATATATAAAATATAATTCGATTGAAATGAAAAAGATTATTAGATATTTTTTGTTCATTCTGCCGCTTTGGTTGTTTTCTTCCTGTGATTATCTGAATGTAATTCCCGATAATGTGGCTACTCTTGATAATGCTTTTTCGGATCGTTATACCGCGGAAAAGTATCTGGCTACCTGTTATTGGGGTATGCCTAAATCGGCGGGCTGGAATGAAAATCCGGGAATGTTCGGAGCTATGGAAATGATATATAATAAGGAAGACGTCAGAAATGGGATGGAATTTGCCAGAGGAAACGACAGTCCTACCGAAGCTCTTATAAATTATTGGGGAGGGACCGGCACATATGTACGTAGTTTGTATGCCGGCATAAGGAACTGCAATACTTTTCTTGAAAATATAGAGAAGGTAAAAGATCTGGAAACATATGAAAGGAACCGGATGGTAGCCGAAGTAAAATTGATAAAGGCGTATCTTCATTTTTATTTGCTCGCTTACTACGGACCGGTCTGCACTCTAAAGGAGAATATTCCTATAAATGAATCCACACAAAGCGTTAGAACTTATAGAGAAGATGTCGATGATACGTTTACTTATATAGTTCAGCTGATAGATGAAGTTATAGACAGTAAGGCTCTTCCCATGCAGGTCGAAAATCGTACTACCGAACTGGGGCGATTCACGCAACCGGCGGCTTATGCCATAAAAGCCAGAGTCCTTATGTTCTGGGCAAGTCCGCTTTTCAACGGGAATACCGATTACAATAATTTTCTGGATCACGATGGCAAACCGTTTTTCAACCAGAAATATGATCCGCAAAGATGGACGAATGCGGCCGATGCATGCGATTCGGCAATAGTCGTTTGTAATAAGTGTGGTATAAGATTGTATCAGATGGACGATTATGTTACGGCCAAGTCTATGTCCGATTCTACCAGAATTGTAAATATGCTTCGAAGTTCGATAAGCGAACGATGGAATCCCGAAATAATATGGTGCAATTCTTCATATTTGGTTAGCGGAGGATTACAGGGACCGTGTATTCCAAGGCTGGAACATGCCAACAGCGAGACGTCTTCGGGTAAAATGAGCGTGCCTCTTAATGTTGTGGAGAAATTTTATTCACGGAACGGAGTGCCTATTGACGAAGATCCGGATTATGATTATGCAGACCGGTATTCTCTGCGAACAGGAGATAAGGAGCACAGATATTATATACAGGAGAGAGAACAGACAGCCGCTTTAAATTTCGACAGGGAACCGCGGTTTTATTCTTCACTCGGATTCGACAGAGGAAAATGGTACGGCAATTCTTATAAGAACGAACCGGATAATGATGCGGACTGTATGTATCCCAAAGATCGTTTCGGAGAGTATTCTTCCATATTTAATCCCGGGAATTATAATGTTACCGGTTACTGGCCCAAGAAGCTGGTTTCCGTAAATACGACATACAGGGATGCAAATTCCCTGACTTATGAAAGTTATCCTTTTCCAGAGATGCGTTATGCCGATTTGCTACTTTATTATGCAGAAGCTCTTAATGAAGAGAAGGAGGCTCCTGATGCCGAAGTTTATAAATATATAGATATGATACGTAAAAGAGCGGGCCTGAAGGGTGTAGTTGAAAGCTGGAGAGAACATTCAATTTATCCCCAAAAACCATCTACAAAGGCAGGAATGAGGGAAATAATACATAGGGAAAGAGGAATAGAGCTGGCCTGCGAATGTTCTTATTACTGGGACTGCAGACGATGGAAAACGGCTATAAAGGAATTGAACGGACCTGTAAAGGGCTGGGATGTATCCCGCTCGGATGTAAATGATTATTATACGGTAACTACCATTTATAATCAGACTTTTTCCATGAAGAATTATTTCGCTCCTGTTCCGGATGCCGATATAATTAAGAATCCGAATCTCGTACAGAATCCGGGCTGGTAGGATTGTCTTTTTATGTGAAGAATAAAAATATGAGAATATGAAAAAAATAATATTAGTATTGACGGCATTTATGGCGTTCGCATCTTCATGCTCGGAAAAGAAACTCAAACCTATTTCCGAAAGTATGGGAAAACCACAAAAGGTAACCGATATAAAGACACAAGCTATTGCCGGAGGTGTTTTGATTTCGTATCGTATCCCCGACGAGGAAGACCTGCTTGCCGTAAAGGGCGTTTATACTCTTACGAATAAAAAAACATATGAGGTGACATCTTCCCTATATGAAAATAAAATAAAGCTGGAAGGTTATAATGACGTTGACGAGCATATCGTAAAACTTTATTCCATTAACCGGGCACAAGAAATTTCAGACCCTGTGGCTGTTTCCTTTACACCCCTTGAATCATCCCTTAACAAAGTCTCAAAAACCGTAAAGATAGAGAGATCGTTTGGCGGTGCCCAGTTCAGTTGGTTTAATAAGGATAAAAGTGCATTGACATTTGATTTTATGGCCCAGGACTCAACGGGAAGTCTTAAGACCATGAAGATCATTACGTCCCAATCCGATTCGGTAAAACATATGCTTCACGGTTTCAAACCAGAACCGCGTGTGTTTGCAGCACTGGTAATGGATAATTGGGGGAATGTCTCAGATACGATCTATCCTCCCGGAAAAGAGATCGTTCCTTTATATGAAGAAAAGCTGGACAAGAGTAGAATGTCGATAATGAAACTGGGAAGCGATGCTAATTTTACGAATTTCGATGGGGCGGAGGCTTATTTAATAGATGATGATATATCGACGTACGGACACACCTCGTCTTCCTCTTTGCCTGCTTCCTTTACGATCGATTTGGGTGAAACGGCAAAGTTGAGTCGTCTGGTTATGTATCAGCGACAGGACGAACCGTTCTGTTGGGGTAATCCCAAAAATTTTGAAGTCTACGGTTGTCAGAACAGGCCGAGTCAGGACGGCGATTGGGACGATTGGACCTGGATAATGCATTGTACTATAATCAAGCCGTCGGGGTCCCCGGTAGATACGAATACTGATGAAGATATGGCTGCATTAAAGGCCGGTCATGAATTCGTTTTCGATCTGAATCAACCTCCCGTAAGGTATGTACGCATAAAGATAATTGATACGTGGGAAGGTTCTACTTTTACTCATCCTGCCGAAGTTACATTGTATGGAGCTGCCGAGGAATAAAGATTGAATGAATATAATTTTGATAGAATTGATATGAAAAAAATAATATATAATATTATCATATTTGTTGGGATATTACTCCTATCTGCATCTTGCGAGGATATGATGAGTATTCATGGCAAGTATACCGAGGGAGGAGAAATAATTTATGCCCCAAAGCTTGATTCGATCGCCTTTCTTCCCGGCAAGGGAGAAATAATGTTTCGTTATTGGCTTTATAATTCTCCCAATGTTAAATCTGTGGATGTGTTTTGGAATAACGGAGCCGATTCTCTTATTATTCCTGTAAATCCGGATACGGGCACAGATAGTTCGGAGGTACTATTTACTAATTTACCAGAAAGGTCATATACGTTTGATGTGTACACAAGAGACAAATACGGTAATATATCACTGACATCTACCGGAGCAAGTACTTCTTACGGGGATAATTTCCAGAAGACCCTGCTGCAACGGAAAATAAAAAATGTTTCTATTTCAGATAAAGGCGGAAAAATAGAATGGTTCGCTGCCGCGGAGACTCTTGCCGGAATTCAGATCCGTTATTTATCTGGGAAAGGCGATACCTTGCAGTTGAGCATGGCGGCCGAGAGCAGGGAAATATTGTGTCCCGACGTTAAGGCAGGCTCGTCTTTTTCTTATCGCTCGTTATATCTTCCTGAAAAAACCGCGATAGATACTTTTGCCGTAGCCTGGCAAAAATGCGATACACCTTTCCCTTCGATATATGAGTATGATAAGTCGGATTGGAAGATTGTGGATTATTCCGATCAGGAAGCTGGCGACGGAGGTGGTGTAGAAACCCTGATTGATGGAGATCTCAACAACTGGTGGCATTCTCAATATAGCGGAAGCCTTGCACCGTTACCCCACTGGGCCGTCATAGATTTGACTTCTCCCAAAAAGATTTGCAAGATAGATACATGGAGAAGGCCTGCATGTTCCGATTCCAGATCTGTCCAGTATTGGACCAGCGATGATTACACTGATGATTCTTCCTGGGTTGAGATCTCCGAAGGAATGTTTGTTTCCGGAGATCTGCTTACCATGGATATTCCCGATCCCGGTGTAACGACTAAAAGATATTTGAAAATTTTACTGCCGGACAGCAACAGATCTCCTATTACCAACATTGCCGAAATCTCACTTTATGGAAAATAAGACACCTATGAAAAAAAATTATATTATCATTCTGATCCTAATTGTTTTAGCCGGGATATTATTTTTACTTGTTAGAAATAGAAAAGACAAGACATTTTCCGTTGAAATAGGGAATTGGAAATTCCGTACCGAAAATGATTCCGTATGGAATACTATAAAAGTTTCTTCGAATTGGGAGTCCGAAGGATATTCCGGTTACGACGGCAATGCATATTATAGAGCTAAGGTTGTAATTCCTTCATGCCTGAAAAGCGGTGATAGCGAGATGCTCGCTTTTTGTATGGGCAAGATAGACGACAATGATTCAATTTTTCTCAACGACCGCCTTATAGGTTCGACTTCCGGATGGAGTAAGGACAGGGTGTATTATGTACCGTGTTCTTCTCCGTTTCTAAAATGGGATGCCGAAAATGTAATTACCGTAAAGGTTATGGATCTTTCGGGGCCTGGAGGGATGTATGATAAACAACCTGTAATAAGAAAGGCCGATAAAATAGAATTTGTTGATTTAGACGAAGGTCTATGTTCGGTCGACGGGGGAAAGATTTCCCAACGTATATTTTTGAGAACCATTAAGAATATGTCCGTTTCAGGGAAACTGAATATCAAATTGGTAAATAACGAGACTGGAAAGGTTGCTCTGGAAAAGGATATGTGTGTCGAATTAAGCCCGGATCCTTTTGCTTATACGTTTAACGGTGAGATAGTTGAAAAAACTTCCTTTGGGATAATATATAGATTCACGGATGAATCATCCGGGAAATTTATTGAAAGCAGGTACGAGATCCCTTATATTCTTACGTCTCCGGCTCCTGCAGAGCCCCGCATAAACGGACCGGGAATTTACGGAGTCCGTCCCGGTTCTCCTGTAGTATACAGGATTCCGGTGACCGGCGAAAGGCCTTTAACACTGTCTGTCGACGGGTTACCTCAGGGGCTGTCGTTTGATGCGGAAAAGGGGGTTATTTCAGGTAAGATCGCCCGGGCCGGCAGATATAAAGTATCAATAGCGGCATTTAACGGTTACGGCAGTGATATCGGAAATATTACCTTTTGTGTAGGGAACAAGCTTGCCCTTACCCCTCCTATGGGATGGAACAGCTGGAATTGCTGGGGGCTTACGGTGGATGACGGCAAGGTGAGGGCGGCCGCAGATGCTTTCATAGAAAGCGGACTTGCAGATTATGGCTGGTCGTATATAAACATCGATGATGGCTGGGAAGCTCCCGAGCGTGACGGGAACGGAAATATTGTTGCTAATGATAAATTTCCCGATATGAAGGAGCTTACAGGTTATGTGCATGGGAAGGGGCTTAAGATGGGATTGTATTCCAGTCCGGGGCCGACTACCTGCGGAGGGTTCCTGGGCAGCTTTTTGCATGAAGCACAGGATGCTGCAACCTGGGCGCGATGGGGTTTTGATTATATTAAATATGATTGGTGCGGTTATTCGGATGTAAAGCCTCATCCTACCCAAAGCGAAATGAAGGAACCTTATGAACTTATGGGAGATATATTGCAATTTCAGCCGCGGGATATTGTTTACAGTCTTTGCCAGTATGGTATGGGCGATGTATGGAAATGGGGGAATGACGTTAAAGGCAATCTGTGGAGAACTACGGGCGATATTAATGATACATGGAAGAGTATGTCGGAAATAGGGTTTTCGCAGCTTGATAAATATCCGTATGCCGGACCGGGAAGATGGAACGATCCGGATATGCTGGTCGTAGGAAAATTGGGCTGGGGAAATTTAAGGCCGTCGAGATTGACACCGGACGAACAATATACCCACATAAGTCTCTGGTGTCTTTTATCTTCCCCGTTGCTTATAGGATGTGATCTTAGACAAATGGATGATTTTACCAGGAACCTGCTTTGTAATTCCGATGTTATAGCAATTGATCAGGATACTCTTGGGAAACAGGCCGGAAGGATTTATAAAAATGATGATTTGCAGGTAATAGCAAAGCCTTTGTCCGATGGCGGTTTTGCCGTAGGTTTATTCAATCTTTCTTCCCGTCCTTTGAAAAAAGCGGTTTTTAAAAGAAATATGCTGAAACTGGAGGGCTCTTATGAAATGCGTGATTTGTGGAGGGCGGAAAATTTAGGAGAATTCAGGAACAGAGTTTCTTTTAATATTCCTCCCCACGGAGTTGTCCTTTTGCGGTTTTTAAAGTTAAAGTAGGTTCTAAAGTCATTCTTCACGGGCATCATTAATTTGGTGTCCGTGTTTTTTATATATTATTCTTAATTTTGCGCCCTGAATATAGTTGTAGTTAAATATAGTTGTAGCGAAAATATAGAATCCGTGGGAATGTTTGGAAATTTGCTTTTGAAATTTAATAAGGTACTGGAAAAGGCTATGCCTCTTGTGACTTTGAGCGGACTTTTGCTTGGTTATCTGGCCGGAAAAAGTATTGCGCCGTTCGAGTTTCTGGTTGTCCCTTTGTTCGCTTTTATTACTTTTACGAGTACCTTGAACATGAGGGCCGATGATTTTATTTCTACTTTTAAGAAGCCGAAGTTCATAATAGCTTTTTTTGTGATTTTCGTATTGCTGCAGCCGTTTGTTGCCTGGTTGCTTTCTTCTTTGATATTTAGTAATGATCCGCAGATAGTTATAGGCCTCGTCCTTCTATATTCCACCCCGGTGGCAGTTACTTCTTCCATCTGGACTGATATTTACAGGGGCAATATTTCTCTTACAATTACCTTGATTCTTATAGGTTGCGTTATAGCTCCTCTTACAACCCCGTTTCTGATTCTTCTGTTTTTGGGGAATACCGTTGAAATTAGTACCATGCATATGTTTATGTCGCTGGTATGGATGGTTGTTCTTCCTTCAATTATGGGGATCTGTGTTAATGAATTCAGCCGAGGAAAGATTCCGGATATCATTAATCCGGTTTTCAAGCCTTTTTCTAAAATCGCACTTTTCCTTGTGGTCATGATGAACGCGGCGGCCATACGTGTTTCCGGGGTCTCGTTCGATGTTGCTTATGTTTATGCCGGACTGTTGGCCATATTGTTGAGTACGTTCGGTTTTCTGGCTGGTTTCTTTGTTTCGGGACTGCTTAAGGGTGACTGGGGGACCAGGGTGTCGATGTCCTTTACGTCGGGGATGCGAAACATAAGTGCCGCGCTCGTCCTTTCGATAACATATTTTTCTCCGCGTTCTTCTATTCCGGTTATAGTAGGAATCCTTTTCCAGCAGACACTTTCGGCTGTAATAGGATCCACGCTGTTCGGGAAGAAGAGGCGGCGCGGGAAGGGTGCAGGGATGGCGCAGCCGCGGCGCGGCTAACCCGAGTTAATCACTTTTTTGCGCCACTCAAAAAATACAACCGCTGATTATCAGCGGTTTAAAAAATGCCTTGGCGCATTTTTTTAATTAACTCGGGTTAGCTCGTCCCTTTTTTTGTATTTTTATATCATGTTTGATAATCGTTCGTTTTCACGCATTGCCGTGGTGCTGGTCAATTTGGGGACGCCGGATGCTCCGACGGTCCGTGCCGTAAGACATTATCTGTCGGAATTCCTTAATGATAAAAGGGTTATGGATCTTCCATGGCTTTTCCGGAAGCTGCTTGTGAACGGCATCATTGTTCCGTTCAGGGCTCCCAAGTCCCGGAAGGCATACGAACGGCTCTGGACTCCACAGGGTTCGCCTTTGCTCGTTAATCTTTTGAAAGTTAGGGATAAACTGCAGAAAAAACTTAACGAAAGGACACCCGGTAAATATGAAGTTATTGCGGCCATGCGTTATGGCAAGCCGTCTTTGGAAAAAATAATTGAAGATCTTTGCAAAAGGGCTTCCGGAGAAAAGATTTCCGGCGAAAGAGAACAGGGTGAAACAGAATGGACAGATAAGGTACGGATGGAAACGGTGCAATCGGAAACGGTGCGGCTGGAAGAAGATCAGTTAGAAGGCGGTCCCGTAGAAAAGATCATAATCGTTCCGCTTTTTCCGCAGTATGCATCGTCGACCACAGGAAGCGTTATGGCAAAAGTCTACGAAAAAATTTCACAATACGCTGTCATTCCAGAAGTTAAATGTATAAAATATTTCTATGACGATCCGCTTTTCATAAAGGCTTTTGCTGCGCGCATTAGAGAATACGAACCGCAAAAATGGGATCATGTTCTGTTTTCATATCACGGTCTGCCGTTACGCCATATAAATAAGATACATCCCTCAAAAGACGCGGGAACATGCACGTGCGACAAATCCATGCCGGCTTACGGTAAATACTGTTATAAGGCCGCCTGCTATGATACGACCCGCCGGATAGTTGCCGAACTCGGACTCGCTCCGGAAAAATATTCCGTGGCGTTCCAGTCGAGGTTCGGGAAAGACTGGCTTTCGCCGTATACGGACGAGCAACTAATACAAATGGCCCGTCGGGGTGTAAAAAAAGTTCTTGTCGTTTCACCTTCATTTGTAGCCGACTGTCTGGAAACCACGGTAGAAATAGGGATGGATTATTCCCGAAAATTTATCTTCGCCGGAGGTGAAAAACTCCAGCTCGTAGAAAGCCTGAACGATTCCGATCAATGGATACGGACCCTTGAAAATATGGTTATTTCAGGAGGAGTATTAGGAGAGAGAAGGAAAGAGCTATGAAAAGTCACAAGGGAGAGATCCTTATTGCTTAAGAATCTTTTTCAACATAGGGTCGCCCGGGTGCGGTGCATCGGCATTTATTAATTTACCTGTTTTATCGTAAAGAATCATGCGGGGAATGCTTGTCAAATTAAGCCCCCTTATAAAAATGCTCGAATCTCCGTTGATAATTAAATAATTCCTGCCGTTTTCCCTGCTTATGCCATATTTTTTTACGGCATCCTTCCAGTTTTCCCTTGTGTCCCAAATATTTAAATAAATGAATACTATGTTTTTGTTTCTTAATTCCTTGCGTAATTTATAAGCGGCTTCCATTCCGCCTACGCACGGAGCGCACCATGATGCCCAAAAATCCACGTATATGAATTTGCCCTTATTATGAGTTAAAATATCCGGGAATCTAAAACGTGTTCCATTAATGTCCTCTACTATAAGGTCCTTGCTTTTAAAATCTTTCACGGATCCCAGACTTTTGTATTTATTAACAAAACTGCTGTCTCCTGTGAATTTTATATAGATATTATTGCATTTGTTAATGATTTCCGCAGGATAATTAAAACCGTTCCATCCTCCGTCTCCGGTGATCAGTCTGTGCATTGCTGTTTTTAAGATCGTTGCTCTTGCATATTTTGATATGGTAGTATCCGATATTATTTTTTTGAAGCCGCGGGATGAAATTTTATATACGTTAAAAAAAACCGGGGCAATAATATTTGCAGAAGCTCCGGCCAATTCCTGTGCAAAAACGTAGTGCATGAGGGAGTCGGACGACAGAACGGGATTCAGCTCTTTTGAGGGCGGCAAACGATTGAAATCAACAGTTATATTGCTTGTGTCGTTCCTCATTTTAGCGGGCAGATGCTTTCCTTTAAAATAATCGGCATATACGGCGGATATCCGTCCGCAATTTTCCAGAGAATCCAGAACCTTATAATAATCGAAATAATATTTTTTTAAAACGGCTCTTAATGAATCCAGATCGGGGCAAATAGATATGAATTTTTTTTTCAGTTCTGGATTACCGCCTTTGTTGTGTAGGACATACCACATATAATCATACCTTGGACTTGTGCAGACTGTTTTCAGGTTATAACCCGACGGGCGAACCGATCGCCTGTCATGTTCCGGAATATTGTAAAGCCAGGTATTATATTCGGATGTCAGGCTCTTTATTTCCGGCTTTTATGTTTTTTCGTCTTTCATTAATATTCCGTGGAGAAGCGGGACCGCATATCAAAAATACAAGAACGGCAACCAGTAAGGATTTAAATACCAAAGTAGAATTTATTTTGTGCATGATATATAAATATATACATTTTTTATAACTGTCCGGTTTGCTATGAGATAATTCTGCATTATATGGGATTATTTTCTTATCTCTTTTTATTCTTATATTTGTTTGACAACAGTTTTTGATATGGAGATAAAGAAGAAACCGCTGGAGTCTTTGTTGATAAAGGCTACCGGACCGGATTGCAATTTGAATTGCAAATATTGTTTTTATTTAAAAAAGTCCGCTTTGTTTAACCAGACAAAAGTCCACAGGATGAATGCGGAGGTTCAGGAAGAACTTGTGCGTCAGGCCATGGAACAGTCCGGGGATTCGATCTCCCTTGCATGGCAGGGCGGCGAACCAACGCTCATCGGCCTCGACTTTTATAAGAGAGCCGTGGAACTTGAACAAAAATACGGGCACGGACAAATGGTCGGCAACGGTCTGCAGACCAACGGAACGCTGCTTACTTCCGAATGGGCAGATTTCCTTAAGGAATACGACTGGCTTGTGGGAATATCACTCGACGGTCCGGAATTCATACACAACCATTATCGTCTGGACAAGGGAGGACACGGAACCCATGCCATAGTGGAAGAACATGCGAAAATGTTGATCGACAAGGGAGTTGCCGTAAATGCCATGAGTTGTGTCACCAGCTTTTCGGTAAATTACCCGGAAGAACTTTATAATTACTACAAGAATCTGGGACTGAATTTCATGCAGTTCATACCTATTGTTGAGACCGATGAAAATGACCCTTCAAGGGCTGCTGATTTTTCCGTAACTGCCGAAGATTACGGACGGTTCCTTATAAAAATATTCGATTTGTGGATAAAGGATTTCCAAAGCGGAGTTCCTACGACCTCGGTACGTCAGTTCGAATCGGTATTTTACAATTATGTCGGGCTTACCGCTCCAGAATGTACCCTTATGAAAACATGCGGGCCATATGTGGTTGTGGAACATAACGGAAATGTTTACAGCTGCGACTTTTTTGTAGAGCCGGAATGGCGACTTGGAAACATAATGGATGGCGACCGTCTTATAGATATGCTTAATTCCAAGACACAGATCCGCTTCGGCCTCATGAAGGCCCAGCTTCCCATGGAATGCCGCAGATGCACATGGCTCTCCAAATGTTACGGAGGATGTACCAAGGACCGTATAAAAGATCCGCACGATAATAAAAGGCCGCGGTTCTGCAAGTCTTTCAAAATGTTTTTTAGCCATGCACATCCCATACTTAACGATTTTGCAGAACAATGGAAGAAAAAACAGGACTACAACCGCAACGGAAGCTCAAAATTCGGCGCGGGAGTATATGATGCAACCAACGAATTCAAATAATATATGAATATTGCCGTAAGCGGAGCCACGGGCTTCATAGGTTCTGCGCTTTGTGAATATTTGCGCTTAAGAGGACATCAGATATTTCCCCTTGGGCGCGATTTGCTTACTAACGGGAAAGAGCTTACGGAAATAATCGACAAATCAGAGGTAATAATCAATCTTGCAGGGGCTCCCATAAACCGCCGCTGGAGCAGATCTTATAAAAAAGTGCTTGAAGAAAGCCGTATAAAAACAACAAACGGCATCGTGACGGCTATAAATGCCACATCCGGAGAAAAGCTTCTGATCTCCGCTTCCGCGGTCGGCTATTACCCTTCGACCGGCGAATGCTTCGGAGATGCCCTTCAGTCTCCATCCGGAGAAAACTTTCTTGCCTCGCTTTGTGTAAAATGGGAATCCGAGGCAAATAAAACCAGGAGGGGCGTACGCTGTGCCATAACCCGTTTCGGAATAGTTATGGATCCTTACGGAGGGGCTTTTCCTCAAATGGTAAAACCTGCAAAAGCAGGGATGTCCGTAGTTATCGGAAACGGACGCCAGTCTTTACCGTGGATAGACCGCCGGGATCTCATAAGAGCCATGGAACATATAATTATAAATAAGGAATTGTGCGGGACCTTTAATTTCGTAGCACCGCAACGTCTAAGCCAGAAGAATTTTGCAAAAATTACGGGCAAACATTACGGAGTGCACCTAACCGTACATATTCCGGCAATATTCTTTAAAATGATATTAGGAGAAGCGTCGCAGTTCATAACCGGCGGACAATGTGCCGTTCCGGAGAAACTCCAGAAATCGGGATTCGAATTTACATCTCCGGACCTCGAAACTTTTTTGGCCAACATGTATAAATAAATCCTCACGGAAGAGTTATTAAAAAAGTATTAAATTTGACCGGATAATTTTTACTTTTTTATGAATATTCCGGACGAAAAGCTTCTTGTGAAAAGATTGAAAGAAGGAAATCATTCTGCTTTCGACCAGTTGTTCGAAATATATCATGACCGGCTTTTCGGTTTTGCGTCAAGCATTCTTAAGAACAGATCCGATGCCGAGGAAATCGTAGAAGATGTATTCATAAAGGTTTGGGAGAAGAAAAACGATATCAAGCTTTATTATTCTTTTAAATCTTTTTTGTTTTCCATTACCTATAACAATGTCATATCTTTTCTAAGGGGGAAGAACAGAAGGGATGCCGTATTTACGGCCATGACCGGTAACACGGTCGAAGCAGGGATGGAAGAGTCTGCGGAAAACTATATGATACATAAGGAGAAGCTTCGTGAAATAGAACAGGCTATAGAGGCCATGCCTTATATGAGAAGAAAAGTCTTTTGTATGAGCAGATATGAAGGAAAATCTTATGCCGAAATAGCACTGCAATTGGGGATATCAACAAATACCGTGGGAAATCATATCTCATCCGCCTTAAAATTCTTACGTAATAAGTTGGGAGACAAAGATCTTGCAATCCTGCTCGCCTCTTTTATCTTCTTTAAATAATACCTTTTTTTTATCATTTATAACAGATAATGATACTTCCATTACAATTTTTTTGTTTTGGAATAGTGGTTTATTATCTAAAAAGCGTATTATAATATGAAGAGCATATTATAAGCAAAATGAATAAAGAGAAAAAAGAGATAATTCTAAAATATATATCGGGAGGGTCAAACGAAAAAGAAGCTGAAAAGGCTCTGGATATTCTAAGTTCCGGAGAATTTTCCGAGGAAATAAGGGAATTTCTGGGAGAACTGTGGCAACACGATATCGTCTCCGGAAATGGAAATAAGATGAAGGATCCGGAAAGGATGCTGGATCACATACATCATGTCCTTAATATTAGCGAAGAGCGCGTAATAAGCGGGAAATTTGCAAAATACCGCAGAAGGTTATCGCGAATAGCCGCAATATTATTCATTCCTCTTGCCCTATTTGCATTATGGTCGGGCGTATATATGCTCAGGGAGAGGAAAACTGTTGCCGCCTGCGCACGTAAAATAGAAATTACTTCACAAAGAGGTGCCATTACAAGGTTCGAGCTTGCAGACGGCACTATGGTCTGGCTGAATCATAACAGTAAGCTTATCTATCCGGTTGTTTTCGGTTCCCGTAGCAGGACCGTCGAGTTGGAGGGTGAAGGATATTTTGAAGTTGCGGAGAATAAGAAGAAACCTTTTATCGTAAGGACCCAAAGCGGAATAGCCATAAAAGATCTGGGAACTAAGTTCAATATATCTTCTTTCCCCGGGGATCCGAGGACGGAAGTCGCTCTGCTGGAGGGAAAGGTCGCTTTGATGAAAGAGGGGGCGAAGCCATCCGGGGATAAGATTCTTTCCACTTTAAACCCGGGGGAGATGGCCGAATTCGACAAAAATGCCAATACCATAAAGATCTCCGGAACACAGGTAAAACGTTTCATTGCATGGACGAGAGGAAAACTTTTGTTCTACGAAACTCCTTTTAATGAAGTAATACCTAAAATAGAAAGATGGTACAACTGCAAGATCGTTATTAAAGATAAAAGAATACTCGGTCTCCATCTTACCGCAACTTTCGAGGGCGAAGATCTGACCCAGGCTCTCAGTCTTATGTCTATTGCAATTCCAATAAGATATAAGATAATCCCTTCCAGAAAATTAAACGATAATTCCTTCTCGGTAAGGGAAGTCCTTCTCTATTATACAAAAGGCAATTGATACCCACATAAAAATAATACAAAACTTAACTGAATTTATTATGAGAAAATATGCAATTTTCTTTACAGGGCCGTCCGGCCACGTTTTTCCGTCCGGATTGCGAAGGGTCTTTAAATTGACGGCTGTCCTGTTTTTCTTAACTTTTTCGCAGGTCTTTGCCACAGGTGTTTATTCACAGACCAGAAAAATTTCTCTGGCCATGCGTTCCGTTTCCGTAAGGGAAGTCCTCGATAAAATAGAATCCGGGACAGATTACCATTTTTTGTACAGCAGCAATATCGTTGATGTAGATAAGATCGTAAACATAAAATGCAGCAATCAGGATATAAGAAGGGTGCTGGACGATCTTTTTAAGGATACTGATATCGAATACGCCATACATGACAAGCAAATAATATTATCCGATAAAAGTTCCGGCGAAGATAACGACAAAAAGAGATTTACGGCAACCGGAAAAGTAACGGATACTCAGGGAGGATCTCTGCCGGGGGTAAACGTACTTGTTAAAGGGAATATATCAAAAGGGACGATGACGGGCGAAAACGGCAGTTACAGGGTAGAAGGTCTGTCATCGGGCGATGTCCTAGTCTTTTCATGTCTCGGCATGCAGACCGAAGAAGTAACGGTGCAGGAGAAAAAAGCCGTTTACGATGTAAAAATGAAATCTGTTTCTATAGGGCTCAACGAAGTCGTTCTTGTAGGATACGGGATTCAGAAAAAGAAAGATGTTACCGGTTCCACTACAAGGCTTACGGGAAATAAGCTCGGCACAGGCATATCCGGAAGTCCTGCAGCCATGATGCAGGGAAAGGTCTCGGGGGTAAGCGTAATACAAAACAGCGGTGAACCCGGATCCGGCATGTCAATAAGAATCCGCGGAGCCAATTCTATACGTTCCGGACAAAAACCTCTATATGTAATAGACGGAGTGCCACTTGATAATTCCAATCTTACACCTTCCGGAGGAAGTACGAACGGTATAGGCGGTTCTGCCATAACGGATCCTCTGGATTTCCTTAACCAGGACGATATAGAATCCATAGATATACTCAAGGATGCTTCTGCAACAGCAATATACGGAGCCAGAGGAGCAAACGGAGTCATACTTGTAACTACAAAGAAAGGGAAGGAAGGTCGTAATATAGTATCATATAACGGATATATAGGAGTTTCTTCCATCCGAAAAAAACTCGATCTTATGTCGGCTTCAGAATTCCGTTCCTATTTGAACGAGAGCGGAGAACATCTTCTGGACGAAGGCGCAAGCACCAATTGGCAGAATAAGGTGCTTAGGACTGCCGTAGTACACAGCAACGATGTTTCCCTAAGCGGCGGAACTTCCAAGCATACATATAGATTCTCGTTCGGTGAAAACGATCAACAGGGCATAATAAAAACCACCGACATGAGAAAACTCAACGGAAAAGCCATGTTTTCGCAGAAAGCCATTAATGACAAGCTTACCGTTACCGGCAATCTCATAGCTTCCGAAGTAAAGAACAGAAGGGCCATGATAGGAGAAACCGGAGGTTATGAAGGGGACGTAATATTAACTATGCTTAAATTGAATCCTACATATCCTATATATAATCCCGACGGCTCTTATTACCAATATTCCGCGTCCCAGAGAAATCCGCTTGCCATGTTGGAACTTACGAACGATATTACCAAGACGGACCGCATAATAGGAAATCTGTCGGCCGAATATGAAATATTGAAAGGGTTCAAGTACAAAATAAATCTTGGATGGGATAAAACCGTAGTCGACAGGAAAATAAATCAGGATGCCGATCTTACTTATATGACTAATGGCGGAGAAGCAGATATAAACTCCATTTCTGCCCGGAACAAATTGATGGAAAGTTATCTTACGTATCTTAAGGATATAGGTAACCATCATTTTAATTTTCTTGCAGGCTTTTCATACCAGTCGTTTTATATTTCCGGCAGCACTATGAAAGTAACGGGGTTCGAGCACGGCAATATACTGTATACAAACAATTTAAGGTATGGAAACTTCTCAAATGCCGAAGTCGGTTCGTACGCCGAAAAGAACGAACTTCAATCTTTTTACGGAAGGATAAATTACAACTACAAGGAAAAATACCTCTTCACTTTTACCGGGAGGGCGGACGGATCTTCAAAATTCGGATCCAATAACAAATACGGATTTTTCCCTTCATGTGCGTTTGCATGGCGAGCTTCCGACGAAAATTTCATTAAGAATATGAATGTTTTCGACAACCTTAAATTAAGATTTAGTTGGGGGCTTACGGGTAATCAGGAAATACCCAATAAGATTTCTCTTATTTCTGTAGGTACCTCTGCCGACGCCGACGGGTATTTCGGCGGAAGTTCTACGACGGGAATAACATTCAGCCGCGTTCCTAATCCTGATTTGAAATGGGAAACTACCGAGCAATTCGATTTAGGATTCGATTTCGGAGTCCTGGACAATCGTCTTACCGGAACTGTGGATCTGTTCCATAAAAAAACAACTAATGTTCTTCTGGAACTTACGGCAAAGGCTCCCGCTCCAACCGAGAAACAGTGGGAAAATGTTCCCGGTCTTAAGATTATCAACGATGGTATTGAATTCAATCTCAATGGAAATGTAATAGACAAACATGATATGTCTTTGAATATAGGAGCAAACTTTTCTACTATAAGGAACAGGGTAAAAGACTTGCCCGTAAGTTATATAGCTACAGGAGCGGCCAGCGGTCAGGGACTCGGCGATCTTGTTGAAATAATAACGAACGATAAACCCATCGGAACATTTTACGGACGTGTGTTCGAAGGCTTCGACTCCGAAGGGAAGAGCATATACAAGACCGACAAGGATGGCAACGAAGTAAAGGAATATCTCGGATCCGCCCTTCCTGATTTTACATATGGCTTCTCAACCAATTTTATTTATAAAAACATAGATTTTAACATGTATTGGAACGGATCGCAGGGGAACAAGGTCTATAATAATACGGCAAATGCCTTGTTTTATAAACCTTCGCTGGCAAACGGATCCAATGTTACAAGGGATGTTGCCTCGTCGAAAGAATCCGAAGGCAACTCTACCGGTTTTTCTTCCAGATATATAGAAAACGGTTCGTTTTTGCGTCTGTCTGCATTATCAATAGGTTATACACTAACGATTAAAAGCCTTTCATGGCTCCAGAGCGCAAGATTTTATGTAAGCGGTAACAACCTGCTCCTTATTACGCATTACAAGGGCTTCGATCCCGAAGTCAACGTAGATGAAAGTGCGAACAACGTTCCCTCCCTGGGCCTTGATTTTACTTCATATCCAAAGGCAAGGAGCATAATGTTCGGCGTAAACCTCAAATTCAAATAAATCGGTGTTTAAACTTAAAATCTGAATAAAATGAAAATATATAAGAATATGATAGGGCTTATAGGAATAATAGCCTTATTTTCGGCAGGATGCACGAATCTGCATGAGGAAGTCCTTGATGAACAGCTCGGACAGGATCTTATTACCGATTCGAGCAGCATCGCTTCCCTTATAAATCCTCCTTATGCAAGTCTCAGACACTTGTGCGAATGGCCTACACACTGGGGGCTGGAAGAGTTGTGTACGGACGAAGCCGCAATACCCACCCGCGGAGGTGACTGGTACAATCAAGGTGAACTGCAGGAATTATTTTACCATACCTGGACGGCTGATCACAGCTATCTGAGAAATACATGGAACGAATTAACACAAGGGATATCAAGGGCTAATACGGCAATACATTATATTGGAAAGTTCAGGCAAAACGCAACGACAAAAGGATATATCAACGAAGCGCGTTTCCTGAGGGCGATGTACGTGTATTATCTGGCCGACTGCTTCGGGCAGGTGCCGTTCAGAAATGCCGACGATCAGAATTTTACCGTTGATGCTCCGGTAATGCAGCGCGATTCGGCTGTAGATTTTGCGATAAGAGAAGTAAAGGAAATATTGCCCGAATTAAAAACACGCTCCGAGCTCGGTTCCGAAAGGGTGACTAAAGGAGCCGCGTATGCACTTCTGGCAAAAATATATCTGAATTATGAAGTCTATACAGGTAAGGCTGAATGGGATAAGACCATAAAATACTGCGACAGCGTAATAAATACAGGAGCTTACGACATTACGGACGATTACTGGTCCATGTTCCAGTGGGATGCCTCGGATCCGAAGCCGTTTATTTTTACAATACCCATGAGCGATCAGATAGATATGGGCGGAGGAGCTATATGGGTGGATTTTACACTCCACTACAACCAGGTTTTCGGGAATTATACAAGTTTCTGGAACGGCGCATGTACCACCCCTTCGTTCCTCGATACATGGGATAAGGTAAACGATGTACGTTTTTATGACGACAGGAACAGGAGCGAAACCGGAATAAACGAAGGGTTTCTTATAGGACAGCAATATGGTGTAGATGGTACTCCTCTTACCGACAGAAGTGGCAACCCCCTTGTTTTCGTTCCTGAATTCAGCATAACCAATTCCAGCGAGACGGCTGGGGTAAGGGTCGTTAAATTCGCCCCTAATCCGGATACGAGGGAAGCCGGGAGGTATGCGCCGAACGACTACCCTCTGTTCAGATACGCCGATATATATCTGGAAAGGGCCGAGGCCGAACTCCGGAACGGCGACGAGCCGGATGCCTTAAAGGATGTAAATTACATAAGGAGCAGGAGAAGTGCGGTAGACAAAACGTTTCCTCTTTTGCAAACCGTCACTTTAAACGATATTTTGAAAGAACGCGGATATGAGCTATATTGGGAAGGGTGCAGACGTCAGGATCTTATAAGATTCGGAAAATTCGACTGGTCTGACGATATAAAGAAAAAAGGCAGAACGATTTTCCTTATTCCTACTGCCGCTCTTGATGCCAATGTTAATTTGAAACAGAATTCCGGATATTAATATATTTGAAATTAAGGATATAAGTAATGAAAATTCTTTTATCTGCATTTATGCTGCTGTTCCCCGTCTCTTTGTTTTGCCAGATAAATCCGGCCGAAAAATACGGGGAACTGTTCCGCAGCGTTCAGAACGGCAGAATATTTTCAGATCAGAAAACTTTTGCGGACTGTCTTCCAAAAATTAATCCCGACAGTATTTTACGTATATATGAATCCGTAAAATATCAAAAAGAGTTCGACCTCAGGGAGTTCGTTGGAAAATATTTCGATACCGTTCCGCGTAGTACGGGAGATATGTTGAGGCATATCCGTTCCCTGTGGCCATTGATGACCAGAAAGGATGCCGGACAGAAGGAATTTTCATCAATGATAGCACTACCTTTCCCTTATATAGTTCCGGGTGGGCGCTTCCATGAAATGTATTACTGGGACAGTTATTTTACCATGCTGGGACTGGAGACGGAGGATAACAGGGAAATGATTGAAAACATGGTGAACGACTTTGCCTATCTCATACGGACTTTCGGCCATATTCCCAACGGAAACCGTACATATTATCTCAGCCGTTCCCAGCCTCCCTTTTTCTCGCTTATGGTGGAAATGCTTGCCGGTGCGGAACGTGACCCGTCTGTTATTGCAAAATATACCGATGTTATGAGAACGGAGTATGATTACTGGATGAGCGGTAAAAAACGGGTAGATTTAGGCAACGGAGAGGTGTTGAACAGATATTATGATGTTTCATGCAGCCCGAGGCCGGAGTCTTTTTTCAACGATGTTTATTTAAAACGCCATTCCGGCCGTGATTCTTCTATATATACGGATATTCGTTCCGCGGCGGAGTCGGGATGGGATTTCTCTTCACGATGGTTCGGGAGTGACGATTCTATAAATTCCATAAGGACTTCTTCCATATTGCCGGTCGACCTCAACTGTTTGCTTTTCCATCTGGAAACGGTACTGTCGAAAGCTTACGGGATGAAACATGATGTTGTGTCGTCGAAAAAATTCAGGAAGCTTGCAAACAGACGTCGTGTTTTGATAGATAAATATTTCTGGAACGGACGGAAGGGCTTTTATTTCGATTATGATTTGAAAAGAGGGGAACAATCCGGAAAATATACTCTTGCCGGAGTATTCCCTCTTTTTTTCAATATTGCGGATAGATCAAAGGCGGAATCCGTCAAGTTACATATAAAGAGAGACTTCCTTAAAGAAGGAGGACTTGTTACCACGCTTTGTGTTAATTCCGGTCAACAATGGGATTATCCAAACGGATGGGCCCCTCTGCAATGGATAGGATATATTTCGTTAAAAAATTATAATTTTGATGCAGTTGCCGATACGGTAGCCTTGAGATGGATCAGAACCAACATAAAGGTATATCTTAAAACCGGCAGGATGATGGAAAAATATGATGTCGTAAATACGGATCGCAGGGGCGGGGGAGGAGAATATAAAACCCAGGACGGATTCGGATGGACTAACGGAGTGTTTCTTAGAATGTGGAGTCTTTATAAGCAAAGAGTAATGCAATAGTTGTAATATAAAACAAGCGGTATGAAAAAAAATAATATGAAAACCCTGCCGGGGCTTTTTTTATCTTTCGGTATAATTTTCAGTTTGGCTTTTTCCGGCAAATGTCCGGCACAAAGCAAAATGTCAGGAACAAGTGCCATGATAGGCACGGAGATGGCCGTTTTTTATCCTCCCGAATTCAAATCCGGGGAGATGCTGCCATCGTTTGCCCTGCTTAAGGAACCTGTACAACAGGGCGGTATAAAGAAGGGTTGGAAGGTCTTTCCCAAATTCTATATTGATGGCAAGGGGAACAATTGTATAGCTATTCCCGTAGAGAAGGGAACCGATCTTTACGGAACGGGAGAAGTTACCGGAGGATTAAGGCGCAACGGCAAAAAAATAATGCTGTGGAATACTGATAATCCCGGATATCATATCGGCAAAGGGAACGTACTTTACCAGACTCATCCGTGGATTCTTGCAGTAAGGAAAGACGGCTCAGCCTATGGTGTTCTTGTAGATAACACATGGAAGCAGAGTATAGATCTGTCTGATTCCATAAAGGTAGTGTCTTACGGTCCTGCCGCAAGAGTTATAATTGTAGAAAGGAACACGCCTCAGAAAGTGGTGGAGGAATTGGCGGATCTTACGGGACATATGCAGATGCCGCCACTGTGGGCTTTGGGTTATCAGCAAAGCCGCTGGTCCTATTATCCCGACAGCAGGGTACGCGAGGTGGCTTCCCAATTCAGAAAAAGGAAGATCCCATGCGACGTAATATGGATGGATATCCATTACATGCAGGATTACAAGATATTTACCTTCGATTCTTTAAGATTCCCGGATCCTTTGGGTTTGAATAAATATCTTCACTCTATAAATTTTAGGTCGGTATGGATGATAGATCCCGGAGTGAAAAAACAAAAGGGATATTTCGTCTACGATCAGGGGAGTGCCGGGAATTATTGGATACAGACTCCGCAGGGAAAGGAATTCAATGGAAGCGTATGGCCGGGGCCTTGTGCTTTTCCCGATTTTACTATGCCGCAGGTACGCAAATGGTGGAGCGGGTTGTATAAGGATTATATGGCTCAAGGTATAGACGGCGTATGGAACGATATGAACGAACCTTCTGTTTTTAATGTAGAATCCAAGACTATGCCGGAAGACAATATACAGCGTGGAGGAGGCAATCTTCCCAAAGATATTCATTTGCGCTATCATAACGTCTTCGGAATGCTTATGATAAAAGCTACGCGTGAAGGGATTCTAAAAGCTAATCCCGATAAACGTCCTTTCGTCCTTTCCAGAGCCAGCTATATAGGAGGTCAGAGATATGCCGCAACCTGGACGGGTGATAATATGTCCACATGGAGCCATCTTAAGATGTCGATTCCAATGGTTCTTAATCTCGGATTATCCGGACAGCCTTTCAGCGGACCGGACATAGGCGGATTCATAGGAAGTCCTGATAAGGATCTTTTTGCAAATTGGATTGCGATAGGTCCGTTTTATCCTTTCTGCCGTAATCATACTACGGTAAACTCTGCAAACCAGGAACCATGGGCGTACGGAAGGGAAGTCGAAGACATATCGCGCAGGGCTCTGGATCGCAGATATATGCTTATGCCTTATATTTATACGCTTTTTTGCCAGGCTTCCGTAACCGGCCTTCCCGTAATGCGTCCCGTGTTTTTTGCAGATCCGAAAGACAGATCTCTTCGCAGCGAAGACAGAGCCTTTATGCTTGGAGGCGATTTGATTATAGTACCGCGGTGGGCTGAAAATCCCGCCCTTCCAAAAGGAATTTGGAAGGAAATATCATTACTTTCTCCAAAAGCTCCGGAAGACGGATACCAGCCGAAAATGCTTCAGCGCGGAGGGTCGATTATACCTACTGCCGGCATAATTCAGTCTACGGCCGATTTTAAAACTGATTCACTTACGCTTCTGGTATGTTTCGACAAACATGGTAAGGCGGAAGGTCTTATGTACGGCGATGCCGGAGAAGGATTCGGGTATCTTAAAGGACATTACGTAGTTGATAAATTTACGGCCGTTAAAATGCAGGACGGAAAAATTTCTTTTTCATGTATCCCCGGTCAGGGTGATTATGACAACGAACTGAAATATTTCAGGATAGCAGTTCCTTCTTCCGGCGGAATGGTTTATTCCTCCTGGATGAATAAAAGCAAATTCGTTGTAAAAATGCCGAAAAAATAAGAATAAGAAATACAGAATGCTCCATATGAAAAAAATGAAAATCTTACTTGTCGCCGCACTTCTCCTGCAGTCGGTAATATGTTTTGCTGCAGCTGATACGACAGGATGGAAAATATATGTAACCGATTTCTCGAAATATACGGGCATAACCCTGGCAAGCGGAAAAATAGGAATCGTTTCTTCGTCGGTTCCGTTTAAAACCGAGGATATAATACTTGCCGGAGCATATGATACCCATATATATGATAAAAAGAATAATCTCAGGACCAGCCGTATTTTAAAAGGCCCGAATTTCGCCCTTATGGATATGTATGTGGACGGGGTAAAAATAATTCCGTCCAATGTACGTGATATGAAGCAGGTTCTCGATATGAAAAAGGCAATACTCATTACTTCTTTCAAATACGCGGATAAAGCTGAAATTTCATATACTACATATGCACTCAGGAGCCTTCCGTATGCTGCCGTTTTGGATGTAAGAGTTAAGGCTCTGAAGGATATATCCGTTTCTGCCGCCGGGGAGATAGCTTGTCCGCAAGGCTACCTTAACGTTCGGCAGTGTTTTAAGACTCCGCATGATAATGATTTTTATATGCCTATGCTGCAAACTGTTGCAAAAGGCCCGTACGGAAGGCATACTATCGCTGCAACTGCATCCTTCGTTTTCGACGGTTTTAATCCCGTACTTTCCGAGCATGTAACGGATTCGCTTTGCCATTCGCTTGTTTTCAATAAGTCCGTTAAAAAAGGTAGAGATCTTCATTTTTCATGGGAAGGAGCCGTATGTACTACAAAGGATTTTTCGGATCCCCAAAGCGAATCTGAAAGGATTGCCATTTACATTATGGACGGCAACGAAAATAGCGTAATATCGGACCATATTAAAAAATGGGAGAATTTATGGAGTGGAGATATAAAAGTGTTCGGCGATCCGGAGTCTCAAAGGGATATAAGGCTTGCTCTGTATCATCTTTACGCTTTTTCATCTGCAGGATCTGATCTAAGTATATCTCCGATGGGTCTTTCTTCGCAGGGATATAACGGACACATATTCTGGGATGCCGAACTGTGGATGTATCCGCCTCTGTTGCTTTTTAACCGTGATATTGCGCGTTCCATGGTAAATTACAGGTATAACAGGCTTGAGAAAGCCCTTAACAAGGCCCGCGAGTATGGTTTTGCGGGAGCCATGTTTCCGTGGGAATCCGATGATACGGGCGAAGAGGTTACTCCGACATTTGCGCTTACCGGCGTCTTCGAACAACATATTACTGCGGACGTGGGGATCGCCTTCTGGAATTATTTCAGGGTTACCGGAGATGAAAAATGGCTTGAGGAAAAAGGTTTTACGGTACTTAAAAACATTGCGGATTTCTGGGTGAGCAGAGCTTCTGAGAATCCCGACGGCAGTTATTCCATAAAAAATGTAGTAGGGGCCGATGAATATGCGCAAAATGTAGATGACGATGCTTTTACAAACGGTTCGGTAAAACTGGTACTGGATTATGCCTGCAGAGCCGCAGTGAAATCCGGTTGTGAACCTGATCCAATGTGGAAAAAGGTTGCCGACAATATGGCTTTTTACAAATTTTCCGACGGCGTAACAAAGGAATATAAGGATTACAGCGGTCGGATAATAAAGCAGGCCGATGTTAATATGCTGGCTTATCCGCTTCAGCTTCAAACGGATTCCGTATCCGTTCTCAGGGATTTGAAATATTATGAACCCAAAATAGATAAAGATGGTCCGGCTATGGGCGATGCCATACTTTCCGTCCTTTATGCGCGGCTGGGATATCCCGATGATGCGTACCGACTGTTCAAAAAGGCTTATGTTCCAAACAGGCGTCCACCCTTCGGTGCACTTGCGGAATCGGCTTCGAGCAATAATCCTTATTTTGCCACGGGAGCCGGAGGTATGCTACAGGCTGTGCTTTTTGGTTTCGGCGGGCTTGAAATTACCGATAACGGAATAGAACAGCTGCATCCATGCCTTCCCTCAAAATGGAAAGAGTTGATAATAACCGGAGTAGGCCCTGAAAAGAAGACTTATTCAATTACAAGATAACCGCCGGCCGTTAAAAGCCGGCCGTACTCCGTATAGCTGCTTTATTATTATGTTGCGATCCTTACCGGTTTATATCAGGTGCTGGTGGCGCAGTCTGTATTTGTTGGGGGTAAGTCCGTAAATTTTCTTGAATACACGGAAGAAATGTCCCATATTGTCGAACCCACAGTCGGAGCATATCCTTTTGATAGGTGTGTTCAGCTGGCTCAACTGTATTGCGGCATATCTCATTTTTTTTTCGTTAAGCATCTGGGTCATAGTTTCATGAAAATATTTTTTTATAACCCTGTTGACATACGAAGGGTTTCTTCTGCATGCATCTATGAAACTTTCGCTGCCCTGTTTGAACTGTGCAGGAGTCTGGTACATTTTTATTGCATGATTAAGCCACGCCGGTACTACCAGCGGTGTATTTGACTGGATCTTGCTCATATTCTTGAACAGGGTGATAAAAAGACTGTCGAGTTGCAGATAATCGGGAGGGTTGCCCATTATATCATGGGCCATATCGGTAAGTAATTTCATAAAATCCAGATCGAGATGTTTTTTCACCGGCAGAGAAGTACGGCTCCAGAATAATACGTTTTTGTTTTTGAAGTATCTTTCGTGGTAAAAATTTCCGGTTTGCTGCGAAAAAGACAGGTTTATTATTGTCAGTCCGTCGCTTCCGCAATATATGCTGTGCATATCTGCCGGACGCATGAAAATTATATCCTGCTTTATCAGGGGCATGCGCTGATCGTTAACGATCTGGTATCCGTCGCCGTCAGTAACCCAGAATACTTCGAAATAATCATGATCGTGTGCGACGACACTGGGGGATATTTCCCTGTGGACCAGATGAAATTCCTGGCCGTAAGATAAGAACTCATCAAGTTCATAATGTTCCATAATAATTCGCCTGATTTTGGTATATCAAAAGTTGAAGTTAACAAAAATCTGAATAGAGTAAAAAGTGTACGAAAATACATCGAATTTACTGAGGTGCTTATTTTTACCTGAAAAAAAATTATGTTAAATTGACATTGTTTAAATCCACACTTAATAGATTATGAATAAACGTATTAATCGTCTACTTTTTTTGCCGTTCCTGTTAATGGCATCGGCTTCGTTTTTGGAAATATCGTGCAGTAACGGGGGAAAGGCCCCTGCTCCCATTTATCCGGTTCCACAGCAGAAACAGATCGAATGGCAAAAGTCCGAACAGCTTGCCTTCGTTCATTTCGGATTGAATACATTCGCAGACAAAGAATGGGGATACGGTGATACCCCGCTTTCCGTGTTCAATCCCAAAAAGCTGGATTGTGATCAGTGGGCAAGGACATTCAGGGAGGCCGGAATAAAGGAAGTAATATTAACATGCAAGCACCACGACGGATTTTGCCTCTGGCCCACGCAGCTTACCGATTATTGCATAAGGAACACCCCTTATAAAAACGGTAAGGGAGATATAGTAGGCGATCTGTCGGCTGCGTGCCGCAGGTACGGACTGAAATTCGGCATATATTTATCTCCTTGGGACAGACACAGCGCTGATTATGGTACTGACAAATACGTGGAATATTATTGTGCCGAACTTAAGGAGCTGCTTACCCGTTACGGCAAGATTTCGGAAGTATGGCTCGACGGGGCCAACGGAGGAAGCGGATGGTACGGAGGAGCCCGTGAAGAGAGGAGGATAGATAAAAGAACATATTATCATTTCGACAGGATTTTCGCCATGGTTTCCAAATATCAGCCGGATGCCGTAATTTTTTCCGATGGAGGTCCCGGATGCCGCTGGGTCGGCAACGAGAACGGTGCTGCCGGTGAAACTAACTGGAGTTTTCTGCGCTCAGGAACTGTTTATCCCGGATATCCCAAACCAGAAGAATTACAATCCGGACATGAAGATGGTGACGAATGGGTTCCTGCCGAGTGTGATGTGTCAATCCGTCCTGGATGGTTTTATCATGCATCGGAAGATAATTCCGTAAAAAGCGTTGCTGAACTTGCCGATATATATTATAAGAGCATAGGAAGAAACGCAAATCTCATCATAAATGTTCCACCGAACAAAGAAGGGTTGATTTCGGCACAGGATTCGTCTATTCTTGTAAATTATAATAAGAAGATACGTGAAGATTTATCGCATGATCTGCTGCATGGAATAAATCCGCGTGTATCGGGAAGCAGGGGAAGAAATTTCGACGGATCTAATGCGAATGATGGAAAATATGATACGTATTGGGCTGTAAATGACGGAGTAAAGGATGCGGAAATAGAATTCGATCTTCCACATCCTGAAACTCTGGACAGGCTGCTTTTGCAGGAATATATTCCTATTGGCCAAAGAGTTAAGAAATTTGAAGTTGATTATTTCTCAAACGGAAAATGGCGGAAGATAGATTGCGGCGAACAAACTACCACTATAGGATATAAGCGTATACTGCGTTTTGATCCTGTTACCGCAGAAAAGCTTAAGGTAAGGATTTTAGATTCGAGGGCCTGTCCATGCATAAATAATATACAGGCGTTCTTCAGCGGCAGGACAGTTGAAGGCAACGTTTCCGTGGAACGAAAGTCTATTGAAAAAAGGCCTTCTATTCCGTTTAAAATTCTGCAGTCAGGCAATAAATCCGTAATTCTGGATTTGGGGAAAGAGGAAGAAATAGGATCTTTTTGTTATTTGCCGGATAAACGGCTCCACGGCGGAAATATAATAACCGATTACAGGATTTCTGCAGTAGATAAGGCTGGTCGTACGTTAAAAGTCCTTGCTCAAGGGGAATTTTCCAATATTGTTAATAATCCTCTTCCAATAACCGTCCCTTTCGGAAAATATAAGACGCGTTATCTTAAGTTTGAGGCATTGCGCATTTATTCTTCCCAAGAAGGTAAAGAAAAATCCGGAAGTGCAGCCGGAACGGGAGAAATGAAAGTTTTCAGAGCATTGCCCGTTTATAAGGATATAAGTTATTCCTCAGCCGAAAGGACGAATGATCTGCTGTTGAGAATGACCCTGGATGAAAAAATAGGGCAGCTTCTTTGTCCGACCGGCTGGGAAATGTATGAAAAGAAAGGCGACGAAGTATATTGCAGCGAAAAATATAAGCAGGCTGTAAAAAAACAGAATATCGGAATGCTATGGGCCGTTTTTAGGGCAGATCCTTGGACAAAGAAGACCCTGAAGACCGGACTTGACCCTAAACTTGCCGCAGAAACTGCAAACAAACTTCAGAAATACGCAATTGAGAACAGCCGTCTGGGTATACCTGTTTTTATTGCGGAGGAGTGTCCCCACGGACATATGGCTATAGGGACTACGGTCTTTCCTACCGGGATAGCGCTTGCTTCTTCGTGGTCCGATTCGCTGTTGCGTGCTGTCGGTGCTGTCATTTCAAGGGAAGTCCGTTCGCAGGGAGCCCATATCGCGTTCGGACCGGTAATAGATCTTGCACGCGAGCCGCGCTGGTCGAGGGTGGAGGAAACTTACGGAGAAGATCCCTGTCTTAGCGGGCGTATGGCTGCCGCAATGGTAAACGGAGAAGGAGGCGGAAGGTTGTCTGGACCATATGATGCAATAAGTACTCTTAAACATTTTATTGCATACGGAGTTCCTTCCGGGGGACAGAACGGCAATGCCAGCGTTGTGGGACTCAGGGAACTTATGCAGGATTATATACCTCCATTTAAAATGGCTCTGGATGCCGGGGCTTTGTCCGTTATGACGGCTTATTCTTCGATAGACGGATTGCCATGTACTGCAAATAAATATTTGCTTGATGATGTTTTGAGAGGTCAATTGAAATTCAGAGGTATGGTTATTTCCGACCTTTTCAGCATAGAAGGCTTAAAGGATGATCATAATGTTTGTCCTTCATATGAAGATGCTGCAGCAGCGGCTATGACTGCCGGTGTGGATGTGGATCTGGGTGTTACGGCTTATGAAAAACTGAAAAAAGCACTTGCCCTTCATCTTGTAGAAGAGAAGGACATAGATAGTGCTGCTGCAAGAGTCCTTAGACTTAAGTTTGCGATGGGGCTGTTCGACTATCCATATGTAGATCCTAAAAAGACGGCCGGAAACGTAGATTCTCCCGCGAACAGAAAAGTTGCCTTGCAGGCTGCCCGTGAAAGTGTCGTTCTGCTGAAGAATCTACGTAATATCCTTCCTTTAAACAAAGACGTTGAGAATGTCCTTGTTGTGGGGCCTAATGCCGATAATGTTTATAATATGCTGGGAGATTATACCGCACCGCAGGATCCCGGTCGTATAGTTACCGTTTACGATGGCATAAGAAAGAAATTGGGAGAAAAGCATGTGATGTACGTAAAGGGCTGTTCTGTCCGGGATACGGTAAATTATAATATTGATGAAGCTGTCCGGGCGGCCAGCAAGGCAGATGTGGTTATTGCCGTGGTGGGCGGATCCAGTGCGAGGGATTTCAAAACTGAATACAAAGAGACCGGGGCAGCAGTTTCCGATGCTTTTTCCGTAAGCGATATGGAGTGCGGCGAAGGGTACGACAGGGCGACTCTCTGTCTCCTCGGCAGGCAGATGGAACTTTTAAAAAAATTAAAGGTTGCCGGAAAGCCTCTTGTCGTCGTTTATATAGAAGGTCGTCCTTTGCGGATGAACTGGGCTTCAGAAAATGCGGATGCTCTTCTTACCGCATGGTATCCCGGTGAAGAGGGCGGTAGCGGTATAGCCGACGTATTGTTCGGCGATTATAATCCTTCGGGCAGGCTGCCTGTTTCCGTCCCGCGTTCGGTAGGTCAGTTGCCGGTATACTACGACCAGAAAATGCCTTTGCGTCATAATTATGTGGAGGAAGACAGTTCTCCGTTGTATCCGTTCGGATATGGACTTTCATATACGGATTTCAAATATTCCGGTCTTAAGATAAATAGTACTTCGGCGGATTCCGTAGTCGTTTCGTTTTGTATAAGGAATATTGGTAAGTGCACCGGATGGTCGGTTCCCCAGCTTTATCTGAGAGATGAATGTGCTTCCGTTTCGCAGCCCGTAAAGGAACTTAAAGGATTTGAAAAGGTGTTTTTGAGAAAGGGTGAAGCCAAAACCGTTTCCTTTGTATTGAAACCATCTGATTTCTCTTTGATAAATATTAATATGAAACGCGTGACGGAGCCCGGTTCTTTTAATATAATGATAGGCGAAAGTTCTTCGGATATAGTTCTTTCAGGCAAGCTGAAGAGATGATTTGATATTAGTAAAATAAAAGAAACGGAGGTTGTTACTTATATGTACAACCTCCGTTTCTTTATTTCCACTGCGGATAATCAATCCGTTGGGATGGCGTTTTATTTTATTCTCTTGTTTGCAACAGCGGATGATTCCGCTTCTTTTGCCAATCTCTTTTTATTGAATTCGTACATGAGCGGCGTTGCAACGAATACAGAGGAGTAAGTTCCTATTACGATACCTACTATCAGGGCTACCGAGAATCCCCTTATTACATCGCCTCCGAAAATCGCTATGGCGAGCATTACTATGAGAGTTGTTCCGGATGTATTTACGGTTCTGGCAAGAGTGCTGTTGAGGGCCTTGTTTACGTTTTCTTCGAGTGAACGCTTAGGGAACAATCTCTTATATTCACGGATACGGTCGAATATGACCACGGTATCGTTTATGGAGTAACCGATTATCGTAAGCACGGCCGCTATGAACGTCTGGTCGACATCCAGAGTGAACGGAAGTATGCCCCAGAAGATTGCGAAGAATCCTACGACTATGGTGGTATCGTGGGCAAGTGCTATGAGTCCGCCGGCTCCCCATGACCAGTTCTTGAAACGTATTGCAATATAAATGAAGATTGCTATAAGAGCCAGAATTACGGCTATTACCGCATCTCTTTGTATGTCTTTTGCTATTGTAGGGCCTACCTTGTCGGAACTTATTATTCCGTTTGGATTATCAGTCGCCGAAACGAAGTCCGACAGAGAAACGGGATCTTTGTAGAAGACCTTAAGGGCTGTGTAGAGCTTGCCTTCAATTTCGGAATCTATGCCGGTCGAATCACTGTTTATCTTGTATTTCGTAGTAAGTTTCATTTGGTTGTTTCCGCCGAACTGCTTGACTTCTACGGATCCGCCGAATTCCTTGTTGGCTGCGTTCCTTACTGCTTCCGCAGTTACATCTTTATCGAACCTTACGACGTATGTGCGGCCTCCGGTAAAATCAACGCCGTAGGAGAATCCTCTGAAGAGGATGAAGCTCAAACATATTACTATGAGAGCGGAAGAGAATACATATCCTATTTTGCGTAGTCTGATAAAATCAACCTTGGTGTTTGCAAGGAAGTTCTTCGAAAATTTGTTGTCGAAGGAAACGTTTTTGTTCTTAGAAAGTCTCGACTCGAATATTAGTCTGGTTATGAATATGGATGTAAGCAGGGATGTTACTATACCTATTACAAGTGTCGTTGCAAATCCCTGAACCGGTCCCGAGCCGAAGAGAAACAGGACTATACCAGTTATTATGGTTGTAAGGTTACCGTCTATGATGGCGGAGTAGGCATTGCTGTATCCTTCGCGGATTGCCGTTTTAAGGTTTTTGCCGTCGCGCAGTTCCTCCTTCGTTCGTTCGAATATTATGACGTTTGCGTCAACCGCCATACCCATGGTAAGTACCAGACCGGCTATTCCGGGGAGGGTAAGTACGGCACCGAAGGATGCCAGAGTTCCGAACAGGAACAAGACGTTGCATAATAGCGCTACGTCGGCTACCAGACCGGCGCCCTGGTAGAAAAATACCATATAAATCAGAACAAGAAGGAATGCCAGAATGAACGACATCATACCTGCATGTATTGATTCGCTACCCAGACTCGGACCTACGACCTGTTCCTGTACTATGGTTGCAGGAGCAGGAAGCTTGCCGGATTTAAGTACGTTGGCAAGGTCCTGGGCTTCTTCTATTGTAAAGTGTCCGGTTATCGATGAAATTCCTCCGGTTATTTCCGTTTGTACGGTAGGATATGAGTAAACCATTCCGTCGAGTACTACCGCAATGCTCCTTTTAAGATTGTCGGCCGTAAGACGGGCCCATACCCTGGTTCCTTCAGCATTCATGGACATGTCTACTTCGGGGGAGCCGCCGCTGCTTCCGTATGAAATGCGGGCATCGGTTATTGCCGCACCGTCGAGCGGAGCTTTTCCGTCGCGGGTGTTGTTCTTTATGGCTATTAGTTCGAAATAATCTCCCGATTTGTCTCCTTCGCTTGCCTTAACAGTCCAGCGAGGAATGAATTCGCCCGGGAATATGGCTTTTATCTGCGGCAGGCTGAGGTAGTAGTCTATTTTGGCGGTGTCTCTGTAATGTGCACGTCCTATGCATGGACCCGGTGCCAGATTTCCGTTGTAAACGTTTGGATTGAGCAGGTAGAACAGCGGGTTGTTCTTTGCAAATTCGGCTTTGTTTGCAGAGAGGGTGTCGGTTTGGAGAAGTTCCTCTTCTGCAGAAGTTACGCCGGATTTTGATGTGTCCTTTTGTGCCGAAGGACCCTTTTTGCCGGCCTTCAGTGAATCGGTTGCTGCTTCCCTGCTTGCCATAAGGTCTTTAAGGGCCTCGTTGGCCTGCTGGAGATAAGGATATAATTCGCTGTTTTCGTATGTAGGCCAGAATTCAAGAGACGCCGTGCCCTGAAGGAGTTTTCTAACACGTTCCGGTTCCTTTACTCCCGGCAGTTCTACAAGAATCCTTCCAGTATTTCCTATTCTCTGGATATTCGGCTGTGTTACTCCGAAACGGTCTATACGGTTTCTAAGGACATTAAACGAATTAGCTATTGCGCTTTCGGCTTCTTTCCTGATTACGGTTATGACATTGTCGTTGGAGGTCTCGGGTTTTATTTTATCTCTTAATTCGTAGGTTCCGAAGATTCCCGAAAGTCTTCCTTCCGGAGCAACTTCCTTCCAGCACTGGTAAAACAGAGTTATGAAGTCTTCTCTCGAATCTTTTTCCCTTTGTCTTGCTAAAGCCAGAGCCTTTACGAATTCCGGCGATGTATTATTGTCGGATAATGCTTCCACGAGGTCGCTTAGCTGAACCTGCAGCATGATGTTCATACCTCCCTTTAGGTCTAGTCCCAGGTTAATTTCCTTGTCCTGAACCTGTTTATAGGTGTATCCCAGGAAAACTTTTTCGGAGGAGATGGAATCGAGGTAGAATCTTTCCCTTTCCTTATAAATGGAATCCAGATAGAATACCTTATTGAGTTCCGGGACAGACGAGAAAGCCGGATTTTGTTTTGCGTCTGCTACTTTTTCTTCCGCATACTCCTTGCTCTTTTTCTCCTGATGACTGTTGGCCCACGTAAATGATAACTGATATAAGCAGGCCAAGGCGATTAGAATTGCCACGAATTTAATGGCACCTTTACTTTGCATGTCCGAATAATTTAAATTTTTAGTAGGGTGCAAATGTACAATTTTTTCTTAATATATAAAGTATTTCATACCTTTGTTATAATATTTTAGAGGGGAATGAGACGGATAAGTACCATAATAACCATAGTCTTTTCACTATTTTTTTATTCGACCTGTTTCGCTCAGGACGACAAATCTTTAGAACGGGAGGCGGATACATATTTCAATAATTATGAATTCGGAAAGGCGCTTGCCTTGTACAAGGGGCTGTTTGCCCGTACGGAGGATTCTACTGCGCGATTTGTTCTTGAGGGGAAGATGGTTCTGTGCGAAAACGGGACCAGCCTGCTGGATTTCGTCTTCGAGCCTTCTTTTGAGGCGATAAGGGAGTTCCCTCTTAAGAATTTCTTTCTTCATTATCCGGGATTCGGCGACAGTACGTGGATAAAATCACCTTTCAAGTTTGAAAAGGCTGCCGGAGCTTCGGGGGGAAGGGAAATGTATTATCCGTCGAATTCCGGCAATTTATATTTCAGTCTTATGGACGGCAGCGGCAAGTATCATATATATACTTCGCACAGAATTTCGGATTCCCTGTGGAGCGCTCCTTCCATTTTGAACGGTAATATTACATCTTCCGGGAATGAAATTTTTCCGGTGCTCGGAAATAACGGGAAAACGCTTTATTTTTCGTCCGACGGCCATTATGGAATAGGCGGGTATGACTTGTACAGGAGCGACTGGGATCCTTCAATAAACGACTGGGGCGTGGCCCAGAACATGGGCATACCGTATTCTTCTACCGGAAACGATTATCTTTATTATAATACACCCGACGGTCTTTATACGGTTTTTGCTTCCGACAGGGATGCCGGGAAAGGAAATGTGAAAATATATGTCACTGATTTCGTCGAAGTTCCGCTAAGAAAAAAAGCTACTCCAAAGCAGGCCTCCGCAATATCGCGTCCTGTCGTAAGTACTGGAAAAAATAAATCCGGCGAGAAATCCGATGGCGATTCTCTGAAAATAAACGTCAACGGCAACGACGGGATATATTTTGCAACATATAAAAAGGTTAAGGCTTTAAGATTGAAGATAGCCGAATCGTCTTCGGGCCTTAAGAAGAGCCGTGTTCTTTATAATACCCTTAAGGATACTTCTGATCTTATGGCCCTGGGTAAGGAAATTTCGACAAGGGAATCAAAGGTTCTGGAACTTCAGGACAGTCTCGGCAAGGCTATGGAGGAGCTGCAGAAAGTGGAAACGGATTTTCTCTCAAAAGGGATAATCGTACCGGAAACAGAAGATGTCCGGAGCAGGGATGATAATCCTGCAGCATCTGCAAGTGGCTTCGGCGGCTATGCGGATTCCGTCGCGTTTTCTTTTGCCGATAATGTCTTTGGGGTGATCCCTTCTTATATCAGGGTGGAAGAATATGTCCCTCCGGTGGATTTGTCTTTCAGGATAACCGAAACTACCGAATTGTTGTCCGAAAAAGATTTTCCCGGCAGCCTCTCTTATCAGGTATATTTATTTTCTCTGGCAAAAAAAGCGTCCTCAAAAGCTTTCAAGGGGCTTAATCCCGTTTTCGAAAGAAAGATTTCTTCTGTCAAGTATTCATATGCCGCAGGAGTTTTCGGAACTTATGAAGAGGCTTCGGCGCATTTGCCCGAAGTTAGGAAGCTGGGCTTTAGGAATGCACGCGTGATCGCTTATGACGGAGGCAAATATATATCTATTTATAAGGCGAAGATACTTGAGAAAAAGGCTGCCGAAAATTCGAAATACAGGGTTAATATATCGGGATATCCCAACGGATTGCCGCAGGCCGTGCTTGATGCGATAGGAGCCGTTACCGATAAGGATATAGCTAAAACCCTCGTGGAAGGAAAGGTCGTTTTTGTCATAGGCGTTTTCGGCAGCGAAACGGATGCCGAGGCTTGTGCCGATGCCGTAAAGGCCGTATCGGATAAGATTGTAAAAGTGGAAAAAATAGAATAGCCATGGTTGCTTTAATCGTAACGTTGATAATCCTTGGGATAATACTGCTGGCTCTTGAGCTGCTGGTTATTCCTGGATTCGGGATAGCCGGAATTTCCGGCATCGCCGCTTTTGTTGCATCTATCGTAATAGGATTCTCTCATTTCGGAACGGCGGGAGGACTGTTGGTTTGCGGAGGTGTGTTGTTGTCGCTGTTGATAATGACCGTGATTATTTTGCGTTCGGGGACGTGGAAGAAGATCCGTCTCGAAACGAAAATAAATGCCAGCGTGGACGATATTCCCAAAAACAAGGAGTATGAAACGGGAATGAGAGGGATTGCCCTTACCCGTCTGGCTCCCGGCGGCAAGGCACGGATAGGGGATTCCGAAGCCGAAGTCTTTTCCCGGGATTGCATAATAAATGCGGGAACTCCTGTGGAAATTTCCGAAATAGAAAGCAATAAGGTCTTTGTAAAGCCTTTGGATATGGATAAATAACCAATAATATAAATGATATGACTTCAATTTCAATTTCTCTCATCATCTGGATAGGGGTTGCCATAGTGGCTCTTATGATCTTTTTATGGTTTTTCCCCATAACCTTATGGTTCCAGGCTCTTATTTCCGGAGTAAAGATGTCTCTTCTCCAGCTTGTCCTCATGCGCTGGCGCAAGGTACCTCCGGGAACTATAGTAATGGCAATGATTACCGGTACTAAGGCAGGATTAAAATTGAATGCCAACGAACTGGAAGCCCATTATCTTGCCAAGGGGCACGTGCCGAATGTGGTAAATGCGCTTATCTCTGCAGAAAAAGCCAATATAGATCTTAATTTTAATATGGCTGCGGCCATAGATCTTGCCGGACGCGATGTGTTCGAGGCCGTGCAGATGTCAGTTAATCCCAAGGTTATAGATACTCCTCCGGTAACGGCCGTTGCAAAGGACGGCATACAGCTCATAGCAAAGGCGAGGGTTACCGTAAGGGCTAATATCAAGCAGCTTGTAGGCGGTGCGGGAGAAGAAACCGTTCTGGCCCGCGTAGGCGAAGGTATAGTTTCTTCCATAGGATCTTCGGATTCTTATAAGGCCGTGCTCGAGGAGCCTGACAAGATTTCCAAGGCTGTTCTCGGCAAAGGTCTGGATGCAAGTACCGCGTTCGAAATACTTTCTATTGATATTGCCGATATTGATATAGGTAAGAACATCGGGGCCGAGCTTCAGATGGATCAGGCTAATGCCGATAAGAATATCGCTCAGGCCCATGCCGAGGAAAGACGTGTTATGGCCGTGGCCCTCGAACAGGAAATGAAGGCGAAGGCTCAGGAAGCACGTGCAAAGGTTATCGAAGCCGAGGCTCAGGTTCCTCTTGCAATATCCGAAGCTTTCAAGAAAGGTAATCTTGGTGTATTGGATTATTATAAGATTAAAAATATCCAGGCCGATACGGACATGCGTGAAAGTATTTCCAAATAATTTGTAAATAGATGGATTTAATCTATATTTGCAGTCCCAAAAAGTTTGCATGAAAAGCGAACGCGAGTTTGCGCATAACTGGAGGCCAAAGGTGAGGTGGGTGAGTGGCTTAAACCAGCAGTTTGCTAAACTGCCGTACGGGTTTCCGTACCGGGGGTTCGAATCCCCCCTTCACCGCAATTAGATAATATTCGTTTAGAAAAAATAATTAAGGAACTATCCGCAGCAAGCAGGTAGTTCCTTTTTGTTTAGTCTTTCCATCTATAGGAGTTTACGGATTTTGCCGGCAGCGAGGTCGGGAAGGTTTTGGTTCCGTCGCTTATGTTTATTGCGGTGTCGTTGTCGCTTTTGTTAAGTATTACAAGGGCGTATGAACCGTCGGGGTTTAAAAATGCTACGTATTGAAGGTCTTGTGATGAAGGACCGGAACTTTTTATTCTCCGTGCTCCGGGTTTTACTACTTTGGAGAAATGCGATATGTTGTAGTAGTGCGAGTTCATGGTGACGGTCTTGTAATCGTTTTTTGAAATGTCGATGCATCCGTAACATGTGTTGCAGCCTCCCGGACGGTTGGGGCCGTGGTCGGAGTCCAGCAGCAGATTCCACATTATTACGGCTCTGCAGTATCTTTTTATGGTCCCGAGGAAACAGTTTTCCATATTCCATATGAGGTCGCTTTTGAAACATTCGTCTTTTGACGGGGCTGACCATTCTCCTATTGACATTTCGGTGAAATAGATTTCCTTGCCGGGGTACTTGTCATGTATGTGGTCGAGGACGGAAGGGCTTCCTCCGTATGCATGCCATGCGGACCCGGAGGCATATTTTACGGCGTCGGGATCGGCGTAGATATTCAGCGGGTAATCGTTTTGTCCGTTTATATCGTCGAAATTGAAGTTGTGGTCGTATGTTATGATTTTGGCGGTTATTCCGTTTTTTTCAAATGCCGGGCCCAGGTATTTTCCTATAAAGGTCGCTTCTTCTTCCCATGTCATGTAAAGCGATGCCGAGTTTCCTCTGTTGAGCGGTTCGTTCTGGACGGTTATACTTGTTATTGGTATGTCCTGCGCCTGCATGGTTTTTATCCATTTAACGAAATATTCTGCATAATCGCCGTAATATGCGGGATTCAGCCGCCCTCCCGTCCAGCTGTCGTATTCGGTCAGGTCGGTAAGGCTTTTTACTTTCATCCAGCGCGGACAGGTCCACGGCGATCCCATTATTTTTACTGACGGGTTTATTTCCAGTATTTCTTTTAGTATGGGAACGAGATCCCGTTTGTCGTATTCGGGAAGGTCGAAGTTTTCTATTCCCCTAGTGTCGCAGCATGTGTATTCGTCGAGGGAGAAGTCGGAACATCCTATGGATATTCTTATGTAGCCGTATCCCATTCCGTCGTTCGGATCGAATATCTTTTTCAGGAATTCGGACCGGTCTGATTTCGTCATCTGCAGCAGATTGTAGCATGTGGAACCTGTTACAGCGGCTCCGAAGCCTTCCATTTGCTGGTATTTTTCCGAAGGATCTATCGTAATGTTTGATATGTAACTTTTTGTGTTGCCGAAAGAGAGGTCTTTTTCCCTGAAAAGGTATTTTTTATCAGCACTGGTTATGTAGGATTTTATTTCTCCGTTTTCTTCCTGAGGGGTATGATCTATCTTCTCGGAACCGGATCCTTTCTGGCAGCCTGCCATAAAAAAACAAATTATTGTTGCGGCAAGAAAAACCGTCGGGTTCCATTGATATTTTTTCATAGTCTGAATTGTTTTTAGTTTTTTAAGAATTCTCTTTCACAAGATAGTTTATATATATTCCTGCCGGAAGGGTGTGTGGCGAAAAAGTGGATCGTTCTTCCTCCTTTTTCCTGTTTTTAGACTTCTCTGTTCAGGTAAATGTTGTTATATTTGACGGTCTTAAAAGTATGGGAGTATGAAGCATCTGGTGGATATAAAAAAGTGGAAGAGGGCGTATTTGTATGATTTTTACGGAAGCATGGAGGATCCGTTGTGTGGAGTTACCGTAAGAGTGGACTGTACGCGTTCTTATAATGAAGCCCGGGAACGTGGTATTTCGTTCTTCCTGCATTATTTGTATAATATTCTTGTGGCTGTTGACAGGCTGGAGGAGATGCATTACAGGATTGTGGACGGAAAGGTATACAGATATGATCGTATAGATGCGGGGCCTACGATAGGGCGCGAAGACGGAACATTTGGGGCCGGATATTTTGTCTTTTACAGTAATGAGGATAGGTTCATATCTGAAGCGGAAAAAGAAATATCCAGAGTTAAGTCGGCGGAAGGGATGGCTCTGGAGACGCATGGCGAGGATCCTAATCTTATTTTTTTCAGTGCCGTTCCTTGGTTTGATTTTTCGGACATGAAACATCCCGTGAATCCCGGAAAGGATGCCGGCTGTACCCGGATATCTACCGGAAAGTTGTCGGATGTAATTGTTCCGGAAGGTTTCGGGAATATAACGGGGAAAAGTACCGACGGTCTGGATCTCAGGCACGGAGCAGTTGAAATAAGGAAGCAAATGTCCATGAATATTACTTTCCATCACGGACTTATGGACGGATATGTGGTCAATGAATTCCTGAAGGAATTGGCGCGTTTTTTTTGAGTTAACTCGAGTTAACCTGCAAAGTGCGCCAAATTATTTCCAGCCCTGTGCCCGGATATTCATGGGGTTTCCTTCAGGGGTTATGAGCAGCGTTCCGACTTCTTTTTTGCATATGTGACCTATGAGGTCGACGTTGGGGAATTCGCGGTGGAATTCTTCGTGCTTGTCGAGCGGAATTACAAAAAGGAATCTGTAGTCGTCCCCTCCGTTCATTGCCGCGGTAACGGCATCTACATTTATTTCTGCAGCCATTTCCATGGTCTGTGAGGCTATGGGAATCTTGTCGAGGAATATTTTGACCCCGCATTCATAATCCGATGCGAGCCTTTTTACGGCGTCGGCAAGTCCGCGCGATATGAAATATCCTTTTGAAGGGAATATGCCGGCCTGTAAAAATTGATCTATCATATCGGGATCTATGTCGGGAGCGAGATATTTAGACATTATATATTTGTATTTCGACAGATCCGGCTGTTTGTATGTTTTGATTTCTTCGCGCGTGAGTTTCTGAAATGCTATTTTTTCTCTTTCCAGGACGTTGAATCCCATAAATGCCGCGCCTATATCTCCGGTCAGGCATAATATGCTGTTCGAAGAGACCGGAGGAATTGTTGCGAGAACTTTTTCCTCCTGTTCCCCTGTTGCTGAAATTGATATGGAAAGCCCTGTAAGCGATGAATTTATATCAAGGGAAAGCTTTTCTATCTTATGTTCCTTTGCCGCAGCTACGATGCCTATCCATAATTTAAGGAGATCCTCAAAGCAGAATCTGGCGGATAACCCCAGATTTACGGAAAGGCTTACGGGTTTGTAGAATGAAGCGTATATTGGGCCTACTGAATTGAGTACCGCCTTATATCCGAGATGGCGGAGTGGGTTGTAAACTAAATCGAAATCAACACCTTCCAGCAGCATGCCGGTGTAAGAAACATATTTGCAGTTCTCCTTGCCGTAGTACTGAACAGTGCTGTTCTTATACCCGGTATCCTTGAAAAGGATTTCAAGAGCTGTCATTTTGCCGAATTTTTCGATCGGCGTCCTTTTTGCATTATCCTGTTCTGTCTTTTGTTTCATAACGGCTTTCCTTGTTTCGCAAAAATAAGTTAAAAAGATATAACTTTGCAAGGAGAAGAGAGAAAATAAGAAAGAGATGAGTGAAAACGACGAAATAATAAAGGAAGTAACCTCCGCGGAATACGACGTGGGGTTCGAAACTAAAATAGAACAAGACTTTGTTCCCAAGGGGCTTAACGAAGAGATAATAAAACTTATTTCAGCCAAAAAACACGAGCCGGAGTGGCTTTTGGCTTTTCGTCTGAAGGCCTTTGATGTCTGGAAGAAAAAGAAGGTTCCTACGTGGGCACATCTGAATGTCCCTGAAATAGATTTTCAGGATATTATTTATTATGCGGCCGCGGCAAAGAAAAACGACAGTGGCAAAAAGGAAATAGATCCCGAACTGGAGGCGACCTTCGACAAGCTCGGCATTCCGCTTAAGGAACGCGACGTGCTTGCCGGTGTTGCAGTGGATGCGATATTCGATTCATCTTCAGTAAATACTACTTTCCGGGAAACTCTTGCGGAAAAGGGTATAATATTCTGTTCGTTTTCGGAAGCGGTAAAAGATTATCCCGATCTGGTGCGGAAATATCTGGGGACGGTGGTACCTATGGCGGATAATTTTTATGCGGCTCTTAATTCTGCTGTTTTCAGCGACGGCTCGTTCTGTTATATTCCCAAGGGAGTACGCTGTCCGATGGAACTGTCGAGTTATTTTAGAATAAATGCCAGGGGAACGGGACAGTTCGAAAGAACCCTTATTGTTGCCGACGAAGGATCGTATCTGAGTTATCTGGAAGGGTGTACTGCTCCTCAACGGGATGAAAATCAGCTTCATGCTGCAATAGTGGAGATCGTAGTGATGAAGGATGCGGAAGTAAAATATTCCACCGTTCAGAACTGGTATCCCGGCGACAAGAACGGAAAGGGCGGAATATATAATTTTACAACAAAGAGAGGTATTTGCAAAGGTGCAAACAGCCGGCTTTTCTGGACACAGGTCGAAACCGGTTCGGCAATTACGTGGAAATATCCGAGTACCATATTGAAGGGCGACAATTCGGTTTCGGAATTTTATTCCGTTGCCGTTACTAATAATTATCAGCAGGCCGATACCGGAACCAAGATGATACACATAGGAAGAAATACCAGAAGCCGTATAATAAGCAAGGGTATTTCCGCAGGAAAAAGCGAAAACAGTTATCGCGGATTGGTAAGGGTCCTTCCGGGAGCCGAAAACGCCAGAAATTTTACGGAATGCGACAGTCTCCTTCTTGGAGATAAATGCGGGGCACATACTTTCCCATACATAGAGAGCGAAAATAAGAGTGCGATAGTAGAACATGAAGCTACTACTTCCAAGATAAGCGACGAACAATTGTTATATTGCTGTCAGAGAGGAATAAAGACGGAAGATGCGGTAGGTCTGATAGTAAACGGATATGCCAGGGAGGTCCTTAACAAGCTTCCCATGGAATTTGCGGTTGAGGCTCAGAAGCTTCTTCAGGTATCGCTGGAGGGCAGCGTAGGTTGATTCAAAACAAAATATAATGTTTACGGAATTTTTTAGCACTAACAATATATTGTTTTCCATAGCCGGACAGGGAGTCAGTGTGCTCGAAACATTTTCGGTTGCGCTGGGTCTGCTTACCGTTTTTCTGGCAACAAGGGGGAAGGTCGCCAATTTTATAGTCGGTTATGTATATACCGTTTTACTTTTCTTCCTTTTTTTGCAGAAACATTTGTATGCCAGTATGATGCTGCAGCCAATATCGCTGGCTATAAATATATACGGAAACTATAGATGGACGCATCCCAAAGAAGGGGAGAAAGGGACAGCAGACAAACTTAAGATTTCCCTGCTGTCCGGCAAGAGTCGCATTACGCTTGCCGCAGTGGCTCTCGCATTCATGTTCTTCTGGGGATTCATGCTGAGCAACCTCAACAACTGGAATCCTTCCATATTTCCGGCGAGCCATCCGTATCTCGATGCTTTCGTAAATACGATGATATTGGGCGCCCAATATCTTTCGGCACAAAAGAAATTAGAATGTTGGGGTGCATGGTTTGTTGTAGACGGAGTGAATATAGTTTTATATATAATTGCAGGTCTTGCCTTCATGCCTATAGTAGAAATAGGATATTTCGTACTTGCCATAGCCGGCTTCTTCATGTGGCTTAAGGAGTACAAAGAGTACGGCATTAATGAAAAGGTATGATTGACTTGATAATGAATAGAAAAAAATAAAAATATTATGGCGAATCTTATAGAAATAAAAAATTTGCATGCACGCATAGGCGAAAAGGAGATACTGAAAGGAATTAATCTCACTGTAAACGAGGGAGAAGTACATGCAATAATGGGACCTAACGGTTCGGGCAAAAGTACGCTTTCTGCTGTTCTGGTAGGCAATTCCGCATATGAAGTTACGGAAGGCACGGTTACCTTCATGGGAAAGGATTTGTTGAAGCTATTGCCCGAAGAACGTTCCTGGTTAGGTCTTTTCCTTAGTTTCCAATACCCTATAGAAATACCTGGCGTTACCAACGTCAATTTCATGAAGGCTGCGGTAAACGAGCACAGAAAGTATAAAAATCTCCCGCCGCTTTCGGCTGCGGAGTACCTAAAACTTATGAGGGCCAAGATGGGGATAGTCGAAATGGATCCGTCATTCTCTTCGCGCGGGGTGAACGTGGGTTTTTCCGGAGGAGAGAAAAAAAGGAACGAAATATTCCAAATGGCGATGATAGAGCCGAAGCTGTCAATCCTTGACGAAACCGACAGCGGCCTCGACGTGGATGCACTTAGGATTGTTGCCAACGGCGTAAATAAATTGAAAAATTCCGGAAACGGATATATATTAATAACCCACTACGAAAGGCTTCTCGATTATATTGTTCCGGATTTTGTACACGTGCTTTATAATGGTAAAATAATAAAAACGGCTGGTAAGGAACTTGCCGTTGAAATAGAGTCCCGCGGATACGACGGATTTATAAAAGAAAGCGAAAAATAGCGTATGAAGGATTTGAAATATATATTTAAGGATGACGGAGGTTTCAGATGCGGAGTGCCGCTTATGGATTCGCGGCAGGTTGTAATTACCGACGGCGTGATCAATCGCATGGATGCCACCGGAGATTATATAATAAAGAACCCCGACGGAGCTTTTTCCCTTTCTCTTCAGGACGGACGTAGGCCATCCGGTTCGATACAGATTGTGAAGGTTCTGGACAATCCCGGCAGTTCTGCGAAATCGGATAACTACATAACCGTGGGGAAGGAATCTTCTTCGCGTATGCTTCTTTGCTATCATACAATGTCGGAAGCCGCCTATTCCTCCGTGGAGAAGGTGCATGTTTCCATACAGGAAAATGCTTCCGTAGTTCTTACGGTAATGCAGAATCAAAATTCAAGGTCCGATTGCGAATTCGGCCTTGTGGCGGATCTTGCTCAGGGAGCCAGTCTTAAATTGAATCTGATAACATTAAGCGGAGGGGAAACCCGCAACAGACCCAGTATAAATTTTACCGGAGAGCATGCCGGTTGCGAAGTAAACGGACTTTATCTTGCCGACGGCAGCCAGAAAATAGATACCGTAGTTAATATAAACCACATGGTTCCGTATTGCAAAAGTAGCCAGTTGTTCAGGGGGATATTGAACGGAAAAGCTGTAACCAAATTCAACGGAGTGATTTATGTTGCCAAAGATGCCCAGAAAACAGAGGCTTTCCAGGCAAACAACAATCTGCTCTCTTCCGAACAGGCCAGGGCGTATACGCAGCCTCATCTTATAATTTATGCCGATGATGTAAAATGTTCCCACGGCGCTACCGTTGGGAATCTTAACGAAGATGAATTATTCTATCTTCGTTCCCGCGGCATTTCGCTGGAAGAAGCCAGACAATTGCAACAGCAGGCATTTGCCTACGGCGTATTGTCTAAAATAGATAATGTAGAACTCCGCAGAGAGCTGGAGATAATGACGGCAAAAAGACTGCGAGGCGAACTTACCGGGTGTATGGCGTGTGTAAAAGGTTGAATAATTTTAATTGATATGATAGTATATCCGAATGCCAAGATTAATATAGGATTGAAGATCCTCGGAAAAAGAGCTGACGGATTTCATGATATAGAAACCCTCTTTTATCCGGTGGATTTATGCGACGTTTTGGAAATAGTAGAAGCGCCGCTGTTCAAAATGTTCCAATACTCCTCAGAAGAGGATTATATGGGAGATTTTTCCATATGTCCTTCTAAGGATAATCTGTGTACTAAAGCTTATAATCTTCTTGCCTCCGATTTTCATATTCCTCCGGTGGAAATCCATCTGTTCAAGCAGATACCCGTCGGAGCCGGCTTCGGCGGCGGGTCTTCCGATGCCGCCGCAACCATAGGATTGCTTAACAAAATGTTCGGGCTGGGTATAGATCGTAAGGCCGAAGCGGAATATGCTTCGCGTCTGGGCAGCGATTGTCCGTTTTTCATTTTCGGAGGTCCGATGATAGGGAAAGGAAGGGGGGAGATCCTGTCGGGTTTTGATCGTGGCGGGAAAAAATTCGATCTTTCGGATTACGGCTACTCTGTAAAGCTTGTTGCTCCCAACATATTCGTTTCAACGAAGGAAGCTTATGCTTCGGTGAGAAGCCGCAACGAAAGAAAGGCCGCCGGAGAAAAGATCGACGAACGTCCTTTGGAAAAACTTCTGGAATTACCTGTAGAGCAGTGGCGGGATGTAGTGGTAAACGATTTTGAAGAAAGCCTCTTTGAAAGACATCCGGCTTTGCGCGATATAAAGAAGGATTTGTATGATCAGGGTGCGGTTTATGCCTCCATGAGCGGCAGCGGTTCCGCTTTGTTCGGCATATTTCGGAATAAGGAAAAATCAAAAGAGGATAAATGATTCAGATGTTCGGGGTCATAAGAAAATATGTCGTTGCCGTTGCTTTTTCGACGGTTTGTGTTTCTTTATTTGTTTCATGCGGGAATCCCCGTCGTAAGTGCGTTAAGAATAAAATAAAATCCGGGGAATTTCCCTATGTTGAAGTGCCGGCGCTGATTGTAGGCGATAGTGCCCGGGCTGCGTTCGCCGCTGAAAATTTCTGGAATAATTATATGGCCTCGGATGGTGCAGAAAAAGTCTCTGCCGGCAATCTGGGGGCTGCATATAACGAATATCTTAAGACCCTCGTTTTTCTGTATTCCATAAATGCGCCTTATGATTCCATATATAATTCATTATACAGGCTTTTTTCTGAATTCGATGCCAAATGTACAGGAGACAGTACGGTAAAGGATAGGGAAAACTGGAAAAAGGAATTCTTTGCAATGATAAAATTCAGCGAGATGTGGCTGTACGGGGCAAATTCCGCCATTAGGAACGATGAACTTTATATTCCGGTCCTGAAGGCTGTTATAAATTCCGGGACGCTTTCGCACGATGAAAAATTGCAGTACAGGTATCAGCTCAAAATAGCGTCTCTAAACAGAATGGGAAAGAAGGCTTCCGATTTTGATTTCGAATATGTATGTGAACCCTCCGACATGGGATCGGAAAAACTGGTATTGAAACGTGGTTCTCTGTATTCTCTGAGGGCGGATTACATAATGATCTATTTCAACAATCCCGACTGCAATGCGTGCCGCGAGAACCTCAAGATCCTTGGAGGGGACGATGAAATAAAAAAAATGGTATCTTCCGGAAACCTGAAGATTTTATCGATGTATATAGATAAGGATATTGATTTGTGGAAAAAGCATTATGACGAGTTTCCTTCGGGATGGATATATGCTTATGATCCTAAGTTCGTATTGCGGAATAATAATATCTACGGGCTTAAAGCAATCCCCAGCATTTATCTTCTCGACGGAGATATGCATGTAATAGTGAAGGATGCAGAAGCCGCACAATGCATATATTTTCTTAAGAATATGGAAAGCCGTGCCGGGAGATAACGGTAATTATAATTTCTATTTTATCTCTATAATTGCTTCTGAAATGTTGATCATGAAGTCTCCCACATGCTCACATTCGGAAATGAAATCTATGTAATAAACACCCTGAGAATAGGTGTATTTGCTGTTTTCGAGTTTTACCAGATGTTCTTCCTTGAGATTGTTCTTGTATTCGTTGATCGACTGTTCCGCATTCTGGGCGTTCGATATATCGTCTATGTTTGAATATCCCGTATGAAGATTTTCGAGCATTGCATCAAAACCCCTGAACAGCAGTGACATCATGTAGTTCATTTTAGCCATCATGCTTTCGTCGAAGATTTCGTTGTGCGTTTTCGCTCTTTGCAATATCTTGGCAAGATTGAATCCCGAGTCGCCTATGCTTTCCAGTTCGCCTATAATTTTATACATAGCCTGCATTCTTAGCGCAGATTCTTCCCCTAGCACACCTTCCGATATATTGTTGAGGTATTTTCCTATCTCAAATTCGATATTATCGGTAATTTGTTCATAATGTTCAAGCTTGTTGAAAAGTTTTTCGAATTGATTTTCATCCTTGCAGTTAAGCGCCTGGATGGCATATTCGTATTGTTTGCGGCATATTTCCGCAAAGTGGATTATTTCCTCGTGGGCCTGTCCAAGCGATAATTCGGCGGTGCTAAGCAGACCTCCCTGTATATATTTGAGCCTGAAAACTTCTTCTTCTTTCGGACTTTTTACCATATGGGTTACCAGTCTGGCTATTTGTTTGGTAAAACCAATTAGTATGAGAGTATTGAAAAGATTGAAGAGCGTATGTACCATTGCTACGGAATAGAGCAGCGAATTATTTGACGCACCCGGCAGCAGCGGATTATCTACGCCGAGCGCCATAACGACTCTGGAGACCAGTCTCAGGAAGGGATGATATAATATAAGGACCCATAAGACCCCGAAGAGGTTGAAAAATGAGTGCGCTCTGGCCGCCCTTTTTGCCGAAACGTTGGCCACCGACGCCGCTATATTTGCGGTTATGGTAGTACCTATATTTTCGCCCAGTACCATCGCAACTCCTACGTCGAACGGAAGCCATCCGTTGTTTATCATTACTAACGTAAGGGCCATGGTAGCGCTGGAAGATTGCAATATTATGGTAAGTGCGGTACCTATCATTACGAATACGAGAATTGACGGGAATCCGAAATTCGTCCATTCCTTAAGGAAAGCGAGAATTTCCGGAGAATCCTGGAGCGTAGGAACCGATTCCTTCATGAACCCGAGTCCGAGAAACAGCAGGGCGAATCCGATTATCATTTCGCCTATGGATTTTCTGCGCTTGGATTTGAACATCATGAAGGCAAATCCCAGACCAACGAGAGGAATAGAAAGGATTGAAATATCCGCCTTGAAGCCCAACAATGCAATTATCCATGCCGTAAAAGTGGTACCGATATTGGCTCCCATTATTACGCCTATAGCCTGTACCAGCGATAATAGTCCGGCATTTACAAGGCTTACGACCATTACCGTGGTTGCACTTGAAGATTGTATTATTGCGGTTATGGAGAGGCCCGTCAGGACCCTTTTAAAGGAATTCGACGTCATGGAAGATAAAAAAGAGCGAAGCTTGTCTCCCGCTACTTTCTGGAGTGCTTCGCTCATAAGCGTCATACCGTAAAGGAACAGTCCGAGTGAACCTAAAAGGGTAAGAATGTTTAATATGATTTTCGCCATTCCTTAACAGTTTTGAAACGCAAATATAATATATTTGTAATAAAATTACTTCCGATGAAAAAACTATTATCTCTGATAGCCCTTTTCTTAATTCTTTCAATCCCTGCCATTGCGCAGTTCGATGTGGAAGGCGATAATCCTGCAGGACTAAGATGGAGAAAAATCGAAAGCGAACATTACAGGCTCATATATCCCCGGGGGGCCGATTCTCTTGCAAGAAGATACATATGGCTTATGGAATATGCAAGAGATTCCGTAATGAAAAATCTTGACGAGAATCCAAAGCGTATTCCCGTACTTCTTAATACCCTTAATTCATATAGTAACGGCCTTGTTACATGGGCTCCACGGCGGGTGGAACTCAATACATTGCCTGAGGCTTCGGGGACGTTGCCGGAAAATTGGGAGGAACAGCTGACGCTTCATGAAAGCCGTCACATAGGACAGATAACAAATTTCACCAACGGAATATTCAGACCTCTCGGATGGCTTTTGGGCGAGTCCGCCGCCGGATTGGGTGTAGGCGTTTATCCTGCCAGGTGGTTTCTCGAAGGTGATGCCGTAGTCTCCGAGACTAATTATTCGGGGAGTGGAAGAGGCCATGATCCTTCATTTACGGCTTATTACAGGGCTTCGGAAATATCGGGTGAGAAACGCAACTGGGACAGGTGGAGATTCGGATCTTATAAAAAATATACGCCTTCAGTATATCCGTTCGGTTATGTATTGGAAACGACCGCACAAAGAATGGCCGGAGACTCCGCATTACCGGGCAAGATTATGGATTATTATTTGCGCAATTTCTGGAATCCCGACTCTCCGGGGGCTGCTTATCGAAAATATACCGGGATGAGCCAGAAGCAGGTTTTTGCCTTCGGGCTTGATTCCCTCGGATATCTTTGGAGGAAGGACGATGCTTCAAGAGGGACATTCCTGAAAAGCCGGATGTTTTATGTAAAACGTGACGGCTATTTTACGGAATATTCCGAAGCTGCACCTATATCTGCGGATAGCGTCCTTTTTATAAAAAGCGGATACGGAGAATCCGCATCTCTCGTTATAGTAAGCGATTCCCCTAATTTCCTTGCAAATCATCCAGGGGGAGAAGAAAGGTTATCGGCGTTCGATGCAGATGCCTCCGGTCTTGTTTACGGTTATGGCAATGCCTATTTCTGTGCCGGGACGTCCAATCCGAGGTGGACAAAGGAGGTATATTCAGACCTTTTCGCATACGATTTACATGCCGGGAAAATAAAAAGAATTACACATAAAAAATATTATTATAATCCGGACGTTAGTCCCGGAGGAGACACCCTTGCCGTAGTGAGTTATAATCCACGAGGAGGGTCCCGTCTGGTTCTGCTTGATGTATCCGGCAGGGAAATATCTTCGGTTCCCGCACCTTTCGACGGTCAGATAACTGAATGTCTCTTTGCCTGCGAAGGAATATTCGCAACTGTAATATCTTCTTCTGACAAGCGCAATTCAGGTATGGGGCTTTATAAAATAAGTCTTTCCGATATTGCGTCCGGCAATTCCGGCGGCTGGAAACAGGTACTCGGAGAACAAAACAGAACCATATCGGATCTTTCCTGTTATAATAACAAACTTTACTTTTTATGGAACCCCGACGGCGTTTCTAATCTTTATTCCATGGATCCTCATGAAAATGTCATATCGAGGATTTCCAATTCGAGATTCGGAATAACCGGGCCGGACGTAAGGTGGGGAAGAGCATATTACTCAGAAATGAGTACCGAAGGTTATTATCCGGCCTTTGCTCTGCTGGGCGATATGGGGAACTCCGACGGCGTTGAGATAAGGATATTTTCTCCGGAAACATCCGGAAAGAAAAGCGGCAATATATTCGCCTCCCTGCAGGGGAAAGAAAATCCTTATGCAGGCCTTGAATCTAAAAGATATTCCAAGGCGACACATCTATTCAGATTCCATTCGTGGGCCCCGGTATATTATAATTATGACAGGCTTACGGAAATGAGTTCCGACCATACTTACCAGCAGGTAGCTCCGGGTGCCGTTGTATATTCGCAGAATACGCTCGGGACAGCAGTAACCATGCTCGGGTATTCACATCACGACGGCAGGAACGCCGGACATTTTTCGTTCGAATATTCCGGATGGCTGCCGGTAATAAAGCTTTATTTTGATGTCAATGACGAAAAAAGGTACAATCTGGATTTCAAAAGGCGCGGAGATACTCTTTACAGATATATTTACGGAGGAAAAACACCGCTCTGGAAAGGTGCGGCACTGGTTTATGTTCCCGTTGTCGCATCCGGCCGGGGATGGAACAGGATCTTTATTCCGTACATAAAGTATTCATCTGAAAATAACAGATTCAGTACATATAACAGCAATCGCTTTTACTGGAGAAACGATTTTTATTACGGACTGTCTTATAAGCAGACGCTGCCCGTGGCAAAGGCTGCCATTTTCCCGAAATGGGGATTCGGAATGACGGTAAACGGAGACGTACCCCTGGGAAAGGATAAATTGTTTTGTCCCGTTTTTGCGGCCGAGGGCTATGTTTATCTTCCCGGAATATGGAAAAGACAGGGGCTGAAGTTGTCGGCATGTTATCAGAACGAATCTTCTTCCGGCAAGCCGGTTTATTATTATTCCGATAATCTTGTTTCTCTTCCGAGAGGTTATGACAACGATGCATATCACGGAAAAAATTATTACGGATTTTCGGCCGATTACGCCATGCCGTTTTATCTTGGCGACGTAAGCCTCGGATGGTTCGCCTATCTACAAAGGCTTCAGATTATTCCTTTTGCCGATTACGGCGTGGCCGATTCTCCGCACGGACGTTCTTACCTTCATTCCGCGGGTTCCGACTTCGTTCTTGATTGCCATGTAGGAAGGATAGGCTTTCCCGTTTCTCTGGGAGTCCGGTGTGCAGTTACCGGACATGACAACGGGAATTCTTCCGGTACGGGATATCTGGGATTCCTTTTCGGAATATCCCTGTATTGATTTATTAAAAGATTCATAAATGAAAATCTTATCAAGAAAGACTCTGGCTCCTTTCGACTGGTTCCTTATTCTGGGAGTTATAATTGCCGATACCGCATATATGCTCCTTGCCGGCGATTTCGATATCATGGGATTTCTTGCTTGTACTACGGGGGTATTTTGCGTGGTGCTTTGTGCAAAAAGGAGTATCGCCAATTATGTTTTCGGAGTTATAAACGTTTCATTGTATGCTTTCATTTCATATAAGTCCCGCATATATGGCGATGCCGTACTTAATGCCTTTTACTATTTTCCAATGCAGTTCATCGGATTTTATTTATGGATAAGGCATAAGGGCGGCGCAGATTCGGAAGGGAGAAAAGATGACTCCATAGTAAAGGCCTCCCGTATGTCTTTCGCGCAACGTATTATGCTGGCGCTGTTTTCATTGTTTTCCATTCTTGCCGCAGGATGGATTCTTTCTAAATATACTTCCGATCCTCAGCCGTACAAGGATTCGGCGACAACCGTCCTTTCCGTAATAGCCATGTATCTTATGGTTCGCACTTATATGGAACAATGGGCGCTGTGGATAATAGTAAATTTGATAAGCATTGCCATGTGGGTGTTCGTCTGGCTGAGAGGCGATCCCCATTCGGCCCTCATGGCCATTATGTATATATTTTATCTTATAAATTCCATAAACGGGATGCGCCTGTGGAACCGTGCGTTAAGACGGGCGGCCGTTTAATGTACTGTGTATTTTTCCGGCCAGTTTCGGACCGGTTACGGCCGATATTTCTTCCACTGTTGCTTCTGCAATTCTTTTTACGCTCTTGAATTTTCTCAGAAGTTTGGTTTCGGTAGCTTCTCCTATTCCCGGTATGCTTCTTAATTCCGAATCTATCTGTGTCTTGCTTCTTTTGTTTCTATGGTGAGTTATCCCAAAACGATGTGCTTCATCTCTCAGATGCATAAGCAGCTTGAGAGAGGAGGAGTTCTTATCGAGTGCGAGAGGATTCGGATCGCCGGGGATTATTAGTTCTTCCATCCTTTTTGCTATTCCTATTACCTTTATTTGTTCCTGCAGACCGAGTTCGCAAAGTGCGTCGTAGGCGAAGTGCAGCTGCCCCTTGCCTCCGTCGATGAGAACGAGCTGTGGCAAATCTTCGTCTTCCTCGAGCAATCTCGAATATCTTCTGAATACGATTTCCTTCATAGAAGCGAAGTCGTTAGCTCCCACTACGCTTTTTATATTGAAATGCCGATAATCGCGTTTGCTCGGTCTGCCGTTACGGAATACTACGCACGATCCTACCGGATTGGTCCCTTGTATGTTCGAATTGTCGAAACATTCTATGTGTACGGGAGGCTGCTGCATGTTCAGGTCACGTTTAAGTTGTATTACTGCCCTGTTGGGAGAATTGCTGTCGGGGTATTTGGCCTGTTCTTCCTTGAGTTTCATAAATTCGAAGGCTTTTGCATTTTTGATGCACAGCTGAAGAAGTTCGTATTTTTCTCCTTTCAAAGGTATATGGATTTCTTTATCTCTGAAGTGTCCTCCGGGAATGAACGGAACTATTACTTCCGATGCTCCGGTATCTCCTATTATATCATATATCCCCTGCATGAATGTTCCAAGAACATCTTCCCTGTTCTCTTCTATATTCATCTTCAACTGTAGGTTAAGAGCCTGTATTATGCAGCCTTCGTTTATCCTGAAGTAATTCCCGAAGACATCATATCCCCGGAATGCAAGGGCAAAAACGTCGAGGTTCATTATGGCAGTGTTAGCAACTACGGATTTGCCGTAATGTTTGCGAAGCATTTCAATATCTTCTTTGTATGTCTGTGCCTTTTCAAATTCGAGTGATCCGGCCGCTTCTTTCATCTTCCTGCGGAAATTCTGCATAAGTTCCCCCGTATGCCCCTTTAGCAGTTTTATTATTTCATTTATCCTGGAGTCGTATTCTTCTTTGGAAATGTCTCCCGTACAGGGAGCATCGCATCTTTTTATATAATAGTTAAGACATCTTTTGAATTTTCCGTCGGCGATTAGTTTTTCAGTAAGCGCCAGGTTGCATGTCCTTATTTTGTAAAGAGAATATATGAGTTCGAGCAATTGCCGGGCATGGGTTGCGGAACTGTACGGGCCGAAATACAGAGAACCGTCCCTTACGACTTTCCTTGTAAGGAATATTTTGGGGAATGACTGTTTCTTTACGCATATCCACGGATATGTCTTGCTGTCTTTGAGAAGAATATTATAGCGCGGCTGATATTGTTTGATGAGGTTGTTCTCCAGCAGGAATGCATCTTCTTCGCTTTCTACAACCGTGTGTTCTATATCGGCTATGTGGGCAACGAGCGCTCTTGTTTTTCTGGTGAGTCTGTCGGGGGCCGTAAAATATTGCGATACGCGTTTTCTCAGATTTTTTGCCTTGCCGACGTAGATTACCTTTCCGCCGGAGTCGAGATAGCGATAAACGCCCGGATTGTCGGGCAATAATTTGATTTTGTCTGCGAGTTCCATTTTTTGACTATATTTGCAGGGCTCATGCAAAGTTAATAATGGGTAGAAAATTAGTTAATAATTCCCAGTTAAAAAAAGTCTTGAAAGTAAAAGGGCCTGCCGGCAATGTCGCTGCCTTTTTTGCCATGCATCTTTCGGGCTTGTCAAAACTGAACAGGATTTACAAGCATATATACGAATATAGGGGGCTGGAATTTGCGGATAAGGTCCTCGAGTATTTGAATGTAAGAGCCGATTTCGACGAATCCGAACTTGACAGGATTCCGCGGGAAGGGGCTTTTATAATTGTTTCCAATCATCCTTACGGGGCGATTGACGGGTTGATGATCTTTTCAAGAATAGGAAAGGTAAGGCCGGATATAAAGTCGCTTTCCAATTTTATATTATCCAGCATACCCAATCTTTCGGATCTGTTTCTGCCGGTAAATCCTTTTACGGATAATCCGGGATTGAAAAGCAGCCTCAAGGGGCTTAGAATGGCCGTCACTCATCTGAAAGAGGGAGGAGCCCTTTGTCTTTTTCCGGCAGGAGAAGTTTCTTCCAACGGCCGTCACGGTAAGATAGTTCAGGATATAGTATGGAAGGATTCCGTAATGAAGATAATAGCCAAGGCCGAAGTTCCTGTCATTCCTTTGTTTTTCGGTGGACAGAATTCAGCTCTTTTCCATTTCCTGGGGAAGATACATCCTTTGTTGAGAACCATAAGGCTGCCTATGGAACTGGCTAATAAAAAGGACAAGGTGATTTCTTTCAAAATAGGTGCCCCCGTCCTTCCGTCTGAGCTGGATGATTTTTCCGATCCGGGACTGCTCGGCAGATATCTGAGAAATCGGACCTATGCTCTTGAACTGATGATGGACGACTGCAGAGACGGATGCAATTCGACAGGCATGCACGAAGGTGAGTGCAAATACTCTACCCGCGTTACTGATTCGGTTGAAGCCGGGGCGCTTTGTGAAGAAATAGAAAGCATAAGGAAGGATATATTATTTTCCGAAAATCAGTATGAAGCATTTCTTACCGATTATGATAATATACCCAATCTAATGAAGGAAATTTCCATACAACGCGAAATAGCATTTAGGGCTGTAGGCGAAGGAACCGGAAATTCTTTCGATACCGATTCGTATGATCCTTATTATAAGCATCTTATTCTGTGGGATAAGAATAATTGCGCTCTTGTGGGAGCTTTCAGGCTTGGTTTTGCGAAAGAGATAATAGAAAAGTTCGGACTCGGAGGGCTTTATACGGATTTCTTTTTCAGATATAGGGAAAGTTTTATTCCTCATTTGCAAAAATCCATAGAACTGGGCCGTTCTTTTATTAATGTAAGCTACCAGCGTGATAATCTGTCGCTGATGCTGCTTCTAAGGGCATTGTTCTTTTCCATATTCAAGTATAAGGAAATACGTTATCTGATAGGCCCCGTAAGTATAAGTTCGTGGATCCCTCCATTTTACCGCGGACTTATAGTATATTATCTGCGAAAAAGACACGCTTTCCCTCATTATGTAAAGGATATAAATCCCAAGATGCCATATTCTTATGATTTTAAACGTGTTAATCCGGGCGATCTTCTGCTGGGCAAAATGAGTTCTGTGGAAAGATTCGACAGGTTCCTTTATAAATTCAGCGGCAGCAAGTTCCGCATGCCCCCTCTTCTTAAAAAATATCTTAAGGTAAATGCAAGGATAATCGATTTTAATATAGATCCGGATTTTAATTCCTGTATTGACGGACTTATTATGATGGATCTTACAGAAATCCCCAAACATGAAATAGATTCCATGACGCCCGGAATGGAAGACCGGTCAGCTCTTTATAACAGGTTCGGAATATTGAAGGATGACTACGGTACCGGATCGTAACCGCTTCCTCCCCAGGGATGGCATCTCATTATGCGTTTTACGGCCAGATACAAGCCTTTAAAGGGACCGTGCTTTTTAAGCGCTTCTATGGCATATTCCGAACATGTAGGAGTAAAGCGACAGCTTTGCGGCTTCAGCGGGGATATGAACAGCTGATAAAATTTAACGAGAAGAATCAGCGGAATGCTGATTACTTTCCCGCAAATTTTCGCGGATCTTTTCAAGTATATTGCAAATTTGTGTTTCAATTTCTCCGAAATCCTTTATCTCTTTCCCAATATAAGAAAAAAGAATAAGGATCTTCCTTTTTCCCATTGTATTATCTTCGTTCCTGAGTATGGATTTGTTGAGGCGGTAACTCTCACGTATTCTTCTTTTCAGGAGATTTCTGTCTACGGCCTTTTTGAAGTTTCTTTTTGGGACCGAAACGAGTATTGCAACATTTTCCTCTGCACCTTCGTTCGATTTTTCTGCTGTTTGCAGAAATACGCTTCTTATGGGATAATGCACTATGGCCTTACCGGATTTTATGAGGATCTCTATTTCCCTGCGGGATGTTATCCTCTCCTTTTTGGAAAATTTATCAGGCATGTTTATCCGCCGAGATATATAGCTCTACGGCTTTTGCTATGGACGGAATTTTAGCCGATGGAGCCGAAATAGCCACCTTGTAATTATTTTCCTTAAGGCATTTTATTGTCGCCGGTCCGTAGGCTGCAAATACCGTATTTCCGTTTTGCAAGTAATCAGGGAAACTCATTTTCCATGATTTTGCATCCATCGGACTGTAAAATACTATGATTTGATATTTCTCCGGATCTATGCCTTTGAGGTCTTCAAATACGGTTTGGGCGAAAACTCCAATGTCATGCTGTATTTTCGCTCTTGCAAAAAGCTTGTGATATTCGTTCTTATTGTTGTCGGTTGTTGCAATAAGATATTTTTCATCTTTATGCTTGGCATTTATGAGATCTATTACGGATGCCATTTTTCCGTTGCCGAAAAAGATTTTCCTTTTTCTGTAAACTATATGTTTCTGCAGATATAGAGCCGTTTGTTCGGACGAACAAAAATATTTCATCGTTTCAGGGACGGCGACCTTTAATTCCTTGCAAAGGTTGAAGAAGGCATCTACAACGGTTTTCCCTGTAAAGACTATTGCACTATAATTCAGTACGTTTATTTTTTGCGCACGGAAATCCTTGCAGCTGACGGGCTCTATTCTGAAAAAAGATTGGAAATCTATACCGATTTTATATTTGGTTTCCAGATCTGCAAACGGGGAATTGCCGATGGCCGGCTTGGGACGTGAAATAAGTATTTTGTTGATTTTCATAATAAATCTAACTTGATAAGTAAAATATTAGTGCTGCCGACGGTAATATTTCAAGAGTGCAAAGATACAAAATCCAGAAAAAAATTGAAAATCCGTTTGAAATAATTATCTGATATACACGAATAAAGTAGATTATGAGTATTACTGAAGTACATATAAAAATGTAAGAATACAGATCATTTACGGAAACGTCCCTGAAAAATAAGACGTATATCAGAGTAATGACCAGAGCCAGGCTGAAGATCAATGCAAAATAAGAAAGGCCCATCCTGTTTATTACGCCGAAGGCAGGGGATGAATTAACCCATCCCAGAAGTTTGAGGATGAGGAGGCGTACCGTAAGAAATATCGCACATATTGCGAAGATATAAATGGAAACCATGTAAGGCGGTGTTTCTCCGAAATTTACGAATCTTCCTGCAAGAAATCCCGACAGCAGTATTACAAAGAAAAGAAGGAAATTACGGCATGATCTGTCGTTTACGTTCTTGTCTATGGCAAGGACTTTCTTTAGCTTGTGCACGGATGAAAAAAGCAGGACGGCGCCTTCGGTTATTTTGGAAAAGGCTGCTATGAAAAAGAATGCTATCAATATGAAAGAGAATGAAAAAAAAAGATAGTAGGCTTCGCCCTCAACATTCAGCCTGCCGCTTCCGTCCGTTTCGGAAAATTCGGAATATTTTCCGCATAATGCTTCCGACAGCGGTAATGTATCTTTTCCATTCCGGATTATGCATGTATCGTTGGTCAGATGCACCGTATGCCACGTATGGTTAATTCCCTCTTGTGGTGTCATATCCCATGCCTTTCAGCATTTCCGTAATCTTGCTTCTCAGGTCGCCCTGTATTATTATTATTCCGTCTTTTGCTGTTCCGCCCGTTCCGCATTTCGTTTTGACCAGCCTGCCGAGTTCTTTTAGATCTTCTTCACTGCCCTCGAATCCTTCGATTACAGTAACCTGTTTTCCTGCACGGCCTTTCCTGTCCATCCTTACATAAAGTCTCTGTTCTCGCGACGGCCGGGCAGCGGTACTTTTGTTTTCCGCAGTATGGAAATTGAAATCCGGATTTGTCGAAAATACAACTCCGCTCCTCTTTTTCCAATCGTTTTTAGCCATATTTGCATGAATTTTGCTACAAAGTTAGCGATAAAAATTTAAATCGTATATTTGCTATCTGCATAATACTTTTCTTATTAAGTTAATATAATGGGATTCAAAAAATTCAAAAAGATCAACAACATCATGGCCGTTGTGGTGTTTGCGATAGCCGCATTTACCTATCTTTCCACGATAGAACCTTCGGCTAGTTTCTGGGATTGCGGTGAATTTATAGCTTCATCTTATAAACTGGAAGTCGGACATCCTCCCGGAAACCCTGATTTTCAATTGATAGCAAGATTCTTTACGTTCTTCGGGAACAAGGAACATGCTGCAATGCTTATAAATTCCATGAGCGCACTTTGTTCGGCTCTTACCATATTGCTGCTGTATCTTACTATAGTCCATCTTGCAAGAAGAATAATTGAAAAAAAAGGAGGACTGGAAAAAGCAGGCAATGCAATAGCGGCCTATGCTGCCGGAGCCGTTGGTGCTCTGGCTTATTGCTGGTCGGATACATTCTGGTTTTCCGCAGTCGAAGGCGAAGTATATGGGATGTCGTCTTTATTTACCGCATTCATTTTCTGGGCGATGCTCAAATGGGAAGAGGATGCAGACGGACGGTATGCAAACAGGTGGATAGTTCTGATAGCCTTTCTCATGGGTATATCAATAGGAGTGCATCTGCTTAATTTGCTTACCATTCCTGCCATGGGGATGATATATTATTACAGGAAATATAAATTTTCGAAAAAAGGGGCTGTCAATGCCTTCCTTCTTTCGTGCGTTATCCTGGCTTTCATATTATTCCTTTTCATTCCGTATTTGCCGAAATCGGCCGCATATGTGGATCTTTTTTTCGTAAATATTCTGCATTTTTCCAAAAATATAGGAGCTGCAATATATATATTGGCTCTTATAGCTTTATGTTTCTGGGGTATATATTATTCTTACAAGAAACGCAGAAAGATAATGAACATCGTCCTCCTATGCCTTACCATGCTGATGATGGGCTATTCGGTATTTGCCGTAGTTATTATAAGATCTTCCGTAAATACTCCTACCAACGAATATCAGCCCGATAATCCCTTTACGCTGGTAAGGTATATAGACAGGGAGCAGTACGGATCCGCTCCTATTATCTACGGACAGACGTATGCTTCTAAAATAGTAGATCTTAAGACCCCTTCATACTGGAATTTTTCAAACGGAAAATATATAAAACTTGACGGACCGGTGAATCCAGTATACGATTCTTCTACCGAAACCCTGTTCCCCCGGATGTGGAGCGATTCCGACGATTCGTATAAGTCCTTCTATGCCATGTATACCAACGGAAAGGGCAGGGCTATATCCGGCTCGAACGAGAAGATGCCGACTTTCGGAGCCGAACTGTCTTATTTCCTCGATTATCAGCTGGACTTTATGTATTTACGCTATTTTATGTGGAATTTCGTCGGAAGGCAAAACGATTTGCAGCCCAGCATTCCCGGTGACCTGTTCAAGGGAAATTGGGAAAGCGGAATAAAATTCATAGATAAGGCCAGACTTGGCGATCAGTCTACGGGACCTGATTACATAGTGCACAGCAGGGCCAAAAACCATTTTTATTTTCTTCCGTTGCTTCTCGGTCTTCTCGGACTGTTTTACCAGTATAAAAAGGACGGACGGAATTTTTTCGTAATATTTCTCCTGTTTTTCCTCACCGGAATAGCAATCGTAATGTACTTGAACCAGCCTCCGCTTCAACCCCGCGAAAGGGATTATGCCTATGCCGGATCGTTCTATGCCTTTGCAATATGGATAGGGCTGGGCGTAATGGTATTGTATGATCTGTTCAAAAAAATAATGTCTCCAAGGGTTGCCTCCGTATTGGCAGGCGTGTTATGCATATGCGTTCCTTTCCAGATGCTTTCCCAGACATGGGACGACCATGACAGAAGCGGCAGATATATGGTAAGGAATATGGCTTACAATTATCTTAAGCCGTTGGGGAAAGATGCCATGCTTGTAACGCACGGAGACAACGATACCTTCCCCTTGTGGTATATTCAGGAAGTAGAGGGTGTAAGGACAGACGTGAGGATACTCAATACCTCGCTGTTGGGAACCGACTGGTATATAGACCAGATGAAATGCAAGAGTTATGATTCCGACCCTGTTCCTATAGATTTGGACAGATCGCAATACTTTTACGGGACGAACGACTATGTTCAGGTTTACAACAGATTCGGAGACAGGGCTATAACTGCGAAGGCCGTTATGGATATCTTTAAGAATCCAAAAATAGTAGTCCCTCTCAGCGACGGCCGCAACCATAATTATATTGCAGCCGACAAGATTTCGATACCGGTGAACAAGGCCAATGTGAGGAAGTATCAAATCGTGCCCGATTCTCTTATGTCGGAAGTACCGGATACAATAGTCCTGAAAATTCCCGATGGTGTGAAATCCATAAATAAAACCGATCTTATAATATTGGATATATTATCCAATTATAATTGGGACAGGCCTTTCTATTTCCTCCAGCGAGGCGGAGATATAAATATAGGAATAAAGGATTATCTGATGTACGACGGTTTTACATACAAGTTCGTTCCTATAAAAAATGCTACCGGTACCGCACCTGATAATGTGAAGCTCATGGATCCCAAAGTTCCCTATAATCTTATGCATGTCTATAACTGGCAGTGTTTTAATGATTCCACTCTTAATTTTGATTACCAGCACGTTCTAACGTTTAATTCGCTGGTTCCGATAAGAAGCATGTTTGCAACTGCTGCAGGATATGTTTTGAACGAAGGCAGGAAAGAAGAGGCGATATCCCTGCTTGACAAGATGCAGGAAGTAACTTCTCCGGGGGCATTGCCTCTTAATAATTCCGTAATTTCTGCGATAAACGACAGGAGTGTGATGAATGCCATAAAAATTTACCTTCAGGCCGGAGCCAGGGATAAGGCTTTTAAGCTGTGCGATGATTTTGTAAGAGAAACCAGACTTCATCTCGATCTGTTTTCAAAGATAAAGGACGGACGCCTGATGTCCGAAGAATATTTCCAACAGTCGTTTTATTATTTGCTTTTGCTGGAAGATACTTTCAAGAACAACGGAGCTTCGGATAAGGCCAAGGAATTATCGGCCATAACGGACGGATATATTAAACAGCTTAAAGTATTGGGCGCATCTTAATAAATATCATACATCTCCGAGGAGCATGTTGCAGCCGCGAAGTTCAGAATTCCTTATTCTTCCGTCTACTGCAAATCTGCCGTCCGCGGAGAAATGCCCGTTATCTTCCGTCTCTATGAACGCACAAGAATAGCAATTTCCTAAATCTATAATGTTTATGCCTCCTCCTGTTTCCGGGGAGGCATATTTGTTTATTATTGAAGGATCAAACATGTCCCGCAGATATATTTTCATCCATGGAGGCGTCGAAAACAATCCGTCTCCCGATGAATAGGCCTGAGAGAGTAATTCCGCCATACCGTATTCAGAATGGATGTCTTTTACGCCGAATCCCGCCGCCAGTTTTTGATGAAGTTCTTTCCTGCTTATTTCGCGTTTCCTTCCCTTCATCCCTCCTGTTTCCATAACTATAAGATTTGGAAAGACGGTTTTATATTTCTCAACGAAATCCAGAAGAGCGAAGCTTACACCTATAAGCAGAACTTTTTTATGCCCTTTCTTAAGTTTCTCCAGTTTTTCGTGCAGAGCCTCGTAATCATAGAGATAGAATCCTCCGTCTCCCGACTTCTTTATAAGCTTGTCAGCCATATATACCAGGGAAGACCCTTCTCTTTCGAGATAAGAAGGAAGCAGGGCCAGAATAGAGTACCCCGACGGATCGCCGTAGAATTTTTCGAAACCGCACATAAGATCCGCATCATAAACGTTGAGGTTGTTTACGAAATGTCTTGAAGGGACCATTCCTGTTGTTGCACTGCTGGTGAATACCATATGCCTGTCAGATGGGTCTCCCGTGGTTACCGTTCTGGATTTGAAAAATCGTATGGGAAGGAACGGTATTTGTTCTGTCCCACTTATATTGCGGATATCCGTTCCGAGCAGGGATAGATATTCATTATATACCTTGCAGTGTAAAGACTGGTAGCTGAAAATATCCATGGCCAGTTCTTCGAAACGTTCCGGCGTATCTATTTTAAAGACTTCACGCCATATCTTATTGTAGTTTGATGAGTTCATTTGCTATTTTGGAATCGCGGCATAACCTGGGGACCTTGTTCTGTCCTCCTATCTTGCCTTTTTGTTCCATCCATTTATAAAAAGTTCCTTTTTTAAGTTTTACCATTTTGAGACTGAGCATAGTGGCATTATTCCTGCGTTTTGCTTCATAGTCGGAATTATGTAATGCTACCTGTCTGTCGAGTTCTTCTGCAAACTTTTCGGGATCGGCCGGTTCCTTTGCGAACTCTATCAGCCATTCGTGGCGGCCCTTGCTTTTGTTGTTCATAAATACCGGATGTACGGTGTAGTTGCTAATCGTACAATCCGTTTTTTCGCATGCGGCCGCAATAGCTTTTTCAGCATTTCCTATCATAAGCTCTTCTCCGAATGCGTTGATGTATAGTTTTGTCCTTCCGGTTATCTTTATCCTGTACGGCCGTGTTGAGGAAAAAGTTACACAATCGCCTATGAGGTATCTGTAGAGTCCGCCGCACGTCGAAATGACCATTGCATAGTTTATGCCTTCGGATACGTCTCCCAGCAGCGGAATGTCGGTGCGGCGTCCGCTCATTACGTCGTCGAACTCGTTCATGGGGATGAATTCGTAAAATATTCCGTTATCTGTCGTCAGCAGCATGGAATCGTTGTTTTCATCGTCCTGAAAGGCAAAGTAACCTTCCGATGCATTATAATTTTCCAGATAGTGCATATCTTCTCCGGAAATAATTTCTTCGAATAATTTTTTGTAGGGAGCGAAATTTATCCCTCCGTGCATAAAAAGTTCGAGATTCGGCCATATTTCCCTTATGTCTTTCTTTCCGGTGTACCGCAGAACCCTCTCCAGCATTATTAGGTTCCAGCTTGGGACGCCGCTGAAACTGGTTACGTTCCGTTTTGTGCTTTCGCGGCATATTCTTTCTACCTTGCCGTCGAAGTCTTCCATAAGTGCCGTTTCCCTTTTAGGAGTTCTTATGAGTTCTACTATGGCCGGGGAATTTTTTAAAAGCACGGCTGAGAGGTCACCGCTGAATATCCCTTTTCCGTTGAGGACGTCCGGCTTTACGCTACCTCCTAAAGTGAGAGCTGCCCCGGATAGTATTTTGCTGTCGGGATGCCTGAGCAGGTAAGAAAGGATCATTCTTTTGAAGCCTCCGTAATGCGTCAGATTCAATGAATCGGGGGTTATGGGGATGAATTTGCTTTTGCCCGAACTTGTTCCGCTGGATTGGGCGAACCATTTCACCTTTTGATCCCACAGTACGTAATCCTCTCCCTTGCGGATTCTGTCGATGTAGGGGACGAAGTCGTCGTATTCCCTAATGGGAACGTTACGCCTGAAACTGTTTATTCCCCTTATGTTTACGAAATCGTGCTCTTTTCCGAAAGAGGTGCGTCTGCCTGCTTTTAGGAGTCCGGCGAAGCATTCGTCCTGAAATATTTCCGGATGTTCGGCTGCCTTTTTCATTCTGGAGGTCAGCCTGCCGTAATATTCCGATAGTATATTATTGGCGATTTTCATCGTTTTGATGGTTTATGAAAATATTTCATGCAGGATCTTTATGGATTTCAGTTCTATTGTTATTCCGAGATGCTCCGACAAATATGAGGTGAGTTTCCCAGCCAGAGACGTACGCTCCTTACCGGATCCGTTTATTTTCCAGCTCTCTGTAAGGGGTGTTGTCATAAGTCTGTAAAAAATAAGAGATTCGTTTTCGGTAAACCCTGATGGAATATCCGTGAACCGCGCCGCCTGCGGATCGAAGTACTTATTTTCGGCAGAGTAATTGGACGAAGGGAAAAATCCCAGGATCCTGCACAGATGGGCCAGAAAATGCAGGTGGAAATTGTAAACAGGGTGATCGGTGGCGGCCAGTATCTGTATGTTTGACGAAAGAAAAGAATATAAAGCGGGATTCGGCTCTGATTCTCTTATGAACTTGGTTATTACCTCACAGATGAATATAGCTACGGTATTTTTGTAAATATCTGTTATCACAGGCCCGAGATCGGCCGCCGGAGACATTTCTCTTATGACCGGCATATGTGATCCCGATTCGTATGCAATTGTATCCAGAATGCTTACCCTGTGGAGCATGGAATTCATGCTTCTTTTCCCCGTCCTGCCTCTCAGAAAAAATGCCATGCGTCCGTTTTCCCGGGAATAGCATTGTACTACCAGTCCGTTGTCTCCATGCTTTATGGTATTAAGCACTATTATCTGTGTTTTCACTACCATGCCAGCTCTTATAAGGTATGGCCCAGCAGATAGGTCTTTAGGGCCGCAACTGCTTTTCCTCTGTGTGATATTTTGTTTTTTTCATCCATGGTTATTTCGGCAAGGGTCTTTCCGCCGTATTCCCCCGGAATGAATATGGGATCGTATCCGAATCCTTCCGATCCTTTTTTTTCAGTGCCTATGGTTCCATCCATGGATCCTTCGAATAAATGCAGTCCTTCATTGTCCCTGAGTGCTATTACAGTCCTGAATCTGGCTTTCCTTTTTCCGGCGGGCAATCCTTCCAGAGCATCCAGAAGTTTATCCATGTTGGCAGCGGAATCTTTTCCGGGGCCGGCATATCTGGCCGTATAGACACCCGGGGCTCCGCCGAGAGCTTCCACTTCAAGTCCGGTATCGTCCGCAAAGCATGCCTTACCCGATTTCTTCCATATGTATTCGCATTTTTCTATTGCATTTTCTTCCAAAGTATTGCCGTTCTCGGGAATTTCTTCCGTTATTCCCATATCCTTTGGCATAATTAATGTAGATTTACGGCCTAAAGATTGTTGAACTTCGCTAACTTTGTGCTTATTGCCTGTGGCAAAAATAATTTCCATAAAAGGTGATAGTTTTCCCAAAGTTACTAAAAGTTTGGATTTGTATAAATATAGGTAAAAATGAAAAAAATATTTTCTATTATTCTCTGTACGCTTTTTATAACGGGATTTTCATTAACCGCAGGAGCCCAGACCGACGAATTCAAGGCTGCCCGGAATCTGGAGATACAGTACAATATATTGCGACAGCTGCAAGCCAACTATGTGGATACACTGGATGCCGGGAAACTTGTAAAGACAGGAATAGATGCAATGTTGCACTCGATAGATCCATATACGGTTTATATAGATGAAGCAGATCAGGAAAATCTTCAGCTGATGACGACAGCCACTTACGGAGGGATAGGGGCCACCATAAAGAAGGTTGACTCGTTGGGAGTCATAATAGCCCAGCCTTATGAAGGCTCTCCTGCAGCTGAAAACGGTCTCGAACCCGGAGATATTATATTGAAGATAGACGGCAAGGATGTAAAACCCCTCACCGCAGAGCAGTGCAGCAGCAGAATGAAGGGACAACCGGGGACGAAAGTGGAATTCCTTATAAGGAAGGCAAGAAGCGGCAAGACCGTGAAACAGGTGATAACCCGGAGAAGGGTGCATTTCCCTGATGTGGTTTACAGCGGCATTACGGGAGGAAACATAGGATATATAGATCTTTCCGCCTTTACCGTAGGCGGTTCCCGCGACGTACGCGATGCAGTGGTAAAACTTAAGAATGAAGGAGCCGAAGGCATAATCCTCGATTTGAGGGGAAACGGAGGCGGTTTGCTTGACGAAGCCGTTAAAATTGTTTCTCTTTTCGTTCCCAAGGGAACACTTGTGGTAACTTCCAGAGGACGCATACCGGGTTCCATAAGATATTACAAAACGGATACAGAACCGCTCGACACCGAAATTCCGCTTGCCGTACTGGTAAATTCCGGAACAGCTTCGTCTTCCGAAATAGTATCCGGATCTCTTCAGGATCTCGACAGAGCTACGATAATAGGTACCCGTACATTCGGCAAGGGTCTCGTACAGTCCATCGTACCTGTAGGTTACGGAGGGAAGCTCAAGGTTACTACCGCAAAATATTATACACCGAGCGGAAGATGCGTGCAGGCAATAGATTATTCCCACAGGAATCCCGACGGCAGTGTAGGGTCTATACCGGATTCTCTTAAAAAACCTTTCAAGACGATGCACGGACGTACGGTTTATGACGGAGGAGGAATAACTCCCGATACTCTTATTCCTTCGGTTAAATACAGCAGACCGACCATGTCTCTGCTTTATAACGATATATTCGGGGATTATGCAAGGAAGTTTTATGCCGAACATGATTCCATATCCCTACCGGAGAATTTTGCGATGACCGAAAAGGAATATTCCGATTTCGTAGAATATGCTTCTGCACGGAAATTCGACAGCAGAAGTGCCGCACAGGTTGCTTTGGACGATATAATAAAGGATGCCAAGGATGAAAACATGTATGATCTGAACAAGCAGGAGTTCGAAGCTCTCAGCAAGAAGTTGAATATTTCCAAGACTCAGATGTTAAGAATAAAGGAAAAGGAATTCAAGCCCGTACTCGAATCGGAAATAGTTCGTGCGTATTATTATAATGCAGGGAGTGCAGAATTTATATTGCGATATGATAAGCAGTTTGCAAAGGCCCTCAAATGCTTTCGCGAGGTAATTGCAAAAAGGAATCCAGACAAGCCGCTTGAATAAAACGCGGAAGATTAAGACCGGGTTATTCGAAAATATAGACCTTGTCCGATCTTCTGAGCTTGGCTTCAACCGGAATAGAGCAGTATTCTCCCTTTTGGGCGATTCCCGAAGGTTTGAGATCCACCCTTATTTCCGAAACGTCGGCTTCTATTGCTCCTGTGGAAGGTCCGATTATGAGAATGTGCATTCCTTTTGAAAGTTCTGCAGCTTCTATAAGAATTTCCGCCACTTTTATTTTGGTGAAATAATTCGTTACCCTGCCGCAATATGTTTTTTTTCTGGTAGCCTTATTTCCGTATACGCTGCTCCACTCCCCCAGTCTGGCGCCCATGTAGTATCCGTCCCAGAACCCGCGGTTGAAAACCTCCGACAGTCTGGCTTTAAGGCGTGCCCCAAGATCGTTGTCGAATATCCCTTTTTCCACGGCATCGAGAGCCTCTCTGTATGCCCGGGTTACTATTCCCACATATTCCGCGCTCCTTGCGCGCCCTTCGATCTTGAATACCGAAACACCTGCATTAGCCATCTTATCTACGAATTCTATGGTACACAGATCCTTGGGGGACATTATATATTTGTTGTCTATGTTAAGTTTCCGTCCCGTTTCCAGATCCGTAACTTCATATCCGCGACGGCACAGCTGGTAGCATCCGCCCCTGTTTGCCGAGGAATTATATTCGTCGAGGCTGAGGTAGCATTTTCCGGAAATAGACATGCATAATGCACCGTGACAGAACATTTCGAGTCTTATTTCATTTCCGTGCGGCCCCTTGATACCGTTATCCTTTATACTTTGGCTTATCCTTTTTACCTGCATGAGATTAAGTTCGCGTGCAAGAACAACTACGTCTGCGAATTGCGAATAAAATCTGAGACTTTCAAAGTTGGAAACATTGGATTGGGTGGAAATATGCACTTCCATTCCTATGGCGCGGGCATAGGTTACGGCCGCCATGTCTGACGCTATTATAGCATCTATTCCGGATTTCATTGCAAAAGATACGGTTTTGTGCATTTCTTCCAGCTCGCTGTCGTAGAAGACGATGTTAACGGTAAGATATGTTTTCAATCCGTGTTTGCGGCATAATGATACTATGTCGGGAATGTCTTCCTTAACGAAGTTATTTGCCGAGCGGGCTCTCATGTTAAGATTTCCCACTCCGAAATAAACGGAATCAGCTCCTGAATTTATTGCAGCCGAAAGAGATTCAAAATTCCCGGCTGGCGCCATTACTTCAAATTTCCCTTTCATTTTATTTATATTACTCCGGTTGCTTCGTATATTTTCCGCAGTACGTTTTCCGGCTTTATGAGTCTCATGCATGCATAATCGCCGCGGAAACATTTCTTGTTTCCGAAAACCGAGCATGGTCTGCATTCCAGATTGGTTTGTACTGCATTTTCGTACGGTTGTCCGTAGCCGTAAAAACCTGCGTAGGGATGTGTAGCACCCCATATGGAAACAACAGGAGTGCCTGCGAACGATGCCAGATGCATGTTGGCCGAATCCATCGTAACCATAACGTCGAGACTCTTCATGAGTTCCAGTTCTTCATTTAACTTATGCCTGCCTGCCGACGATTCGGTATTAGGATATCTGTCCGCCCATTCTTCAAGCATGGAAGTCTCTTCCTTTCCGCCGCCGAACAATATTATTTTATTGTTGTTGCCGTCTTTTGCCATCAAACTTATAAGAATCTCACAATATTCCTTCGGCCAGCATTTACCCCTGTGGCTTGCAAAAGGCGCGAATCCTATTCGTCTGAATGCGGATGAGTTTTTATTGCTTTTTATCGGAGCAGGCAGCGAGGAAAAATTCAGATCTTTTATCCTTAAGGCACATAATACGTCTTCGTATCTTCTCATACTTGTTTCAAGCGGGATAAGTATTTTGTTTTTCCGGCGTGTCATGGCCTTCTTCTCGCTTCGTCCCTTGTCTATTATGCTTATGTGTCTTATCCCTCTCAGATAAAGGTGATTCCTTATTATCCTGCTTCTTATTACATCGTGAAGGTCCGCCACATGCGTTATCTCGTATTTCTTCTCAAGGACTCTGCAGAATTTCAGAAGTCCCGGCAGCCTCTTTTCTCTGCCTCTTATGTCCGCCGCAACGAATTCCAGATTCCTTATGCCTTCGAAAAAACATCCGGTCGCAGGCTGCGAAAGCATAATGAATTTTATGTCCGGATTGTTTTCTGCATAATATCTTATAAGCGGAGCAGCAATGGCCACGTCTCCGAGAGCCGAAAGCCTTATTATAAGAACGCATTTTGTCTTTTTAGACGACATTGCAGTATTATTTCGAATAAAGAACCGGATTGGTGGAAGGATCGTTGTACATTTTCATCTGTTTGTAGGTCTTCATGTACTTTTCACCTGATTCTATATCCATGAGGAGTTGGTCTATAGCCGTACATAAATCCTTTTGCTGCTGCTCCAGAACGTCCAGCTTTTGCAGACATGTGTTTTTGTGTTTTTCATCCGCATCCGGCCTGAAGGCTTCAATCTTCATATGGTATATCTTGAGCTCCAGAATGGAAAGTCTGTCTATAGCCCAGGCGGGGCTTTCGGTATTTATTCCGGCGTCCTCCTTTATTTCTACGTCTTTGTATTTGTTGAGGAAATAGCTGTCTATCAATTCCACCAGATCCGTCCTGTCCTGGTTGGATTTGTCTATGCGCCTTTTTATGGAAAGAGCTTCAACGGGATTTATTTTGGGATTTCTTATGATATCTTCCAGATGCCATTGTACCGCATCTATCCAGTTCTTGAGATATAAATAGTATTCTATACTTTTAAGGCTGTACGGGTTATTTATGGGAGCGTCCACATCATCTTTAATGTGGTAATCTTCTATGCTCCTGTTAAAGATGCGGGTGCTTAATTCCGTAAATTTCATTAGTCGCTTTTGTTTTATGTTAACTGTTTCTTCTGAATAGTTTTTTTGCATAATCGGAAAGCAATGCGGTGCGGCTGCTTTCCAGCCCGCTGTCATTAAGGTGTAGAAGCGCCTTTTTGTAGTAATCGAGGATTCTGGCGTTTGCGGCGTCCTTTACTCCCAGCTTAATATAAAGATCCTGCATTCCAGTTATCTTTTCTTCACTTTTCTCTTCATTCAAAGATAGCAAATAATGCAGTTTTTCCTTGTCTTTTCCTCCGGCTCTTATCATGGATTCTACCAGAAACCACGTTTTCTTATTGTTGAGGATGTCTCCCCCTATTTTCTTGCCGAAAATATTACCGTTTCCGAAAGAATCGAAATAATCGTCCTGTATTTGAAATGCAACTCCCATGTCATATGCGAAATCGTACAATGCATCGCATGCCTTTTCTCCCGCTCCTGCTATAATGGCTCCCATTTTTGCAGCGCATGCAATAAGAACTGCCGTTTTCAGCCCTATCATCTTCATGTACTCTTCCATATTTATAGCATATGCCGATTCGTAATTCATGTCGAACTGCTGTCCTTCGCATACCTTGGTTGCAGTATCGGTAAAAAGGTTTAGCACCTGCGCCAGCTTGTCTGCAGGTGCTTGGGAAAGCATGCCGCATGCCTTTATGGACATTACATCGCCGGAAAGGATGGCTATGTTGGTGTTCCATTTCCTGTAAAGCGTAGGCTTGCCGCGCCTGAGATCGGCCTTGTCCATTATGTCGTCGTGTATAAGGGTAAATGTGTGGAATATTTCCAGCGCCAGCGCCGGCATTATTATTTGTTCGTCTATGTTGTCGGAAAACATACTGTAGGAAGCCAGGCACAAAGTCGGACGTATGCGTTTCCCGCCCATGGAGAGCATATATTTTACAGATTCATGCATTTCTTCCGGCACCAGTCCGAGATCCAGCATGGCTACGTTCTTTTCTATCAGTTCACCTATTTCCTGCAATGTGTACATCTTCCTTTTTTATTTTTTGATTGACAAAGTTAATTTAATTTATACAATTTATATCTTTGCCATTGTGAAAACGGAGAAGGAGAGTACTGCCACTGTCGTAAAGAACACGGGCAGCAGATATATGCTTTCGAAATTGCCGGAATGGAAACTTTTTCCCGCCATAATAAGGGGCCGCATGCGTATGGGGGATTTCGATTCCACGAATCCCGTCGCGATAGGCGACAGGGTTGAATATTATATCGAACCCGACGGCGAGTGCGTAATAACTTCCGTTTTGCCGCGCAGGAACTATATAATAAGGAAATCCACGAATCTGAGCAGGCAGTCCCATATAATAGCCTCCAATATAGATATGGCTTTTCTTGTTGTTACGGTGGCTCTTCCGGAGATCAAGCTGCCTTTCGTAGACCGCTATCTGGTGACCTGCGAAGCATACGGGATACCGGTAGTAATATTGCTGAACAAGGCTGATGTTCTGGAGAAGGATGCCGGAGCGGCTTCTCTTGCCGAAAGGTTTGTAGAAATATATGGAGGGGCCGGATATGACGTCCTTAAGGTTTCCATATATGACAAGGAAAGCATATCGGCCGTGATGGACAGATGCCGCGGAAAACTCGTACTGTTCTCCGGGCAGTCCGGAGTCGGAAAGTCATCGCTTATAAAACTGCTCAGCGGGAGTGCCGATATAAAGGTATTGCCTATTTCCTCTTCCCATCTGCAGGGGAAGCATACTACTACTTTTTATGAAATGTATCCGTTTCCTTCGGGAGGTTTTGCAATAGATTCTCCGGGATTACGCAGCTTCGGCCTGGTAGATCTGGACAGGTCGCAGCTGTCTTGTTATTTCCCGGAAATGCGCAGTGTCATGGATAATTGCAGATTCATGCCATGTTCTCATACCCACGAACCCGGATGTGCGGTAAAGAAGGCTCTTGAAGAAGGAAAAATTTCACGGGAGCGATATGATTCTTATCTGGGGATGCTCCTTAAAGATGAAAAATATAGATAGAAAAATAAACGGAAAGATACTCGGACTTGCATTGCCGAGTATTCTGGCAAACATAACGGTTCCGCTTGCAGGAATAGTCGATCTGGCAATTGCCGGAAGATTAGGCGACGCCTCCCTGATAGGAGGCATCGCCATTTCCACCATGCTGTTCGATCTTTTGTACTGGAATATGGGATTCCTTCGCATGGGGACTGGAGGCATGGTGGCCCAGAGTTACGGCAGACATGATTTAGGAAATGTAATGAAGGTCTTCACGCAGGGTATGACCACGGCGGGGATTTTTACATTTTTAGTGCTTGCGCTACAGTATGTATATGTGGATGTGGCTTTTATGGTGGTAAAATGTTCCCCGCAGGTAGAAAAGCTGGCCAGAATTTATTATTTCATAAGAATATGGGCGGCTCCGGCAACCATAAGCCTTTATGTATTCAAGGGATTTTTTATCGGCATGCAGAATGCCATAAGTCCCATGATTGTGGAAGTCGTTATTACCGCCGTCAATATGGCTTCGAGCTATTTTCTCGCCGTAAGGACATCTCTGGGTTTTGCAGGAATAGCGTGGGGTACCGTAATAGCACAATATTCGGGATTGCTGCTGTCGGGATGTCTTTTCATGCGATACCGCAAGTTGTTCAAATATATAAAGTTCAGGGCGAGCGTCAGGTTGTCCGAGCTCGGGAATTTCATTTCCGTTAATTCAGACCTCCTTGTAAGGTCGGTTTGCTTTCTGGGAATTTATGCGGGATTTACTTCTTATTCGGCGCATTACGGCGATACGTTGCTCGCCGTTTCTACTATTATAATGAAAGTCATGATGTTTTATTCGTACTTTATAGACGGATTCGCTTATGCAGGGGAGGCTTTGTCGGGAAGGTACTTCGGAGAGGGGAACAAATCTTATCTGCAAAGGACGGTCAGAATAATATTTTTATGGTGTACGGGAATCGCAATTGTTTCATTTATATCTTATTTTGCAGGCGGCAAAGATCTTATAAAGCTCATGACCGACAATGAAACCGTCATAGATGCCTCCCTTCCGTTCCTGCCGTGGCTGTGGGTCATGCCCGTGCTTAGCGTGGTATGTTTTACCTGGGACGGTATATTCGTGGGAGTTACCGCAACCGCAGCAATAAGAAATTGCATGATTGCTGCAGTTATTGCGTTTTTCATAACATACCATTCACTTAAGGGTATCTGGGGCATGAATGCATTGTTCCTGGCATATATGGTACATTTATTCGTGCGTTCTCTATATATGACATTATCGGCGAAAAAGTGTATTTTTGGGAAACTCACATTTAACAAACATATTTAATACATTCTGTAATGAAAAAAAAGGTAATACTTTTTATTTTTTCAGCGTTTTTCCTTTTCTTCGGTTCTTTAAGGGCCGACGAGGGAATGTGGCTTGTAAACAAGATCAATTCCAGAATTTACAAGCTTATGAAGGCGAAGGGTATTAAAGTCTCCGCCAAGGATATTTACGACGAGAAGACTCCTTCCCTGTATAAGGCGGTAGTGGCCATAAACGGCGGTATGTGCTCGGGCAGCGTCGTTTCCGACGGCGGACTAATGATAACCAACCACCATTGTGCTTACGATGATGTGCACAATCTTTCCACTCCGCAAAACAATTATCTCGAAAACGGTTTCTGGGCCTTTAAAAACGAAGACGAGATACCCATAAAGGGCAAAACGGTTTCGTTCCTTGTTAAGGTCGTAAATATTACCGATGAAGCGAATTCCATTCTGGACAGTCTTAAAAAGGCCGGACATCATCCTTTTATGGTGTCGCGTACTCTTGAGAAGATAATATCTGAAAAACTTGGCGATATTCCTTATGAAATTTCCGTGGAAAGTTTCTGGTCGGGAAAACGTTACGATCTGTATTTTTACAAGGTATACCGCGATATCCGTCTTGTTGCCGTTCCCCCGGTTTCCGTGGCGGCTTTCGGAGGTGAATACGATAACTGGGGATGGCCGCAGCAGAAATGCGATTTTGCCATGTACCGTATTTATGCCGACAAAAACGGCAATCCGGCGGATTACAACAGGGATAATGTGCCTCTTGTTTCACCGGATCATCTTAATGTGTCGGACAGAGGGGTCTCGGAAGGGGATTTTACAATGGTGATAGGATATCCCGGCCGTACTCACAGGTATATTTCTGCGCCAAGACTTATGGATGCATATTATAATACAAATCCTGCTGCAAGTACTATAAGAAGAATAAAGCTTGGGGTTTACGAAAAATTCATGAAACAGAGTCCGGAAATGAGACTCAAATATCAGGATGCTTATTTCGGTATAGAAAATTACTGCGATTATGCAAAATGGAGCAACAAATGCATAAAAAGATATGATGTCATAGGCGAAAAGGAAAATGAAGATGCTGCCCTGCAGGCATGGATAAATGCAGATTCCGCAAGATTGAAAAAATACGGAGACATTGCCGGCCTTATGAAAAAGGGATATGAGCTTACGGCCGATATTGAGAAAAATTATTCCATAATGCAGGAAACGCTGCTCCGCGGATGTGATCTTTTTGTCCTTAAATCCCGTTCCCGTATACTTGCATCGCAACTGCGTTCCGGAAGCAAGGCGTGGAAGGGGAACGAGAAATTCCTAAGGGAAAGATTGCTGGAAGGCAAGGATTACGAAGTGGATAAGGAAATATATGCCAGTATGTTTTCCTATTGCAGCGAGCATTTCGACAGAAAGTACATGAACGGCGTATACCGGAAGCTGCTTGCCGAGTATGACGGCGACAGCCGCGCCATTATCGATCATGCGTATTCCAACAGCATATTTACGGATTCTGTAAGATTCGACAAATTTTTCTCTTCTGATAATCCTGATTATAATGTCATACTTAATGATCCTATGGTCAGGCTTTCCAGGGTCGTAAACATAATGAAGCTTAAGAGACGCATGAATGCGGTCCTTTCTGCGGCCGGAATAGATATGGGCAAACTGGTTTCGCTGCACAGACAGGCCGTATACGAGTATATGAAAGACAATAATATGCAGATTTATCCCGATGCAAACAGCACTATGAGAGTGACTTTTGGCAGGGTGACTTCGATAAATCCCGCCGACGGCATATATTATGGCTGGCAATCTACATCCGACGGCATAAAGGAAAAGTACGACAGGTCGGTTTACGAATATAACATGAAGCCCGACGTGTATTCGCTTGTGAAAAATGCGGACTTCGGGCGCTGGGGGTTGAAAAAGAGCGGAAAACTTCCGGTGGATTTTCTGTCCGACAACGATATAACCGGGGGAAATTCAGGAAGTCCCGTACTGGATGCCAGAGGAAGGCTCGTAGGTCTTGCGTTCGACGGCAACAGGGAATCCATGGCCGGCGATTATTATTTTTCGAAACGTTATTGCAGATGCGTGAACGTTGATATACGCAACGTGCTGTGGATTCTCGACAAATATGCGCACGAAGACAGGCTTTTGACTGAAATGGGGCTTGAAAAGTAAGGCACCGCGACGGTGGGGCGGTCTGTTCAGAACAGTTCTGCCATCATGCAGCGTGCCGATCCTCCTCCTATTCTTTCTATTGTTTCGAGGGATGGAGAAACGATTTTTCCGTATCCGCTTATTATTTTAAGCTGGTTGGGGGAAAAAGCCTTCCGTGCAGTCTGAGACATAACTATGATCCGGCGGTTTTCACCCGCCGGATCTTTTTTATCCGTACGGAGTTCGAGAATATTGCCGGCATATCGCTCCATTTGTTCCGGTGTTATTTCCAGTATGCGCCTTCCGCTTTTCTCCAGAGAATCGAAAACTTTTCTTTTGGCCGTCGGGTTGCTTATAAGGTCTCCGCATACTACTGCAAATCCTGAACATATCCCCATCATTACGTTTGTGTGGTATATGGGAACACCTTTGTTGTCGGAGGCTTCGAATGCAATATAGTCGTAATCCATTAGCGCAGCCCATTTTTCCAGTACGTCTTTGTCGCTTCTCGGCGAGAGACAGCAGTATGCCGTTCTGTTTTTTCTGTCAAGAACCAGACTCCCGGTTCCCTCGAGATATTTGTGTTCTTTTTCGTATTTCTGTAATTGAACGGCGGGTCCGTATTCCTGCTCGAGGTAAGTTATTATTCCTTCTTTTCTTTCGCTGCGTCTGTCGGGGACGGACATGGGGTAAAATACAAGCCTGCGGCCTCCGGGTATAGTATGGGTGGAAAACAGATTATTGGGGAATATGGAGTCCGGCGTGTGCGGGACGGGCGTATCTTTTATGACCTTTACCTCAATTCCTTCTTTCTTTAAAAGTGATACGAAATCCGTGAATTCGCGGAGAGCTCTCTCCTGTACTCCCGGTGAGTGTTCATAAGTTTGAAAAACATTCGTTAAGGCGGTCTGTTCGTTGAACGAAAATGCCGCAGGTTCTATCATAAGTATCTTTCCGGCTATGCACATGTCTGTTTTATTTTCCGTGGGTTTTAGGTAATTATTTTCGGCGCAAAGATATAAATTACCATTATCAATTTTTGTACTTTAAAAAATTAATTCTATCTTTGCAACCCGTTTTATGCGCGGTAATTGCATAAAACGAAGATTATTAATTATTTATATGCCAACCATTCAACAGTTAGTAAGAAACGGACGCAAGGTGATTCTGGAAAAATCAAAATCACGCGCTCTGGATTCATGCCCTCAGAAACGCGGGGTTTGTGTACGTGTGTACACTACTACCCCCAAGAAGCCTAACTCTGCCATGAGAAAAGTGGCACGTGTGAGGCTGACCAATCAGAAAGAGGTGAATGCTTACATCCCTGGAGAGGGACACAACCTTCAGGAACACTCTATTGTTCTTGTTCGCGGAGGCCGTGTGAAGGATCTTCCAGGAGTACGTTATCACATTCTTAGAGGAGCGTTAGACACTGCAGGTGTAGACGGACGTACACAATCACGTTCGCTGTACGGTGCAAAGAAGCCTAAGGCTGCAAAAGCTAAGAAGTAAGTCATTAATTCATTTAAAGTTTTAAGAAATGAGAAAATCGAAGCCTAAAAAGAGGATTCTACTTCCTGATCCCAAATTTCACGATGCGATGGTTACGCGTTTCGTGAATAATTTGATGTTGCAGGGGAAGAAGAGTATCGCTTATGCTATTTTTTACGATGCGATCGACAAGGTCGGCGAGAAGATGAAAGATTCTGACAAGGCTCCGTTGGATATCTGGAGAAAAGCTCTGGAAAACGTTACCCCGCAGGTTGAAGTAAAGAGCCGCAGGGTAGGTGGAGCAAACTTTCAGGTTCCTACAGAGGTGCGTCCGGAAAGAAAAATCACTTTGAGCATGAAGAACCTTATTCTTTTTGCCCGTAAGAGATCCGGCCACTCAATGGCTGAAAAATTAGCTGCGGAGATACTAGCTGCATACAATAACGAAGGCGCAGCCTTCAAGAGGAAAGAGGATATGCATAAGATGGCCGAGGCCAACAAAGCATTCGCTCACTTCCGTTTCCAGTAATTATTATCAATGTCTAGAGATTTAAATTACACCAGAAATATCGGCATTATGGCCCATATCGATGCCGGTAAGACTACAACTTCCGAGAGGATATTGTACTATACGGGCAAGACCCACAAGATCGGTGAGGTCCATGACGGCGCCGCCACTATGGACTGGATGGTGCAGGAACAGGAGAGGGGTATTACCATAACCTCAGCTGCAACAACCACGTTCTGGCGTTACGGCGGAGGAGTTTATCAGGTTAACCTTATAGATACCCCGGGGCACGTGGATTTTACGGTCGAAGTGGAAAGATCGTTGCGTGTTCTTGACGGAACCATAGCTACGTTCTGTGCCGTGGGACGCGTACAACCGCAGTCCGAAACCGTATGGAGACAGGCTGACCAGTTTAAGGTACCTAAAATAGCGTTTGTTAACAAGATGGACCGCGTAGGAGCTGATTTCTTCGCCTGCATTGCAGAAATAAAGGAGAAACTGGGTGCAACTGCGGTTCCGATATGTATTCCAATAGGAGCTGAAGATAAATTCGAAGGGATTGTGGATCTTCTTGATATGAAGGCCATGGTTTTTGATAAGGATAATCTGGAGATAGTTAATTACTCCATAAAGGATATTCCCGCCGATTTGGTGGAAGATGCAAAAAAATGGAGAAGTTATCTCGTGGAAACGGTTGCCGAACACGACGATGCTCTTATGGAAAAATTCTTCGACGATCCCGAGAAGATAACCAAAGAAGAAATAATAGCTGCCTTGAGAAAGGCTACCATTTCAATGGAACTCGTTCCTGCATGTTGTGGTTCCGCTTTCAAGGACAAGGGTGTGCAGTTCCTGCTGGATGCCGTAGTCAGATATCTGCCGTCTCCTCTCGACAAGGGAAATGTTGAAGGACATGATCCCGACAGCGGAGAACAGATAGAACGTAAACCGGATGCTTCCGATCATTTTTGCGGTCTCGTATTCAAGATAGCTACAGATCCTTTTGTAGGACGTCTTGCATATCTTAGAGCATATTCCGGAAAACTTTCCGCCGGCTCTTATGTATTTAATACACGTTCCGGAAAGAAAGAGCGCGTGGCACGTTTGTATCAGATGAATTCCAACAAGCAGAATGCAATAGATTTTGTGGAAGCCGGAGATATTTGTGCAGCAGTAGGGTTTAAGGATCTTAGGACCGGTGATACGATATGCGAAGAAGAACATCCTATAATACTTGAGAAAATGGTGTTCCCCGAACCTGTAATAGGACTTGCGGTAGAACCGAAGACCCAGCAGGATCTCGAGAAGCTTGATGTTGCCCTTGGCAAGCTGGCCGAGGAGGATCCTACTTTTACCGTAAAGGCCGATCATGATACCGGTCAAACCATAATAAGCGGTATGGGGGAACTTCATCTAGATATTATTATAGACCGTCTTAAGAGAGAATTCGGCGTGGAGATAAATCAGGGTGCTCCTCAGGTAAATTACAAGGAAGCTCTGCGTTCTACCGTCCAGCATCGCGAAGTCTTTAAAAAGCAGACGGGCGGTAGAGGTAAATTCGCCGATATAATATTCGAAATGGGACCTGCCGACGAAGGCGTTACGGGGTTGCAGTTCGTAGACGAGGTAAAGGGCGGACATATTCCAAAGGAATTTATACCTGCTACACAGAAGGGCTTTGAAGCTGCAATGGCTAACGGAGTCCTTGCCGGATACGAGGTTACTTCAATGAAGATAGTCCTTAAGGACGGTTCTTATCATCCTGTGGATTCCGATGCCCTGTCTTTTGAAATTTGTGCGCGTCAGGCTTTCCGTAAGGCGGCTCCTAAAGCAACTCCTGTAATTATGGAACCTATGATGTCACTGGAGGTTGTTACTCCGGAAGAATGCATGGGAGATGTAATAGGCGACCTTAACAAGCGCAGGGGACAGATAACCAATATGGACTCCAGAAGCAATGCCAGAATAATAAAGGCTATAGTACCTTTATCCGAGCAGTTCGGATATGTTACCGTACTTAGAACCTTGTCTTCCGGAAGAGCTACGAGTACCATGACATTCTCACATTATGCCGAATTGCCTGCAAGTCTTGCCAAGGAGGTAATCGAAAAATCGGGCAACAAGAATTTGTCCGAAGATGACGAATAATAGAAAAAAGGTAATCATATCATGAGCCAGAAAATAAGAATAAAATTAAAATCTTACGATCATGCGTTGGTCGACAAGTCGGCAGACAAGATCGTCAAGACCGTAAAAAGCACCGGTGCTGTAGTAAGCGGACCTATTCCTCTTCCTACGAACACAAAGATATTTACGGTGAACCGTTCAACCTTTGTAAACAAGAAGGCGCGCGAACAGTTCGAACTGAATTCTTTCCGCCGTTTGCTCGATATATATAGCTCTACTCCAAAGACAGTAGATGCTCTTATGAAGCTCGAATTGCCGAGCGGCGTTGAAGTTGAGATAAAAGTTTGATGAAACTTTAAAAGGATTTCATTATATTTGCATCCGCAATCATTTCGGAAGTGAATATGATGACCGGGGCCCATAGCTCAGTTGGTTAGTAGCACCTGACTCATAATCAGGGGGTCACAGGTTCAAGCCCTGTTGGGCCCACATCATTGGAAGGCATTCTGTATTTGGAATGCCTTCTTTTTTAGTTATTTACGTACGTCAGCGTATCCCCTGCAGGTTAATTATCGCCTTTGGCGATAATTACTATCGAAATTATCCTTTGAAAACATTAGGTCTGTAGGATAATCAGAGTTTACTTTGCGCTTTCAATTTAAACCCTACATTCTAAGCGTGAATGGCGAAAGGCGAAATATCAATCAATAATAATAATTTAAAGTCCCGGGCTGCATTTTTATCAGAGTATGCCGCCATGTTGATGGGCTCCGGCGTGCATTCTTCAAGAGTAATAAGGAATACAAAACGTATGGGAGAAGCAATGTCTATGGAAGTTATTATATCTAATTTCCACAAATCTCTCATGTTGTATGCCAGCGATCGCAGCAGCGGAGAAAGCGTGAATATACTTAAGGAGATACCGTCCCTGCCTATAAGTTTTGAAATAAATACGAATCTCAGCAGGTTGAGCTGGGAGGCATATGATGGTAAATTATCTTTCGATGAATTGAAGGAGCGTTACCGTAAGCTTGTTGCAAGACCGAAACTTCATCCCGTAGTAATATTAATTCTCTCGTCTTTTGCCAATGCTTCGTTTTGCGCACTGTTCGGAGGTACATGGTATTCAATGGGGATCGTTTTTTCAGCTACCATGATAGGTATGTCGTCAAAGCAGAAGCTCCTTTCAAAAGGTGTGAACGTGTTTATAGTTTTTGCCCTGTGTTCGTTTATAGCTTCTATTGTCGCTTCTACGGCGGTAATCTTCAAACTCCAGACCTCGGATATAGCCATGGCTACCAGCGTGCTATATTTGATCCCCGGAGTCCCTCTGATAAACGGATTCATGGATATGATGGAAGGGCATGTCATATTGGGCATGGCAAGGCTTATAGATGCCTTCCTGCTCGTCCTGTGTATTGCAATAGGTCTGTCAGGGACAATGATGTTATTAAGAAACAGTTTATTGTTATAAATGGTATTTACGGATATTTTATATGATGCAAGTTTTGCCGCTGTCGCCGGCATAGGTTTCGGAGCTATTTCCGATCCTCCAATAAAGGCTTTTCCTTCTATAGCCATATTATCGGCTATAGGACATGCCGTGCGTTTTTGCCTTATGCATTATGCAGGATTCGACATAGCTTCAGCATCTCTTTTCGGAGCTTTCTCAATAGGGTTCGGAAGTTTTATTGCGGGGAAGAAAATACATTGCCCGATGACCGTTTTATCAATTCCGTCGCTTCTCCCTATGGTTCCCGGAATTTATGCTTATAAGGTAATACTTTACCTTATAATGTTTTTAAGACATATGTCCGTCGGCGATGATAATATCGTTTATGTCCAGGCTATGTTTTCTAATTTCCTGGTAGCTTTTACCACTACGTTCAATCTGGCCATAGGCGCAACTGTGCCCCATTTTATATTCAGGGAAAAGGCGCTTTCACTTACAAGGGTAAAAAAAAGTAAATTATAGAAATATGGAAATTTTTTGGAAAACCATAAGTAATTATAATGTTTCTACATGGAAGATCCAGGTATTAATAGTTTTGATTGCGGCCGTTCTGACGTTCAGACTTTATCGCAGACCTTCTCCTTTTATAAAGAAGGCCATGATGTTTTTTATGGTGCTTTTGAATTTATGGGTGGCCGTGGTATATTATTTCGTTTATTGTTCAGAAAGGCCATATTATTATATTTTTGCTGCTTTCTGGATAGTTATGGCGCTTATTTGGTGTTATGAACTAATAAGAGGCAGATATAAATTCGAGAGGTCTTATAAATATGACAAGATATCCTATTTGCTGTATGCCGTTCCCTTTATTTATCCTCTTGTCTCTTTGGGACGCGGCATGCATTTCCCTATGATGACATCTCCTGTAATGCCATGTACGGTAGTAGTCTTTTCTCTGGGCGTTCTTATGTCGTTTTCAAAGAAAATAAATCTTTTTCTGGTATTATTGCTGTTCCACTGGGCTCTTCTGGGAATTTCCAAAATATACCTTTACAGGATTTCGGAAGATATATTATTGACCATATGCACTGTTCCGGCCATTTTTTTATATATTAGGGAATATATTGATTCAGGTGTAGTTGTGGACTCCAAGCCCGGAGTGAAAGCTATTAATCTGTTGTTACTGGGTACTTGCGGTATCATAGGTGTAGTTTTTACTTATATAATTCTGAAGAGTTTTAATATTTTCTAGAATATGGAATTAAGACAATTAAAATATTTTGTTCAGGTTGCAGAAGATTTGAATTTTACCGAAGCTTCCAAAAAACTGTTCATAACGCAAAGCACCATATCGCAGCAAATACGGCAATTGGAGGATGAACTCAATATATCCCTGTTCGACAGAAGTGCAAAAAAAATATCTCTTACAGAAGCGGGAAATGAATTTCTGCCTCATGCTATCCGTGTATTGCGGGATGCCGATTACGGCAAACAGCGTCTGCTGGATCTTCAAAATATACGCACGGGCGAGCTTACCGTAGGGGTTAATTATAGCTTCAGCAATTTGCTTACCGATACCGTTATTGAATTTCTTAACAGATATCCTGGTATAAAGTTAAATATATTATATAAAACCGTAGGGGAACTTCTTGAGATGATAAAAAAGAAGGAAGCGGATATTGTCCTGTCTTATAAACCTCTGGAAGCCGAAAAGAATATAGAGAGCAGGACGCTTTTTTCAACTCCTCTTTCGGTTATCGCGAGAAAAGACCATCCTCTTGCTTCTTCCGGAAGCGTTTCGCAGGACAAGATAAACGAATATCAGCTTGCACTGCCTGCAAAAGGCATGCATGCGCGTACGATCCTGGATTCTTCTCTTTTTGCAAATCATGTGATCCTGCATCCGCAAATAGAACTTAATGACGTGAGTATGCTGCTCAGGCTCGTTGATACCGGTAAATGGATTACTATTCTTTCGGCTTCGACGATAGTAGGACATGACACCCTTAAGGCTGTTCCCTTATACAATATAAATTATGAAATGCAGGCGGCTCTTTTATGGATGAAAGATAGTTATCAAAAATTTTCCGCCAGAGAATTCATAAAGATATTTTCGGAAGAAAAAGAAAGGATCCTGAAATATTACGATAGGATTAAATAATTATCTTTGCTTTAAGTCAATAATAATAGATTTAAAGTTATTTATGAAAAGTAAAGATCCTAAAATAAAAAGGCCCATTCAGTATTATATGCGAGCCCTCCACAGGGACATTGGCTTTCTGGTGGTCGGATTTGTCATCGTTTATGCCTTTAGCGGAATTGTTCTGACATACAGAACTTCAGATTTTTTTAAAATCGAAAAAACAGTTGAAAGAACCCTTAAACCGGGTATTCCTCCTTCCGAACTTTCCGGTGCAATTCATGTCCGTAATCTGAAAATTGAAAACGTAAACGATAATATCGTGAATTTTGAAGGAGGGACTTATGATATGTCTACCGGAAAGGCGGAATTCAAGGTAAGGCAAACTCCTGCTTTCCTTCAAAGGCTCAACAAGCTGCATGTGACTTCGAGCAGAAATCCTGCGCATTGGGTAACTGTGATTTTTGCATTGGCGCTCCTTTTTCTGGCCATATCGTCTTTCTGGATGTACAAGACGAAATCCAGATTTTTTAGGAGGGGGATTGTATTTTCACTGGCCGGCATTGTAATCGTTCTGTTGCTTCTTTTTGTGTAAGAATCGTAATTATACATGTCTGAAATAAAAAAAAGGTGACTGTTTCCAGTCACCCTTTTTTATTATTATAGCCCTTAACGGCTAATCGGTTTTAACGGTTTAGATATTCTTGAATATCTTCTTGCCGGCGAAAGTGGCGGTTTTGCCAAGTTCGTTTTCTATACGCATAAGCTGATTGAATTTCTCAATGCGTTCGCCTCTGCAGCCGCTTCCGGTTTTCAGGTGACCTGCATTTACGCCAACTGTAAGATCAGCTATGAAGCTGTCTACGGTTTCTCCGCTGCGGTGCGATACAAAGCAGTTGTAGGAGTGTTTGTAAGCCATTTCTATGGTTTCCAGGGTTTCGGTAACCGAACCGATCTGGTTTAGTTTGATAAGGATGGAATTTGCTACACCTTTATCTATTCCCTTTGCAAGGATTTTCTTGTTAGTGCAGAACAAATCGTCGCCGACGAGCTCTATCTTCTGTCCCAGAGTATCAGTGATGTTTTTCCAGCCGTCCCAGTCGTTTTCTGCCATACCGTCTTCAAGTGAAACGATAGGGTATTGTCTGGCCCAGCTTTCCCACATCTTAACCATGTTTTCGCTGGAAACAAGTTCTCCTGTACTCTTGAACAATTTGTATTTGCCGTCTTCCCACATTTCGCTTGCTGCAGGATCGAGGCATAGTCCTACTTCGTCGCCGGGTTTGTATCCTGCTTTCGTAATAGCTTCAAGAATGACTTCCACAGCTTCTTCGTTGGATTTAAGGTTTGGTGCGAAACCGCCTTCGTCACCTACACCCGTACTGTATCCCTTTGCCTTCAAAACGCTCTTGAGAGTGTGGAAAACTTCAATACCCATGCGAATGGATTCGGTGAATGATTCGGCTCCGTAAGGGGCGATCATGAATTCCTGAATATCAACGTTATTGTCTGCATGTTTTCCTCCGTTAAGGATGTTCATGCATGGAACTGGCATTACATGTGCGTTGCTGCCTCCTATATACTGGTAAAGAGGAATGCCGGCGCTTTCTGCTTCTGCCTTTGCATAGGCCATGGAAACTCCGAGGATTGCATTGGCTCCCAGTTTTGCCTTGTTGGGAGTACCGTCGAGATCAATTAAAGTATAATCGAGTTCGCGCTGGCTGCCGAAGTATTTGCCTTCGATTTCCTTTGCTATGATTTTGTTTACGTTGTCAACAGCTTTTAAAACGCCTTTTCCGCCGTAACGTTTTTTATCGCCGTCACGCAGTTCGCAAGCTTCCCTTTCGCCGGTGGATGCACCGCTCGGGACCATTGCTCTTGCGGTAGTTCCGTCTTCCAACATAAGATCTGCTTCAACGGTAGGATTTCCTCTGGAATCGAGGACCTCCATAGCATGTACTTTTTCTATTTTCATATCCTTGAAATTTTAATATTTAAAAATCGCTGCAAGTTAATAAATTTTATTGAGTTCCTTAAACTATTTACCTGCCTGTGGCAATCATGTATTGGCAAATTCTGAGCATATAATCCGCGTATGCGTCCGTATATTTATTGCAGCTTCGACGATAAATCGTTTGTGCATCCAAAAGGTCGCTTATGGAGATGGTTCCCGCCTTGTAAAAGTTTCTGTTCATCCTAAGGTTCTCCGCCGAGGATTTTATTGATTCGGCACCGAGCATAAGCTGCTTGTACGCTTCATTGAGCTTATTCCATTTTTGGATTATATCTACTTTCAGAAGTTGTGAATTGTCGGTCCTGTAGTTGTGCGCCTGTTTGAGTTTCATCCGGCTCGCCTTTATGGAATGCGAACCTCCCCACCAGCCGGATACCGGAACGCTCAGTGTTGCGAATACCATTCCGAAATTAGTGTTCATGTTTAATATGTCGTGATAAACATATCCTGCCCCTATACCCATGGAAGGCATGTATTTGCCTATTTCGAGTCTCTTTTGCAGTTCGGCCGCCTTTACTTTTTCGTCAAGCAGATGAAATTCGGTTCTGCGATGCAGAGCGTCGTCGGGATCAAGATAATATGAACGGGGAGGAGAAACCTGAGAATCGTTTATACCGGATTGCGCAATATAATCGAAGTTCGCGGAGGCATATGTTATGTCGAATCCTGCATTCATGTCGAAATTTCCGGAAGATGTTACGGAGCCCGAAAATGCGGTGCTGTCGCCCATGAATTGTCTGAGAGCCAGTTTGGTTATGTCTATACCGTCTTCAAGCGAGAATCTTATGGAAGATATATCCTGTTGCTGCAGTTCAACCTTTAAAAGATCGTTCCTGGTTGTTATGCCGGCATTTACGGCAATCGCCACATCTCCGTGAATGCTGCTCAACTGTTTTTCGATAGTGGATATGGTTTTTAATTTCTCTTCAAGAGACGCAAGCTGCCAGAAATATTTTTCAGTGGTTTCGTATATATAGTTTACGGACATCCTGTATTTGTATTCTCCGGTGCGTTCGCCTACTTTGGCAAGTTTGTTCCAGTTTTTTATGCGGCCTCCGGCAAATATAGGCTGGGTGGCGGTTACCGATAGCATGTTCCCGTTGTACATCATATCCAAGGGGATGGTTGTGCCTGCTCCCGCCAATTGTTCCGGCAGTGCGATATCCGTTTTAGCCATTGCTCCGTTTGCTCCGAAGGAAGCTGCATCCCCCTTTACTACGGGGAAATAGTTGGTGAAAGCCTCTTTTTTTAACTCTACGGCTATTTTTTTATCCAGAAGGCTGTTTTTAAGTTTATAATTGTTTTCCAGTGCCATTTTTTCACATTGTTCTATGGTCATTGTCTGGCTTATAGCAGAGGCTGGTATAAGAAGAGCGCACACTGCTGCAAGTGAAAAAAATATTTTATGATAACTCGTTTCCATGCTATGCCGTTTTTCTATATATTAAATAATATGCTGCCGGGAGGACTGTTACGGTAAAAATCATTGTTATTAGCGTTCCCCAGAATACTACCGTTCCCAGAGCGGACCAAAGCGAACTTCCGCCCAGCATCATTGGAATTACACCCATGGAGGCCGCTGCTGATGTAAGGAAGATAGGTCTCATCCTTCTTTTTGCCGATGAGAGTATGGCTTCGTAAACATCCATCCCTTCACGTCGGAGTTCTTCGGTATAATCCAGCATTATTATACCGTTTCTCACTATGATCCCCATAAGGCTTATAAGACCCAGTATGGCAGTAACACTGAGATCAAGGCCCATGATTTCCAGTCCCAGAGATGCTCCGAAGAGACATAATGTAATGGAGGCCAGGACAAGCGATGCCAGACTTACATTTTTGAAATGGAACATGAGTATTATTAAAATTATGAATATGGCAATGCCCAGACCGCCGTATATCTGCGGTATTATATCCTTATCAAATTCGTCTATTCCTCCGTAACTTATTTTTATTCCGGACGGAAGCTGCACGTCTTTCAATATAGCCTTTACTTTTTTTGTCATGTTGTTAACATTAAGGCCTCTTTTAACTTCGGAGAGGATGGTAATGCAGGGAATACCGTTCCTGCGGACAATCTGGCCTTCAGTCCACTGCGGCGTTATTTCGGCGATTTGTCTTAACGGCACAGAGGATAGTCCTCCCCATGTTCCAATATATCCGTTCGGAAGATCGGAAATGGCGGGTTCGGAAGGCCGGTCCGTCTTTAGTACCACCGAAACCGGATAATTGCCTTCCCATACGGTCGAAACAGGGACTCCTGATCCGTATCTCATGGCCAAATTGAGATTTATTGTGGTTTTGTTTATTCCCAGCCTGTTGAGCTCGTCCTGTTTGAGCTTTAGAAGGACGCCGGGAGTTTCCTTGTTGTCGTTACTTCTTACCAAAGCAAGTCCCTTGATGTTTCTCATGATCTTTTTTACCGAATCAGCTGCTTCGTGCAGTCCTTTTTTGTTATTTCCGGTAAGTCTTACTTCAATGGGGTTGGCGGCATCGTTGAATTCCAATTGTTTGAATTTTACTACTGCATTTGTAAAATAATTCATGTACCTGTCGGTGTATTCGTCTAGCAGATCTTCAGTAGCCTTGTTGCTCCTGGTGTTGACAATGAACTGCGCGAAATTTACGCCCGGAAGTTGAGGCGCGTACAATGTATGAAACCGCGGCGATCCCTGTCCCATGAATGAGGTTATGGAAGTTATCCTGTCGTCTTTTTTCAGTATATGCTCCAGCGAATCGGCTACAGATGCGGTTTGTTCTATGGAATTTCCGTCGGGCAGGAATATCTCTACGGCAAACTGATTCCTGTCAGCGTTTGGCATGAATTTCAAAGGTAGATTTATTGTAATTATTATTGCTGCCATTATGCTCAAACCTCCTATTCCCAGGGTTGCTTTCGGATGTTCGAGGCATTTGCCTACGATATTGTCATATGCAGTTTGTACTTTGGAGAGAAAATCTGTTCGGGGTTTTTTCCCTTTTGCCAGTGCTTTCTTTTTATCTAATTCCTTGTCTTCTTTTAAACCGCGGATTATTATTTTGCTTTGAAGAAAAGGAATAAACATGACGGCTATGAACAGTGATAAAATCAGGATTATTGTTATAGCCCACGGAAAGGCCTGGAGGAAATCGTTGATCATGCCGTGTGTGGTAAACAGAAACGGGAAGAATGTTATGCTTATTGCCAGAGTTGCAGAAAATATAGACATGAAGAATTCCCTTGCGCTTTGTACTGCTGCTTTTTTGCGCTCTACGCCTAAATCCAGCAATTCCACATATCTGTCTATTATGACTACGGAATTATCTACTATCATTCCCAGTGTTACCAGCAATGCTGCGAATGTGACGGTGTTGAGCTCTATTCCGAAGGCATAGAAAATCCCCAGGGACATAAATATGGTAACCGGAATTGTAATTGCTGAAATGGAAGCTACTTTAAAAGGCATCAGAATCATAATGACTATTATGACCGCAATTATTGCAATTATCAGTTCGTTTAGAAACGTCGTTACCGAATCTCCCACAATCTGCGTCTGGTCGGTTATTTTGTATATTTTAACATCTTTTGGCAATTCCTTTTTAAATTGCCCGAGTATTTTGTTTACATCGTTGCCCATTTTTACGATGTTGTGGCCGTTACGCATCTCCATAGACAGCAATATGCATTTTTTACCGTTATTGGTTATATAGCTGTCGGGATGCTGGGGATATTCTCTCTTGATTACGGCAATGTCCTTGAGCCGTATGGCGTCCCCGGAAGGGCTTGTGAATACGATATGCTGTGCAATGTCTTCTTCCTCATCGAAACTTTCCGTCATATGTATGGGAGCTACGTATTTATCATTTTTTATAGATCCCGCCGCCGTCTTGAACCCCGATGTTATCATATTTATTGCCAGTGCAGACGGTTTTATTCCGTATTCGGAAAGCTTGTCGGGGTCTATATATAATGATATCTGCTCTTTTTGTTCACCGTAGCGTTTAAGGTTGGATACGGCGTCTATGGCTCTGAGTCTGTCGCAAAGTTCGTCCATGTAATCTCTTAGCTGCCGGTAAGTCTTTTGTCCGGATTCAAGTGCTATTAGCATGGCCGAAGTATCCCCGAAGTCATCATTGGCCTGAAGGGCAAGTACGCCCGGAGGGAGTGTGTTTTTGAATTGTGCGAGTCTGAGTTTGAATTTGGCCCAGAATTCTTCCTTGTCTTTTACGTTATCGTTAAGTACGACGGTTATGAATACGATGCCGTCGCGTGTTTTCGAAACCGTCTTTTTCTTTTTTACATCCTTGAATCCGAAAATGAAATCTTCCAGCGGTTTGGTAACCTCGTTTTCCATCTGTTTTGTATCTGCTCCCGGATATACGGCCACTACGAGTCCCTGTCTGATGGTAAAGCTCGGGAATTCGTTCTTGGGCATTACTAAAAGGGCGAAAACTCCGAACAATACCATCACGGAGACTACGAATATTAATATCCCGTGATATTTCATGGCCCATGATATAAGATCCCTGCGTTCTTTCATGATGATCGTTAGTTAATGCCGGAGGTTATTTCCATTCCTTCGCTTATTTTTTCCTGTCCTTCGGTTATTATCTTGTCGCCGGGGGCGAGTCCGCTTTTTACAATGATTTCGCCTTTTGCAAAACCTCCGATTGTTATTTGTCTTATTGCAGCCCTTCCGTTTTCGTCAACCCATACGAACTTGTTTCCGTTGCGGTTTACCTGTATAGCCTTGTTGGGGATAGTAATATTCTCATCTCCTTCCTTCCCTGATAAATTTACGTTGCATATCATGCCCGGCATAAGTTTGAACCCCTTGTTGGGAATTTCCATTTTAACGGTATATGTGTGTGAAAAAAGGTTGGCTACTACTCCTTTTTCGGTTACTTTTCCGTATATCGGAAAATCATCGAGAGCCCCTACCGATGCGGTGAGTTCCGCTCCCTTTCTTATTGATGAAATTTCTTTTTCGGGAACGGAAAACTCAATATATACCCTGCTTATGTCAACCAGAGTCATTACCAGTGACCCGGGAATTGCCGTTTCCCCGGGCTCGAGATCCCGTTTCGAAATATATCCGTCCGATGGAGCTTTCAATACTGTATTGTTGAGATTCCGTTTTGCTATTTTATAAGCACTTGCTGCCTGAGCCAGTGCGTTTTTTACTTCTTCCCATTTTATGTCGGCCAGACTTCCGTTGTTGTGAAGCATTTCGTATCTCTTATATGCATCTTTGGCTCTTGCCAGAGCGGAGGCGGCAGCCTCACGTGCACTTTTAAGAGTTGTGGAGTCTAGTTCCGCAAGAATCTGTCCCTTTTTTACGTATTCGCCTTCGGCTACCTTTACCGAATTTACCGTTCCCGGAACTAAAAAACTTATTGATGTTGATGTTAACGCCTTTACGGTGCCTATGTAATTGTCATTCCTTATTGCTGCGGATTTACGGATGTCAATGATTTTTACTTTTACGGGTTCGGTCTTTCCTTCATCATTCTTCCCTCTGTTACACGCGTATGCCGGCAAAAGAAGTAGAAAAATCGATAATAGATTGATGAAATGTCTCATAATAAACAGGATAAAGTTATTGTTGGTTGTGTTTTTGTTTTGCATACAAAAATGATACTATATGGCGGTATTCGGAAGTTCGAAATATCCTCAAGGTTGGTTGAAAACGGAACCCAGGGGATTTATTAACCAATAATAATAAAATATTAATTAATTTAGCGCGGGAAAAGAGCCATGAGAGGAAAAAAAGGACAACGCACCCTTGGAGAAACAATATCCCGCTTGCTTAACCCCGAACATGACAAAATAAATTATACGTGATATGAAAAATCAATCCAATCTTGTGAGTATAGAAGAAGTTCAGAGGGTATTTAATCGTCAGACCGGAGTGAAGGGAGATTTCATAATAGATGTAGATATATCTTCAAGGTCGAATATTTTTAAATTCCCTCTTAAAGCTGATGTGTTTGCTCTTGTACTGGTTACAGACGGAAAAGGTGAAATGAACGTAAATCTCCATAGTTATGAAATAAGAAAGGGCTCCTTTATAGTTTATACTCCTTCAATCATATTCCATTCTATAAGATCATCCGCAGAAGACGTAGTAAAGGCTGATATTTTTATGGCATCTCCTGAGTATCTGTCGGATCTGCAGCTCGATCTCAGGAAATTGCTTCCCCTGGGTTTGCTTATGGCCGATAATCCGATTATACAGATCTCAGAGAAGGAACAGAAACATATGAAAACGCATATGGAATTCATGTACGGCATAGCAACTACCGAAAGTATTTACCAAAAGGAGATTTTCTCCAATGCATGCAAGACCTTTATATTTTCGGCAGCTGAAATATTTGCAAACCGATTTGCAAACGACAGTAATATAGAGAACATGTATATAAAATCGCATAAGGACTTGCTGTTCCAGAAGTTTATGTTGCTGTTGAATGAAAATCATACTCGCGAGAGGAGCGTCAATTTTTATGCCGACCAGCTGCATATTTCTCCGAAATATCTTTCCACTCTGGTTCTTGAGGCCAGCGGCAAAAAGGCAACATACTGGATAAATTCGTTTGTAGTCCTGGAGGCCAAATCCCTGCTGAAGTTCTCTTTAATGAATATACAGGAAATAGCATACGCACTTAATTTCCCGAACCAGTCGTTCTTCGGAAAATATTTTAAACGCGTTACCGGAATAACGCCTTCTGAATATAGAAAGAAAGATAAATGAATTAGTACAGGATAGGAGAATCGGACTCCTATTTGAAGATTGAGAATCTTCTGTCCTAACCGTTAGACGAATCCTGCTCTTTTAGGCCGCAAAGATAAATAAAAGTAAATTAATTATACAAATTTAGTTAAATTTGCCACCTCTTATGGAAGAGCTTTTTTCGTTTTTTAATTAATAATACTAATGCATCTGTTTATTTCGTTTCTCGTTTCTGTTATGTCGCTCATATGCGGAGGATTTGCTTCTCATTTTTCCCCAAACGAAGGACCGGACGACGTAAAACGCGCTAAAGAGTCCGAAATATCATACAACGATACCCTCAAGGCTGTACAAATTGTGGCATCTCTCCGTCATTACAGGGATCTTAAAAAGGAACCGGTTTCCTATAGTTCATTCTCTTCAGAAACAATAAAGGAAGAGAAACTCGACGGGCTTCACGAGATATCGTATCATGTTCCGAATCTCTTTATACCGGATTACGGATCCAAAATGACTTCTTCAATTTATGCCAGGGGCATGGGGGGAAGAATGGATAATCCGGTAGTGGGACTAATAGTAGATGATATTCCATATCTCGAAAAGAACAGCTATGATGCGTTTATGTGGGATGTCTCTTCAATAGACGTTTTAAGAGGACCGCAAAGTACCCTTTATGGAAGGAACACCATGGGCGGGGTCATTTCTGTGAAAACGATCTCCCCGGCAACTTTCCAGGGATCACTGTTTTCTATAACATACGGGAATAAAAACAGTTATGATATAAAAGCTTCTACCTACCATAAAATTAATGAAAAACTGGCGGTAGGCGGCGGCGGTTTTTTCAAATCCTCCGACGGCTTTTTCCGCAATTCTTACAACGGGTCTCGTGCTGATGATATAAAAAGCGCGGGTGGCAGGGTACGGATAGTTTATGTGGTAAGTCCGCGTCTTACCATAAATAACTCGTTCTTCGCCGGTCGCGTAGTGCAGGACGGATTTGCATATGCCCAAATTGATACATCAACGGGCAAGGTTCTTCCCATAAATTATAATGATCCCTGCAGCTATAGAAGGACTTCCTTTTCCGACGGTCTGACCATGGATTATAAAAGAAACGGCTTTTTATTCAGAAGCATGACAAGCTGGCAGTATCTCAACGATTGTATGCACATGGATCAGGATTTTACTAAATCCTCTGTCTTCACCCTAAAGCAGCATCAGCATGAAAATATACTTACACAGGATTTTGTAGTGCGCAGAAATGCAAATCCCGGATATTATCTGGGAGGTCTTTCGCTGTTTTATAAATCATTAAAAACCGATGCTCCCGTTACTTTCAAGCAGGACGGCATAAATAACCTCATATTGTCCAATATCAACAGAGGAATACAAAAAGTCTTTCCGGATGCGGAATTTCTTATAAGACAAAACAAGTTTTGCCTGAACAGTAATTTCCGCGAGCCTGCATTCGGAGCTGCGGCATACGGACAAACCGTATTTCATGCCGGAGGCTTTTCATTTACCGCCGCCGCCAGGTTCGGATATGAACATTCCTCGCTTAAATATTTGAGCAACGGAGGGTTCGATTACCGTCTGAATATTACGATGACCGATTACAAGGCATTTGAATCAACCCTGCAGGGGAAGATAAAGCGCGACTATCTCTTTTTTCTGCCGAAACTTGCAATACAACACGATATAGGTAAAAATTCGAACGTATATTTCTTGTTTACAAGGGGGTATAAGACGGGCGGATATAATGTACAGATGTTTTCCGATATTCTCAAAAATAAAATGCAGAAAGATTTGATGGATGATATGGGAGTCCATTTAAATAACGGAAACAGCTATTCTTCTGCCGATATAATGTCATACAAGCCGGAGTTCAGCTGGAATTATGAACTGGGGGGGCATTTTTCGTTTGCAGAAGGAAGGGTGAAGGCCCATGTCTCTGCATTTTATATTTCATGTCATGATCTTCAGCTTACCGTCTTTCCCGGAGGAAAGATTACCGGCCGCATGATGACCAATGCCGGCCGTACGCGCAACGAGGGAGTGGAGCTGTCGGGATACTGGAAGATATTCAACAATCTGGAGACCCGTTTTTCTTATGGCTATACCAATGCCAAGTTTACTTCTTATGACAACGGTATTACTGATTACAAGGGTAAGCAGGTTCCTTATATTCCGGAAAATACCGTTTCCGTTTCCGCAGCGTATACGTTTCACACTCCAGCCCTTTTCGATTATATTACTGTAAATGCCGGCTATGAAGGTTTTGGGAAGATATATTGGAACGAAGCCAATACTGTAAGTCAGAAATTTTATTCGTTGCCCAATGCTTCGCTTTATATGAAAAAGGGTAGGACCGGAATAAGACTTTTTGCAAAAAACATATCAGGAACGAAATATAATACCTTTTATTTCGAATCCATGGAAAATGTATTTCTGGCCAAAGGAAAGCCGTGCGAATATGGAATTACTATAGACTTTACACTTTAAATTAATAATCATAAAAAAATTAAACGAACGATGAAAAAAATAATTTTATTCCTTATGTCGGCATTTACCGTAGTTTTAATGTCTTCCTGCAGCAAGGATGATAAAAAAACAGATTATCTGAAGGATGGCGCAATAACATATACCGGTACCATGACGGTTACAGGATCCGATGAGTCTTCTTTCTCTCTGGAGAATGTTCCGGTTATCCTTACGGAAAATACCGATAAGTCCACTGTCTCAATATTGATGAAAAACGTCAAATTTGCGAAGGCCATGCCTGTAACTATTGATATGACGTTGAAAAATATACCTTATAGACTGGAAAACAATTCTACGGCGCTGGCATGTAAGGCTGTTATTCCAGAAGCCATGCAAGGTCCTTTCCCTGGTTATACGATGACGGACCTTTCCGGAAGTTTTGATAATACAAGTTTTACTATTTCAATGACATGCGTAGATTCTAAGATAAACTATACCGGAACGGCATCGACTGATAAAAATTAAATATTTTTGAAAGTATTTACAGGCCGGATTTTTGGATCCGGCCTTTTTTAATTGATATATTTGTACATAAAAAATATTTATAATGAAATACAAGGATCGGAAAAACACCAATTCGGTTAAAACCGATATGCTGGAAAAACGTTTCGGCAGAAGCGATCTGATACCTCTGTGGGTGGCCGACGCCGATTTCGAATCTCCCGAATGCGTAAGGGAGGCACTCCGCAAAATAGTAGACGAAGGGGTTTTTGGATATAATACCATACCTGACGATTATTATCCTTCTATAATGAAATGGCTGGAAACGATGCAGGGCTGGAAAGTAAAAAGGGAGTGGCTTTCGTTTATTCCAGGAATAGTGAAGGGAATCGGATTGGCGGTAAATTTTTTTACGGGCCCCGGAGACGGTATAATAGTGCAGCCTCCCATATATCCTCCTTTCATGAACGTTCCGCTGGGAAACGGACGGAAACTTATTTTTAATCCGCTTAAAAAAGTAAGTCTTAACGACGGGACATATGAGTATGTAATGGATTTTGACGATCTTCAGAAATCCGTGCGCAGCAAAAAATGCAGGATGTTGATATTATCGAATCCGCATAACCCCGGAGGAATTTCATGGAAGCGCGAAGATCTTTTGAGACTGGCCGGCATATGTTATGAAAACGGAATAATAGTAATATCGGATGAAATACATGCCGACATGCCTTTATTCGGGGCTTCCCATATTCCTTTTGCTTCGGTTTCCGCAGAAGCGGCTTCTACGAGCATAACCTTTGGTGCTCCTTCCAAGACCTTTAATATAGCCGGCATAGTAAGTTCATATACCGTAATACCTTCGGAAACATTAAGAGAACCGTTTTTTCATTGGCTTTATGCCAACGAATTTAATGATCCAACCATATTCTCAACCTCTTCCGCTATCGCCGCTTATGAACATGGCGTAGCATGGCGTTCTGATTTCATTTCCGTTATAGAAAAAAATATACTGTTTGCCGAAGACTATTGCCGCAGTAATTTTTCAATTCACAACCCCGACGGTTCTGTTGCAGGACAGTGGATATTTCCGGTAAGGCCGCAGGCTTCCTTTCTGGTTTGGCTCGACTGCTCATTGCTTTATGAGAAGAAATTCGGCGGCAATCAGAAATCCATGGTTTCGTTCTTCGTAAACGAATGCCGTCTCGCCATGAACGACGGAAGGACGTTCGGTCCCGGCGGAGATGGGTATATGAGGCTTAATGTTGCTACAAGCCTTAATAATATAAACGAAGCTTTTCTCCGCATCTCAAAAGCTCTGGATAAGCTTTAGGAGCTTCATTTTCCACTCCCCCGGGAGGCGGGATTTTCATAGGTTATCAGCGAATCGTGTCGTAAGGTCATTATGAACTTTAGTATGCGGTATTCATAATTTTCCTCATTGCCGAAATGATCCGCAAGCTCTTCTACCATCTGCATTACCGTCCGGTTGCCGTCGATAAGTTTCCATACGGCAGAACCGTTTGAATCAAGTTTTAGATAGAAATCCGGACATTTTCTCCTGGCCGCCATAAAACGTCTCATCCTTTTGTTTCTGAAGCGCGGAATGATTATCATTATATTTCCATCAGGGCGTTCAATATAAGAAAGATGCCGTCCCGTTGCCGGAACGACATCATATAAGTTTATTTTATTTTTTCCAGCCATTATTTCTTTTTGAGAGATCCGATAGGAACTTTTATCATTGTAAATCCTACTATAAGCATTATGGCGAATCCTATAAGGTAGCTTGGAGTGAAGGTAATTCCAAGCAGTTTTCCTACGAAAATGTTGAATACCGCAAATATGGCGATTACAAGTCCCATAAGAGCTTCTCCGGCAATGAATCCGGAAGCCATAAGGATACCTGTATTTCCCACTTTGCCCTGCTGTTCTTCATTCATCTTTCTTCTGGAGATTATCATATCAAGAATGCCTTTTATAAGGCCTCCGACGAATATTGCGAATACCGTACTTAACGGGAGGTACATACCTACGAATACAAGCATGGAACTTTTTACTCCCATGAATATGAAGCATACGGCCATCAGCATTCCTGTTATTATAAGAGCCCAGGCCATCTGCCCTCCTATGATTCCTTTTGATATGGTAGCCATCAGACCCGCCTGCGGAGCAGGAAGATTAACGCCTCCGAATCCCGTTCCTCCGGATTTAATATCTCCGAGATTGAGAAGAATTAGTACGCCGAACATTACGAAGCCTGTAACTGCTACTCCTATAAGATCGCCGCATTCCATTTTCCACGGGGTACCGCCCAAAATGTGTCCTGCCTTAAGATCCTGGAACATCTCTCCGGCTACTGCCGCCGCCACGCAAACTATGGCTGCAATTCCCAGTACTGCGGCTACTCCTCCGTTCTCGGCATTTACGCCGCAGATTACGAGAATCAATGCGGTTACTACCAGCGCCGTAAGTGTGAGCCCGCTTATGGGGTTATTACTCGATCCTATTATTCCTACGAGATATCCCGATACCGCTGCAAAGAAAAAGGCCAGTATGACCATGATGGTAGAAGCGACTATTGCAACCAGTATGGATGTCTTGAATATGAAGAAAGTTATGCAGAAAGTCAGTACGGCTGCTATGCAAATTCCCAGAAGTATCCATGATGATTTGAGATCCTTTTCGGTCCTTGTTGTTTCAGCAGTGCCCTGGGTGGCTTTCTTGAGATCTTTTACTGAGCGTTTGAGCCCGGCTCCGAGACTTCCGCGCATTTTGTAGAGAGTATATGTTGCAGCTACGAGCATGCCTCCTATTGCTATAAGACGTACGACCTGCATCCATATGGTATTGGCTGCTCCCAACCATGCAGAAGCTGATTCGGGATCTATCCCCGGAGCCGCAACCGAAGTTACGAAATTTTGTCCGAGCATAGCCAGCAGGATAGGGACCATGACACCCCATGCCAGCAGCGAGCCGCTGAAGTTCATTGCCGCAAGACGCGGACCTATTATGTAGCCTACGCCGAGATAGGCGGGGCTTACCGACGGAGCTCCGAATGGAAATCCCGTTTGCAGCGAATGTCCGCCGGCAAATGAAGCTTTCGCCGATTTGAAAATCGTAGTGAATTCCGTTGCGAAAAGCTTAAGGTCGCCGGCAAGTTTTATAAGGGCTCCGGCTATCATTGCGGAGAACAAATATTTGGAACCTCCTGCACCGGAACGTCCGCTTTTATGTATTTCACTGGCTGCTACGCTTTCAGGGAAAGGAAGCGACGGGTCGTCCACCATTACCTTTCTCAGAAGTGCGACGAAAAGAATTCCGAGCGAACCTCCGGCTACCAGAATAAGGGAAGCCGTAATGTAACTGCCTACGGAATTGAAGGTTTCATTATCCCATATGCCCGATATATAGAAGGCAGGGAGCGTGAATATGGCTCCGGCTGCCATAGATTCGCCAATGGAACCTACGGTACGGGTGATGTTTTCCTCCAGTATGGAGCCTTTCATCATTTTTAGAACGGCCATTCCTATTACCGCCGCAGGATATGTGGCGGCTATGGTCATACCTGCCTTAAGCCCCAGATAGGCGTTGGCGGCTCCAAGTACGACAGCCAGTACCAGACCCAGGAGCAGCGCTCTCAGGGTAAATTCCCTTAAATCGGTGTTCGCACCAACAAAAGGAACATCTTTTTTTTGTTCAGTCATATATGTGTGATTTAGATAAATAAATACGCAAAATGTTCACAAATTTAAAGTAAAAACTTAAAAATCCTCTAAATTCGCCTTATATTATGTAAATTTTAATGCTATGGAAGGTGAAAAAAATGCCGGAATCCAATTTTTCGAGGGGATAAAGGCCGGATTTCCGTCTCCTGCCCAGGATTGTTTTGAAAGCGGGATAGATTTGAACAGGGTTTTAGTCAAAAATCCGAGTTCGACGTTTATGGCCCGCGTAAGCGGGGATTCCATGCAGGATGCCGGAATAAGAGACGGCGATATCCTTATAATAGACAAGTCCATAGAACCAAGGAACGGAGCGATTGCAGTATGCTATGTAGACGGGGAATTTACATTGAAGACCATAAAGAAAGACGGGGACATAATATGGCTTGTCCCGGCTAATGTGAATTATAAACCCTTGAAGGTTACCGCGAAAAATGATTTTATGATATGGGGAATGGTTACCTATACAATAGCAAAAAGATTTTGATTTATGTTCGGCGTAATGGACTGTAATAATTTCTTCGTTTCCTGCGAAAGGGTTTTTGATCCTTCGCTGGAAGGGAAGCCCGTAGTCGTATTGTCCAGTAACGACGGATGTATAGTATCAAGGTCGCAGGAAGCCAAGGACCTGGGAATTACCATGGGATTGCCGGAATTTAAGATGCGCGAGTTCCTGTTAACCCGCTATGGCAGCAATCATCCTGCGGTTGAAAAACGTTCTTCAAATTTCTTTTTGTACGGCGATATGAGCCGCAGGATAATGTCTTTGCTTGCCTATTATGCCGGCGATATAGAAGTTTATTCGATAGACGAGGCCTTTATGAACTTCAACGGGATGGATTGTTACGCTGCGGAGGAAAAGGCCAGAGAAATAGTAAGGAAAATTAAAAAGAATACCGGAGTGCCGGTATGCATAGGCATTGCGCCTACCAAAACTCTTGCAAAGGCTGCCAATAAGTTTGCAAAAAAATATGCGGGATACGGAAATGTCTGCATGATAGAGACGGAAGAGAAGCGCTTGAAGGCGATGGAGAGGCTTCCGGTAGGTGACGTATGGGGAATAGGGAGACGGTCGGCCGAATTACTTATGGGCGAGGGTATTTCCACGGCTGCGGGTTTGCTGCGAAGGACTCCTTTCTGGGTTAAGAAAAAACTTACCGTAACCGGATTGAGAACCTATATGGAACTTCTCGGGCAGCCTGTTTCGGATCTTGAGGTTTCCGGCGAAAAAAAGTCCATTTGCGTTTCCAGAAGTTTTGATAAGATGATAACCGCAAAGGAAGGTCTTGAGGAAGCCGTTTCCACGTTTGCTTCCGATTGCTCTGGTAAGTTGAGACGGCAGAAATCCGTGGCATCATCCGTTACCGTTTTTATTTTTACCAACAAGCACAGAAAGGATTTGCCACAGTATTATAACAGCGGCACATATGTTTTTGAGGAAGCTTCGGACGATACTCTGGAAATCGTTTCGGTTTCTGAAAAAATCCTTGACGGAATTTTCAGGGACGGATATTCCTATAAAAAAGCCGGAGTAATATTGAATGATGTTTGCGACGGATCCTATGTACAGCAGAACATATTTTCCCGCCGTCCTGCAGAAAAACTGAGGACGGTGAATGCAGTTATGGACGATATAAACGTACGATACGGAAGGAACAGTCTGCATGTAGCTTCATCGGGCAACAGAAACTGGAAAATTAAAAAAGATACGCTGTCGGGATGTTATACTACCGATATAAACGATATAATTATAGTTCATGCGGATTAGTTCTTCATCCCAAGATTCCTAAACAGGGCTTCTTCGTTGGGATCGCGTCCCCTGAATGCCTTGTACAATATGTTTGCGTCGCGCAGGTTCCCTTTGGAAAGGATTTCCTTGCGGAAGCTTCCCGCAACGTCCCTGTTGAAGATGCCTTTTTCCTTAAATAGTTCGAAGGCGTCCGCCGAAAGGACTTCGGACCATTTGTATGAATAATATCCGGCTGCATATCCCCCTGCGAATATATGTGAAAAGGTAGGACAGAAAGCCGTTCCGGGAGCTGCCGGCAAAAGATGGGTGCCTTCCGCTGCTTCTTGTTCGAAGTCTGTTACTTTTTCTCCCGTGAAATTATCCGGAAGTGATTCCATGCAGTGCCATGCCATATCGCATATGCCGAATGTGAGCTGCCTTACGCTTGCATATCCGCTGAGATAATTTCTGGATGCTATTATTTTTTTTATCAGATCTTCAGGAATAGGTTTCCCCGTTTCATAATGTTTAGCCCAGGAACACAGATATTCCGGTTCAGAAGCCCAGTTTTCCATTATTTGCGATGGAAGTTCCACAAAATCCCTTGCCACGTTCGTTCCAGTAAGCGAAGGGTATTTACCTTCGGCCATAATAGCATGCAGCGAATGCCCGAATTCGTGTAAAAGAGTTGTTACTTCGCTGAAGGTAAGCAGAGAAGGTTTTGTATCGGTGGGTTTTGTGAAATTGCACACTATGGATACGAACGGCCTTACTTCTTCTCCAGAAGGATTAATATATGCTTCCCCGAATTCGGTTGTCCATGCGCCTCCGTGCTTGCCTGCTCTCGGATAGAAGTCCGAATAGAAAAGAGCCAGATGTTTTCCGTTTTCGTCGGTCACATCGTAAACATGAACGTCGGGATGGTATTTTGGAATATCATCGGTTTCGGAGAATTTAAGTCCGTACAATCTTTCAGCAAGTCCGAATACGGCTTTTTGTACTTCTTTCAGTTCGAAATACGGTTTTAGCATATTATCGTTAAGATCGTATTTTTCGTCTTTCATAGCTCTGGAGAAATACGGAAAGTCCCATGGCATCAGTTCGCCATCGAATCCTTTTTCCGCGGCGTATTCCCTTATTGCCTCCACATCTTTTTTCCCGAAAGGAAGAGATCTGTCCAGCAGTCTTTTAAGGAAAGAATTTACGTTTTCCTTAGTTTGGGCCATTCTATCCTGCACTGCCATATCGGCCGGAGTATCATATCCCAGGAGTTTTGCTATATGTATTCTTTGATCTATTATTCCACTTATGATATTGCGATTGTCGAATTCTCCGCCCGTACATCTTGTTCCGTAGGCCATGTACATCTTTTTTCTCAGATCCCTTTTTTTGCTGTACTGCATGAACGGGCGCCAGCTCGGGAAGTCCAGAGTATATATCCACCCCGACAGACCTCTTTCTTTTGCTTCGGAAGCGCCTGCCTCCTTTACATAATCCGGAAGGCCTTCCAGATCGGCCGGATCGGTAATATGGAGAGTAAAGGCGTTTGTGGCGTCAAGTACGTTCTTTCCGAATTTAAGGCCCAAAAGACTAAGCTTCTGCTGGTATTTCGACAGTTCCTCTTTCTTTTCGTCCGATAGACAGGCTCCACTTCTTGCAAAGCCTTTATAAGTTTCGGTAAGAAGCCGCATATCTTCTTCGTTGAGGCCGAGCTCTTTTCTTGAATCGTAAACTTCTTTTATTCTGGAAAATAATTTCTTGTTTAGTAAAATCGTCAGATGGAATTGCGTTAATTCGGGCGATATTTCTTCAGCCATCTTCTGCATGCGGTCCGATGTTTCTGCTTCGTTAAGGTTGAAGAATATTTCCGAAACCCTGCTTAATGTCTGTCCCGCATATTCCAGAGCCGCTATTGTATTTTCAAAAGTTGGGCTTTCCGGATTTTCGCTTATCGCATTTATCTCCTCCTCTCCTTCTTTTATTCCTTCCCTGAATGCCGGAAGATAATCTTCTTCTTTTATTTTATCGAAAGCCGGAGCTCCGAATCTGTTCTTTGATTTTTTTAATAGCGTATTGACAGTCATTTGTTTTCCCCTCTATTTCGTTTTTACTTAATTTTTAGTTTGAATTACCAGATATTTAGTGCTTTCCCAGAAAGAATCGGGATCAAGAATGTCTAGAACAGCCTTCCCGTCATATTTATCCATCGTATATGAAGCGGACGGGTGTATTGAAAGGACTTTGGCAATTTTCGCATTGGTGCTTATGCTGGAAACTTCCCTGTAGTCTATCTTTACGAAGATGCTTTTTTCAGCGTTATATGAAATTCTGGCCGATTTGAATAATCCTCCCCTGGTTAAAACGCCGGCGGAAATAAGATCTTTTTTTGATCCTACTATATAATAAGCCGCGTATAGCTCAGATTCCTGCAGGGAAACCTTGTTGTTGAGATCTGCAGTCTTTTCCTTAAGATCGGATACGGTTTTGTCGAGTTCTGATATCCTTGCCGTCTTTATTTTTATTTGTTTATCTTTTTCTTCCAGCTGAGAATAAAGGTTTTCGATCAGTGCCGATTTTTCATTAAGTTCTTCCGTTATCGCATTGAGCCTTTTTGTGAATTGGATGGAATTCAGTTTGTTCTGTTTCCTGAGTTCGGCTATTTTGTTCTGGTATTTTGTTATGGCGTCCTGTATGGATTTAATATCGTTCTTGAATTGTTCGCGTTTGCTTTCGTCGATATTCAGGCCTTCCTTGTTCTGTGCAGCCGATACTGAAATGATGTTTTCGCTTTCCCTTATGGAGTTCAGTCCCTCTTCCACATCGTTAAGTACGGAAAACACACTGTCGAGTTGTCCGGATTTTACATCGAATCCGTTTTGTATTGAATCTACTCTGGCTTCCAGCGCCTTATATTTGGCGGAGTGTTCGACGCACGATACTGCTGAAAGCATCAGGGCGATCGATAATGAGATAACCGTGATTTTTTTCATGGCTTTTTAAATTTATTTGCAATAATATACAATTTTTCGAACAATTGTACGAAGCTGCAGCATATTTTAAAAATAAAGGGAAAGCGGCCTCCGGATAATCTTTTTAAGGAATAATATGCGCTGGAGAGCCGTCTGTCGGACATAAGCATTTTCTTTTCGCAGATTATGGAACTAACTTTCAATCTGTAGTTTCTTCTATTATAAAAAGTACGGCATTCATCGCTGCAGAACTTTTTATCGCTTCGTCCGTATATACGTTCGCCGCAAACCGGACAGTATTTCTCTTCTTTATTTTTCCTTACTTTCATATTATCATCCCTGAGTTGCCGGGGCTGCAATTTAGCTTATGATCTTGTTCTTTCTGCGTATCCGTTCTGCACTTTTTATGATTATTTAAAAAGCTTTCAGGATTATTGAAAATACGGCTTATTTTAAGCGGAACGGTACTGGCTGTTGATTTTCCCATAACGTTATTTTGCAGTGTACAAATTTTAAAACCAAAAAATATATAAGTTATGGAAAGATCTATGAACAGGGTCGAACTGAAGGGGAATGTAGGGCAGGAGCCCAGAATAGTGGAAGTTGAGAAAGGCGGTTCGGTTATCAGATTTTCTCTTGCCACGCATGAAAATTACAAGGCCCGGGACGGTTCCTGGCAGGAAGAAACCACATGGCACAATATCGTGGCATGGAAATCCGCAAAGATGCCGGATTTTTCAATTATACATACCGGTACGTTTGTTGAGCTGGCAGGTAAAATACGTTATTCAAAATATAAAAACCAGCAGGGAGAGGAAAAATCCATTGCAGAAATACTGGCGCTGAAAATAATCGTGCCTCAGGTATGAAAAATTGAATCCGTATCCATAAATTATTTAAATTTGCAGGGTTATGGAGAGGAAAATTATCATTTATGATACCCTGAGCAGAAAAAAAAGGGAATTCGTACCTATCGTCCCCGGAATGGTAGGCCTTTATGTTTGCGGCCCTACTGTTTACGGGGATCCGCATCTTGGACATGCCAGACCGGCTGTCACCTTTGACGTCCTTGTACGCCTTTTCCGTTTTCTGGGATACAAGGTCCGCTATGTTAGAAATATAACTGATGTGGGACATCTGGAACACGATGCCGATGCCGGAGAAGATAAAATAGAAAAGAAGGCAAGGCTGGAGCAGCTTGAGCCGATGGAAGTGGCGCAGTATTATGAAAACCGATTCCATGAAGCTATGAGGATGCTGAATACGCTGCCTCCCAGCATAGAGCCTCATGCCAGCGGACATATAATTGAGCAGATAGCTCTTGCGCGGAAGATTCTCGATAACGGTTTTGCTTATGTGAGCAACGGCTCCGTTTATTTTGATGTAAGGAAATATAACGAAAAATATCATTACGGAATCCTCTCCGGCAGGAATCTTGATGATATGATAAATAATTCCAGAACATTGGCCGGTCAGGAAGACAAGCATTCTCCCGTGGATTTCGCCTTATGGAAAAAAGCTTCAGCCGAACATATAATGCGCTGGCCTTCTCCCTGGAGCGATGGCTTTCCCGGATGGCATGCCGAATGTTCTGCAATGAGCGAGAAGTATCTTGGAAAGGAATTCGACATACACGGCGGAGGTATGGATCTGGTATTTCCTCATCACGAGTGCGAACTGGCCCAGAATACGGCTTCGAGAAATACCGGAGGCGTGCATTACTGGATGCATAACAACATGATAACTATAAACGGCCAGAAAATGGGGAAATCCCTCGGTAATTTTATTACTCTGGACGAGTTGTTTCATGGAACGAATAAAGTGCTTTCCCAGGCTTATTCGCCTATGACTATCAGATTCTTTATCCTTGAAGCTCATTACAGAAGTACGCTCGATTTCGGAAACGATGCACTCCAGGCTGCGGAAAAGGGAATGAAGAAAATTTCCGTTGCAGCCGGAGACGCAGAGTCGCTGTCTGCCGAGGGTGGTCCGGGAGCAGATGAAACGGAGAAAAGTCTGGAAGCTGTAAAAACGGGGGTTATGGATGCATTGTGCGACGACCTTAATACTCCTGTGGCTCTGGCCGGCATGTTCGATGCCGTTAAAATAATAAATAATGTAAAAGAAGGCAGAGCCTTCCTGAATTCGAAATCGGCGGAAATCCTTTCTTTCCTGTTCCATGATGTTTTGTCCGATATTCTGGGGATTGTCCCGGAAGGTAATGCGGGAGGTTCCGAGAACGGATCAAAAAGACTTGAAGGACTTGTTTCCATGGTTCTCAGAGAGAGAAAAGAAGCAAAGGATAAAAAGGACTGGGCTAAATCCGATTCAATAAGGGATGACCTGAATTCTCTTGGAATAAATATAAAGGATACAAAGGACGGAACCGAGTGGAATCTCAAATAATCTTCATCCGTAGATTAAGTTCGTTGAGATTTCGGTTTTTTGAATATATAAAAAAAGGGACCGGCATTATCGCCGCTCCCTTTTCTCTTTTATACTTTATGCGGATTACATCATCCCGCCACCCATGCCGCCTGCAGGCATTGCAGGTGCAGGATTGTCTTCCTTTTTATCTACTATAACACATTCAGTTGTAAGGAACATGCCTGCTATTGATGCTGCATTTTCCAGAGCTATACGTGTTACTTTCGTAGGATCGATTACCCCTGCTTCGCGCAGATTCTCAAATTTGCCGGTGCTTGCATTATATCCGAAATCGTCTTTTCCTTCTCTGGTCTTTTGAAGTATGACGCTTCCTTCAACTCCTGCGTTTTCGGAAATAGCCCTCAATGGTGCTTCAATTGCATGTGCGATTATGTTGATACCTGTCTGTTCATCGTCGTTGCTGGCCTTTACAGATTTCAGTGCATCTATGGCTCTTATGTAAGCTACTCCGCCTCCGGCAACTATGCCCTCTTCTATTGCAGCCCTTGTTGCGCTAAGTGCATCTTCAACCCTGTCTTTCTTTTCCTTCATCTCAACTTCGGTGGCTGCACCTACGTATAGAACGGCTACTCCGCCTGCCAGTTTTGCAAGACGTTCCTGAAGCTTTTCCTTGTCGTAATCGCTCTTGGTTCCTTCTATCTGCTTCTTTATTTGGGCAACTCTGTCGGCAATATCTTTCTTTTCGCCTTTTCCGTTTACTATGGTTGTGTTTTCCTTATCTATGGAAACTTTGTCTGCCTGACCGAGCATGTCGGGAGTTGTATTTTCAAGAGTGAAACCTCTTTCTTCGGAAATAACGGTTGCGCCTGTAAGAGTTGCTATGTCCTGAAGCATTTCTTTCCTTCTGTCTCCGAAGCCGGGAGCCTTAACTGCGGCAACTTTCAAAGTTCCGCGCAGGCGGTTTACAACCAGAGTGGTAAGAGCTTCACCGTCTACATCTTCTGCTATTATCAATAAAGATCCTCCGTCTCTTGCTATAGGTTCCAGCAAAGGAAGAAGATCTTTCATTGCAGAGATCTTTTTGTCAGTAATCAGGATCTTTGGAGATTCCAGAACAGCTTCCATCTTGTCGGGATTCGTCATGAAATAAGGAGATATGTATCCCCTGTCGAACTGCATGCCTTCTACGACCTTAACTTCGGTCGATGTGCCCTTGGCTTCTTCTACGGTGATGACGCCTTCCTTCTTAACCTTGCTCATTGCGTCGGCTATGAGTTTGCCGATCGTAGCATCATTGTTTGCTGAAATCGTTCCTACCTGCGCTATTTTGTCATAATCGGAACCCACCGGTTCGCTTCTCTTCTTAAGGTCTTCAACAACTGCCGCAACGGCTTTGTCTATACCTCTTTTCAGATCCATAGGATTGGCACCTGCCGTAACGTTCTTGAGGCCTACGTTTATGATGGCCTGTGCAAGAACGGTTGCAGTCGTTGTGCCGTCACCGGCCTGATCGTTGGTCTTGGATGCTACTTCCTTAACCATCTGCGCACCCATATTCTGAATTTTGTCTTCGAGTTCTATTTCCTTTGCCACGGTAACACCGTCCTTGGTTACCTGCGGCGCGCCGAATTTCTTTTCTATTACTACGTTCCTTCCCTTCGGACCCAACGTAACTTTTACTGCGTTGGCAAGTGCATCCGCTCCTTCCTTAACGAGCTGGCGCGCTTCCATATTGAATTTGATCTCTTTTGCCATAATATAGATTTTTTATATTTACGTTATTGAATTTAGATTATTGCAAGAATGTCGCTTTGACGCATTATCATGTAAGATTTACCTTCTACGGTAATTTCCGTTCCTGCATATTTGCCGTATAAAACCTTATCTCCCGGCTTGACTTCCATAGGCTCGTCTTTTTTACCGGATCCTACGGCCAGGACTTTGCCCTCCTGGGGTTTCTCTTTTGCATTATCGGGGATTATGATCCCGCTTGCCGTTTTTGTTTCGGCTTCTTTGGGCTCTACAAGAACTCTGTCTGCTAAAGGTTTGATATTCATATCTAATTAATTTTTAATATTAAATTAAATTTTTAGAATGCAATAAAAATTGCATTGGGATGAACGGCAAAATGAATGCCACCTGTCCTTATTGACATTTTGTCATACATATCTTCGCTTTTTTATCATATATTTGCAGATATGGAAAAAATGGACTGTCGTTTTATGCAGGAAGCTCTTTCGGAAGCTTTAATGGCTTTTGAAAGGGATGAAGTGCCAGTTGGTGCGATAGCCGTTTGCAACGGCCGCATAATAGCCAGAGCGCATAATCTTACAGAAACGCTAACAGATTCCACCGCACATGCGGAAATGCAGGTCATAACTATGGCCTCTTCGTTTCTTGGCGGAAAGTACCTCGACGGATGTACTATTTATGTGACGCTCGAACCCTGTCCCATGTGCGCCGCGGCCATGAATCTTGCTCATTTGGGAAGACTTGTGTTCGGAGCCTCCGATCCCAAAAGAGGATATTCTCTGTTTTCCCCTTCTCTTCTGCATCCGAAGACCGAAGTTGCGGGAGGAGTCGCTCTTGAAAACTGCTCGGAATTGCTGGAGAAATTTTTCAGAAACAAAAGATAAGAATTTCAAATGGGTTTCCTTAGAGATCTTGGTTATTTAGGTCTGTTTATAGGATCTTTTCTGGCTGCTACGATAATTCCTTTCAGTTCGGAATTCCTTGTCATTGGAGCCTTGTTCGCCAAAGGTAATATAGTTATGATTTTTATTACCGCAACGCTGGGAAACTGGCTCGGCAGTCTTACTACCTATTATATAGGATATCTTGGCAAATGGGAATGGATAGAAAAATGGTTCAGGGTCGACAAGGCCAGACTTGAAAGACAAAAGTCTAAAATAGACAAATACGGAGCACTTCTGGCTTTTTTCGTATGGCTGCCTTTTATAGGCGATTTGTTTGCCGTGGCTCTCGGCTTTTACAGACTGGATTTTTTAAAATGTGCCGTTTATATGCTTTTCGGCAAGGCTGTGAGATTCGGTATATGGATAACCCTTTTCGTTATATACGGGCAAAGATTGTTTGCATAAATAAAAAACTTTGTATATTTGCGCAGCTTAATGAGGTATGGTGTAATGGCTAGCACTGCAGATTTTGGTTCTGCCAGTCCAAGTTCGAATCTTGGTATCTCAACTATTTTATCCTATCTGCCATACCATCATATGATTGTCAACCGTCTGATATTCCAGATCGAAAAACCTTTCATTTCCGTCTTCGTCCGTATATATGGCTTTTAGTTCCCCTTTCTCATGAGGAGAGAATCTTTCTATTTTAAATTGTTTTGCAAAATCGATATTGTGGCGCCCTACTCTTTTATAAAGAGCTTCTTTGCTGCACCAGTATATGGCGAGCTGCAGGTGCCTTTCCTTTTCGTCGTCTGATAAATCTTCGATTTCTTCCGGCGACAAAGCCTTCTTTTCAACGGAATCAAAAGGCCTGTTTAGTCTTTCTATGTCAATTCCTACATTTTCGGTGGGATGCGTTATTATTGCAACGAATCTGGAGGTATGCGAGATGCTTATATGTATGGGGCTGTTCTGAATGAAGGGACTTTCGTTTTCATGATGCCCGAGGTAAACCTTGTCTCCGAATATATTGTTAATAAGGGCTCTTTCGGCCAGCATCTCTTTTCTGCGCAAAGGGCTTTTTGCTATTTCTATTTCTTCCAGTTCATTATTCGGCACGGAAGTTCCGTTAAGCAATTCATCTTCGCTTTCCGTTATCTCCCAAATTGAAATATCTGCTTCGTCTTTTAATTTCTTTTTAAGAAAAAGTCCCATATATTATCGTTAATGTTTGTCTTTGGTCTTTAATGCCGAATTTTCGGCGGCTTCTACGTTTTTATCAAATTCTTCCCTGGAAAATTTTGCATGGTCGCTTTCGTCTTCTATGTCCCCTATTATCTCTTCCAGTATATCTTCCAGGGTTACGATACCGTCGGTGCCTCCATATTCATCCACTACTACGGCCAAATGCATCTTCCTTGCCCGGAGTTCTTCCAGAAGATCGTTTATCTTTTTGTTTTCGGGGACGAAATACGCTTCCCGTATATGATGTCTCCAGTTGAAATCCTTTGATTTGTATAAAACATACGGCAGTACATCCTTTATATACAGGAATCCTCTTATATCGTCAAGGGTTTCCCTGTATACCGGAAGCCTGGAATAGCCGCAATTGATGGCCAGCTCCACAACTTCTTCGTTCGACATTTTTATATCCAGAGCTATTACATCCACGCGCGGTTTCATTATGTCTATGACGGGGGTGGACGGTAGGTTCACTATCCCCTTGAGTATTTTCTTTTCATCTCCAGCCGAAGATGATGTAAGATCCACGGCATTGGCAAGATCTTCGAGAGTCATTCTGCGTCTTCCGTTGGTGTCGCTGGCAAGCGTATTGGTAACCTTGCACATGAGCAGATTAAAAGGCCTGGCGAAAGGCATTAGCATTTTAAGTGGCGAGGACATCCTCCTTGCGAATTTTAGCGGATCGTGTGCTGCTATAAGTTTTGGAAGGACTTCACCGAACAATACCAGAACGAAGGTTACAAGAACGGTGTTGACAATAAAACCCCACGCCGGATGGCCGGAAAAGTCGAATACCATAGATAACAACGTAGTAGAGACAAGAATGATGATGATGTTTATGAAATCATTCATCTGCAGTATGGTCCCCAAAAGATAATCCGGCGATCGCAGGAGGCCGAGAATCCTGCCGTCCTTTTTGCTCTTCTTCTTTTTTAGGCTGTCGATTTGCTGCGGTGTCAGGGAAAAATAAGCTACTTCGCTACCCGAGATAAGTGCCGAACAAATCAAAAGCAGGATTAGTCCGATCCCCAAATAAAGAAGCTCTAATGTTTGACTACTGGGAGGTTCCAATTTTTAGTTCCGTATGATTTATATCGCAAATATAGTATATTTTTCAAATCAAAAAATTTATTCCGACATCCACTCCTTAATGACTGTCAGAGCTTTGTTCTTAAGAGGCTCCGGCATTTTCAGTATTTTCGAGCCGTGGCTTCCTCCCGGATTTACAAAAAGGTACATGTTGTTTCTTCTTCTACCTTTTAGGGCTGCCTTTTCATTCTTTATTGCAGCGCGCGGTTTTACCGATCCCCATGGGTCATAGCCTCCGTAAACGAAAAGGATTTTATTGGAAGTCGTATCCATAAAATTGTTTATCCTTCTGGTGAGGTATTTATCGAACTTGAACTTATTATAAATAAATATGTGTCTAAGGTAATTCTTGGAGCTCTTTATGGATAACAGCCCCCTGAAGGGCTTAGTATCGTATTTATAATATCCCAATTCTTTGGATGCCTGAACGAAAAATGCGTATTGTTTGGGATCTACAGAAAAGTAATCCGGGGAATCTACGGAAACCAGATAGTCGAACATCTGTCTGTCTGATGCTTTTGCAGGATCGGGAATCGTTTCGGGAGCATGTCTGCCCATCTGCCAGAACGAATACGAGAATTCCAGTACGGTATAGTCGAGAAGTTCGTCCGCACCTATCCTGAATTTGCATTGACCGTGAGTGTCCATCCATTCCTGCATCATAGGTTCTATGGCTTTACGTCTTTCCAGAACTTCTTTCTGGAATTCATATACTTTTTTCCTCGCTTCCGGAGTTCCGGTCTCATGCTCTATGAAACGTTCCTGCCTTGGATCTTCCACCTTGTCGCATACGGGACCTACGTACGGTACCGAGAAGTCCATGTCTTTCGGATAATAAGAGGTGTAGAACATAGTAGTTTCGCCGCCCTTGCTCGTTCCGGACGCTATCCATTTTCCTTTGCCGTATATTTGCCTGAAAAAATAATTCACGCTGTGGAGGTCCGCCGATTCCTGTACGGCATTCATATATTCCCAATTCAGATCTTTCAGTCTTATGGAAGTATCCTTTTGTTTGAATGGTATGGATTTGTTAAAATATCTGTGTTCCACCACTATTATATTAGCCTTAAGTATATAGGCCAGCTCTATCAGGTATCTCGGATTGGATGCATAGTTAGCCGAGTATCCTTCGGTTATAAGAACCGTGGGTCTGTCGAAGCCCGCATGCAATATGTGTATATCCTGATAAAATGTTCCCATGGAAGGATCTGAATGATTTACTGGCTGCTCGAACTCGAGTTCGTATTTTTCTGAAAATATTTTTTTTAGACGCGTATCCAGCGGAAGCGGCTTTATCTCTTTAACCGTCTGGTTGTATTCTGCTGAGTAGGTTTTTATTTTATTTATAAGTTCCGACTGCTGTTGTGAAAAGGCATTTGCAGTTCCGGTCAGGAAGAATATGATTGACAGTATCCTTAAAGTAAAAAATCCAGGTGCTTTTTTCATTGAAATACGTTTTAGGCAAAGATAGTTATAAAAACAAAAAAGGGTTATCTTTGCGCCTGTTATATTATAAGGAACTTGACGGATAATAAAATGAAGAATTTTGTCGAAGAATTGAAGTGGAGGGGCATGATTTATTCCATAATGCCCGGAACCGAGGAACAACTTATGAAAGAGCTCTGTTCGGCTTACGTTGGGATAGACCCCACCGCGGACTCGCTGCATATCGGTCACCTCGTGGGAATCATGATGCTTAAACATCTTCAGAATTGCGGACACAGGCCTATAGCCGTAGTCGGCGGAGGAACGGGAATGATAGGTGATCCTTCCATGAAAAGCGCCGAAAGGAATCTTCTCGACGAGCCGACGCTTAGGCATAATCAGGAGTGCATAAAGAAGCAGCTGTCGAGATTTCTGGATTTTGATTCCGGAGAACCTAATGCTGCCATTATGGTTAACAATTACGACTGGCTTAAAAATTTTAGTTTTCTCGATTTTATTCGCGATGTGGGCAAGTATATTACCGTTAATTATATGATGAGCAAGGATTCGGTGAAGAAAAGGCTGAACGGAGAGGGGCGCGAGGGTATGTCTTTTACCGAATTTTCATATCAGCTTGTACAGGCATATGATTTTTATTATCTGTATACACATGAAAACTGCAAGCTGCAGATGGGGGGCAGCGATCAGTGGGGTAATATTACCACCGGAACAGAACTCATAAGAAGAAAGGCCGGGGGTGAGGCATTTGCAATGACATGCCCTCTTATAACAAAGGCCGACGGCGGAAAATTCGGAAAGACCGAAAAGGGGAACGTATGGCTGGACGCCGCATATACTTCCCCTTATTCTTTTTATCAATTCTGGCTGAACGTCAGCGATAAAGATGCCGAAAAGTACGTAAAGATATTTACCATGCTCAGCCGGGAGGAAATAGACGAGGCTATTAAAGAGCATTCGATGGCTCCCGAAAAGAGGGTACTCCAGAAAATACTCGCACGTGAAATTACGGTTATGGTTCATGGCGTAAGCGAGTATGAAAACGCCGTAACTGCTTCCGGCATGTTGTTCGGGAAGTCTACATCGCAAATATTAAGGAAATTAGATGAAAGGACTTTCCTTTCCGTCTTTGAGGGAGTTCCCCAGTTTCAGCTCGACAAAAGCAAACTCGGGGCCGGAATACTTGAGATGCTTGCCGTTGAAACTTCGGTATTTCCATCCAAGGGAGAGTGCCGCAAAATGATACAGGCCAACGGGTTGAGTATAAACAAAGATAAATACACGGATGTTAACGGCATATTGGATTCTTCGTTTCTTATAAACGGTAAATATATATTGGTGCAAAAGGGCAGGAAAAATTATTTTATTCTTAAATTCATATAAAAGAGGAGGATTGGGCATGAACGGAGGTAATACAAGGCAGCTGAAGATATCCAGGGAGCTTCAGCGCGATCTGGCGGAAATAATACGCAGGAAGGGCATGGCTTTTTTCGGCGGAGCCATGGTTTCCGTAATGGATGTGGATATAAGTCCCGATTTGTCCGTTGCAAAAGTATATGTAAGTGTTTTCCCTTCAGGAAAGGCAGCGGCCGTAATGTCTTCCATAGAGGAGAATCTGAAGGCCATAAGGGGTGAACTGGGACACGAGGTAGGCAAGCAGTTGAGGATAGTCCCCGAACTGATATTCGTTCTGGATACGACTCTTGATTATGCCGAACATATAGATGATCTTTTAAAAAAAGGATAGGGAGATGAACCTTCCCGCTTTCATAGCCGCAAGATATCTGTTTGCCAGGAAAAAGCACAATATAATTAATATAATATCCCTGATATGCGGAATAGGGATATTTCTCGGGAGTATGTCTCTTATTGTTATATTGTCGGTATATAATGGCTTCAATACTCTTGTGAAGGGAATGTACGAGCCTTATGAACCTAATTATATGGTATTGCCTTCCGCAGGAAAGACTTTTTCGTATTCCCGTTCGATTGCGGATTCCCTGGAAAATATCGAAGGAGTCCATGTGTTCGAAGTCGTATCAGAAAACGTTTTCGTAAAGTACGGGGATAATCAGGCGATAGCACAAATGAAAGGGATTCCTGATTCCTATGGGGAAGTTCCGGGACTTGAAAAGCATATGGTGGAAGGGCGATTCGAAGTAAGGAAAGGAGACATAAACGAAACGGTTATGGGCTCAAGACTTGCCGGAATGCTGAGACTGAAAGCAGGATTCGTATCGCCCGTAAAATTGTATTTTCCCAACAGGCTGTCCGCAATATCGCCTCTCGATCCTATGTCAGGACTTAACGAGGAACAAATTTTTCCGGGAGGATTAATATCGCTGAATAATGATTTTGACAAAACGACTATGTTCGTTCCTCTTAGGGTCGCCAGAAAACTTTTAGATTATGCCGATTCTACCGTAACATCTCTTGAAATTTTCGTTTTCGGCGGCAATGCAGTGAAAAGCGGAGTTTTGCGGGAGAAGATATACGGTCTGTTCGATAATGCAAAATATGAGGTAAAGGATAAATATGCCCAGAACGCGGTGCTTTACAAGATGATGAAAACGGAGAAGTTTGCAGTTTACATCATCCTTTTTATTGTTATCATGGTCGTATCCGTTAATATTCTAAGTTCTATGTCCATGCTTATAATAGATAAAAAAGAAGATATCGCAACGTTATCGGCAATGGGAGTCCGTCCTCCGGTAATCAGAAGGATCTTTCTTATGCAGGGATGGCTAATTTCAGTTATAGGAGCATTGTCAGGTGTACTTACGGGTGTCATACTGTGTCTTGTTCAGCAGAAATTCGGAGTGATTTCCATTCCCGGCAGCATGATTATTTCTTCTTATCCGGTTGATATTCATATTGCCGATATCCTTATTACTTTTGCCGGTGTGGCTGCCATAGGCTATGCTATAGCCGGTATTCCCGTAAGATCTATAAAAAAATAATGTTTCTTATAGATCTTATGCAACAAAATAACATTATTTTGCATCTTCTTTATGTAGGTTTAGGTTTTAGTACACAAAAAAAGGGAAGCCCGGTGTAGCCGCGGGGTTTCCCTTTTTTCAGTATACGTTCTGTTCTTATTTGCAGTATTTGTCAAGCCATGCGAAGAATTCCCTGTTCCAGAATATGCAGTTCTGCGGTTTAAGCACCCAGTGTCCTTCGTTGGGGAACATTAGCATTTTTGCCGGAACTCCCATCATTCTTGCAGCGTTGAAAGCTGCCATGCCCTGCGTGTAAGGGACCCTGTAGTCTTTTTCTCCTACTACAATCATTATCGGAGTATCCCAGTTCTTTATAAATTTATGAGGCGAATGCGAATAGTGTCTTGTGGCCGTCGGATTATTGTCCCACGGAGCTCCTCCGTTGTCCCATGTAGGGAACCACATTTCTTCGGTCGTCATGTACATCTGTTCCTGATTGAAGATCCCGGCGTGCGCTATGAATGCAGCGAATCTTTTCTTGTGCATGCCTGCCAGATAGTAAATTGAATATCCTCCGTAACTTGCACCTACCGCTGCCATTTTTCCAACATACGGCTCTTTTTTCATTTCATCTGCGGCAGTAAGATAATCCTGTATGTTAAGTCCGCAATAATCTCCGGAAATCTCTTCGCACCATGGTTGACCGAAGGCGGTGGTGCCGCGTCTGTTGGGAAGTATTACAATGTATCCGTGCGACGCCATGAGTCTGTAGTTCCATCTGGTTGACCAATGCTGGCTGTTTGTGCTCTGGGGCCCTCCGAGGCATATTAATATGGCAGGGTATTTTTTCGTTTTATCGAAATGCGGCGGATATATTACCCATGTGTGCATTTTTTTACCGTCGACGGTAGTCATCCAGCGTTGTTCCATTTTAGGGGTGTCAAGTTTTTCCAGTATATCCCTGTTCTCGAATGTCAATTGCCTGACTTTTCCGTCGGAAGCATTTATCGAAACAATTTCGTTCGGACGCATCATGCTGTTGTTTACAGCCACAAGATCTTTGCCGCTGGTCATAACTTCGTCGAAGTCATACCATAGAGAATCGGGAGTTATCCTTTTTATCTTTCCGTAGAGGTCCGACATGCAGATTGCCTGTACTGCATTTATGAGGGATGTGAAATATATTTCCCCGGAGTTTTTGCTCCATGTTATGGATTGTACGTTATACTTGTAATCTTTAGAGAGTTCTTTTTTCTCCCCGGTTTCGAGATTCATGATGAACAGGCGGCTTTTATCCGATTCGTAGCCCGCGCGTCTCATACTTAGCCAGGCCAGGTATTTCCCGTCCGGAGAAACGGAAGGATTGGTATCATATCCGGGCATCTCTTCCGTCAGGTTTTTTACCGAGCCGTCGGAGATGTCGTACCAATATATATCAGTGTTTGTGGAAAAGGCATATTGTTTTCCGGTGAGTTTCTTGCATGAATAAGCTATGTGTGTTTCGTCGGGGGAGAAACTGAGCTGCTCCAGACCGTTCCACGGCAGCAGCGGTAATTCGTAATGACGCCAGTCGGGATCTTCGGAATCTTTAAGAATATCTTTGCCTTCTGCTATTTTTCCCGAGTTTTCATCAAAATCAGTAAGGAACGTATGAGGCACTGTTTCTACGTAATGATCCCAATGCCTGTACATGAGATCTGTTACGATGTGTGCATTAGCCTTTTTTAGGTCGGGATACACGTCAGCCGGGTCCGAAGCATATTTTACTTCGCTCATGTATATCATTTTGTCTCCCTTCGGCGATAATTCGAAGGCTTCTACCGGTTCAGTAAAATCTGTAAGCCTGACGATATTTCCTATTTCGAAAACAATGCCGGATTCATCCTTTTTGCCTGGCCTTTTTTCTATACTTCCCTTCCATATTTGCCCATGTCTCAGGAATAATATGTTCTTTCCGTCTTTGGTCCATCTTGCGTTGCCTTCCGATTCGCTGGTAAATGTGAGCCGGGAACTGGAAGAGCCGTCGGCGTTTATTATAAACAGTTCCCTATTGCTTTTATTCAGTCCTATATTTGTATAGGTTACTCCGTAAAGGATCTTTTTACCGTTCGGGGATATTCTTATATCCGATATTCCTCCCATTCTTCTCATGGTTTCGGCGGTGAATTTTCCGCCGGAGATTTCGGATACTTTTTCCCTGTCTATTTCAGTAGTGCCGTTATTTCCGGATTTTATTCCGCTTACGGAGCATCCGGATAACAGAATGCCTGTTATTGCCATAGTAAGTATTTTTTCCATTGTTTCAGATATTTGCTGTTGTCGCATTAGAATTTATAATGTAAAATTAAGCCATACGGTCGGTAAAGCAAAATTTATTACGTAATTTTACGCTCTATCTCCCTTTTGATTTTATGCTGCTGCCTTTTCTTATCTTAATGCTTTTTTTCTCACCGGCCGTAGCCTTCCCTCAGGCAGAGCGGACGAATTCGCCGGCAATGTTCTTTTTGTCCGAAGCCGGAATTGTAGACAACCGGGAATCGGAAGAAATAATAACCGATATAGATAATGCCCGGAACTTAAAAGGCGATTTGTTTTATCTGTCGCAATATGTAAAGGGACATCTTTTGTTATCCTCGGGGAAAATGCGGCTTGCAATATCTGTTGAGGACGAAATTCTGGCCGGAGCTAAGGTTTCGGCCGATTGTATGGCAAAGATAGCCGGAGATCTTATCATGGCGGATGTGCTTTTTTTTAACGATATGTATGAGCAGGCCGCCGATTCATATATTGCGGCGGTTTGCGAAATGAAAAAAAAATTGCCTGATTTGTCCGGCGGGGAAAGTCCAGAAATCGTAAGGGGTCTTGTTATTTATCTTACCATGAGGATTGAAGAATGTGCTTTCCGTTCCGGTAAGGAAATACGTGATGATCTGTCTTTTTCTATGGTGAATTCTCCGGAATATATTCAAACTTCATCCTTGCCCCAGAAAATGATTATAGCAGCCCTTTCTTCTTTTCATCATCTGCGCGGCGGAGATACCGTGGCTGCACGGAAAAATTATTTTGAGACGGTACGATATGCTTCCGCACTAATGGACAGCGCTGTCTTCCAGTGTTTTCTGGTGCAATATAAAGCATGCTATGATTATGCTCTCGGCGATTATGAAAAGGTCCTCAGGGCTTTTTACGGGGAAGCGGATATACATGCTCTCGGTCATAAGAGATATTTGCTTTTTACAAGGATATGTGCTTCCGCGGAAATGCATTTGGGGAATAAGGAGAAGGCGGTAAAATTGTACGACAAGGCTCTTGCATGCAGCGACAGTCTGCAGTATTCCGGCTATTTTGCGGAAATAGCGGATGTCTATGGAAAATATGAATCGGATTCAATGATTTACGGGGAGGAACTTGCAAAAAAAAGGTACATGATTTATATAATATCCGGAGTGACGATCCTTATAATATTACTGGTTATTATGAGCTATTATACTTTTTCAGAGACTAAAAGGATAAAACTGTCGCGTCGCAAATTGGACTGTGCAGTATATAATGCGGAATATTCAGTAAAGAAAAGAGATTTTTTTATTTCTGATATGAGCCATGAAATAAGAACTCCTCTGAATGCCGTGTCGGGGTTCTCCCAGCTTTTGTTTTCGTCCGGCGAAATAGATGAAAAGGAGGCCAGGGAATATTGCCGTTATTTGATGGAAAATGCAGAGAACATGAAACGTCTTTTTATGGATATGAAAGATCTTTCCGAAATGGAAAATGGTCCGGAATTTCATTATTCTTCATTTGATGCAGTGTCTCTGTGCCGCCATGCCGTACGTACCATGGAGGCTTCTTATTTACATACCGCACGGTTCGAATTTTCCTCCGGAGAAGAGAAACTCCTAATGGTTTCCGATGAGCGCAGGTTGAGACAGGTCCTTATGAACCTGCTTGTAAATGCAAATAAATTCACATCCGAAGGCAGCATAAGACTTGTTCTTGTAAATTCTAAATCCGACGCTGTTTTTACGGTAGAAGATACGGGATGCGGCATCGACCCCGACAAGAAAGATTTCATATTCGAACGTTTTGCCAAACTCGACGAATATACGCAGGGCTTCGGACTGGGACTGTCGATTTGCCGTGATATAATTCAAAGGATGGGAGGCTCTATTTTTTTGGACGGGAGTTATATAAAGGGTGCCCGCTTTGTAGTGACGCTGCCGTTGATAAATTATGTCTGAGCATGCGAAAGATAGTAAGAATCATACCGGCCGTTTTACTCCTGTTTTCATATTCTTCTTTATTTGCCGGACATTCCGCTCTGGTCTCTTATGCCGACAGTGTTCTGTCCTTTTATCATAAGAAGGATCCCCACGGTATTCGTTTGTATGTTTCACGGATGCGTAATCTATGCAGGGACAAGGAAGATTATGAAAAGTATTTCAGGGTCTGCTATCTTTATTCTGAGTTGCTAGTCCGTAATATGAATATGGAAGATGCCGTTAGGGATGTTTCCGGAAATATTGAACTTGCCGGGAGCGTAGAAAGCGAATACGGACTTGTAAAGGGATATTTGTTGCTTTCAATAATCAATTTCCGTCTCAACATGTATGAGAAAGCTGCGGATTATTCCTGCAGGGCATATTCTGAACTCGCAGATATTTCGCCCAGACCTCTTGTAATCCGGGTAGTAAGGAATATGATAATGTGTTATGAATCGGCCGGAAGGAAAAATGATGCGTACAGGACGTCTTGCTTATATGAAAAAATACTGAAGGAATATAATATGAGGAACAGAGGGCGGGATACCCTGTCGGTTTCATATTGTTATCAGGTTTATGCAGATTATTTTTTGAGTACCGGCAATATTACGGAGGCCGGTAAATACCTCGACAGCCTCAGGCTGTATTTCGGAAGAAGAGGTTATCGCAAATATCCGGTAGGCTATTATTCTCTTATGACAGAGTATGATATAGCCTTGGGCGATTATAAGGGCGCTATGGATATATATCGCAAGATGTTGCCTGTCATAAGGAACAGTCCCAAAAACAGATTAAGGTACCTGCGGTATGAAGCCGAGATCCGGGCCCGTCTTAATGATTATGACGGTGCTGCAAGGACATATTTCAAACTTTTCAGGATGAGGGATTCCGCAAATATGGTCGCAGTTGTAAACTGCGTAAGGAGGATAAGGGAAAGGTATGGTCTGGATGAGAAGAAGTTGGAAATAAGAAAGATGAATAATGCCAGGATTATGCGCGTGCTTTTCCTTCTTATTGCAGCTTTTATTTTCATATTCGTGTTTTATTCCATCCTGAGAAATATGAACCGTTTCGTAAAGAGTAAGGATGCAGAAATAAAGCATTATTCCGAAAAGGCACAGAGAATCAACAGAAATAAAGAGAAACTGCTTGTGAGAATATCTAAAGCTCTGGAAGAGCCGGTGGAGCAAATCTTCAAGTGTGCATTTTCAGTAGCTAATTTCCACTCCGGGCGACTCGTGGAAAAGTATGACGACAGTTTGAGGATTAATTATCTTACATCTTTATTATCCGATTATATGAATGATGTTTTATTGCTTTCCCGCCTGCAATGCGGTAAGAACGTTTATAATGCGTCCTATGTGGATATTGCCGAAATTACGGCCCGCGCAGTATCCGAGGCAAATTTGATAAGAGGGAATGCATATTCTGTTTCTTTTCAAAACGACTGTCCCGGTTTCGTTTCATATATGGACGGCGACGCATTTTTTGAAATGATGTGCAGAATTTTGATATATATGCCGGGTGAATGGAAAGGAAGATCTTGCTCTCTGGATAAATATAAAATATCGGTTATGCAGATAAGCGGCCTGCCTTATGATTCTTTACGTGATACCGCGGGCCTGACCATAGCCGTGGGCGATATTCCGAATATTACGGAAAATGCCGCGGGAGCCCGTGCATTCGTGTCTGAAGAAATAAATAAACAGCTGGTATCTTTTTTCGGAGGTTCTTATATTGTCCGCAAGGAGAGAGACGGAAAACGTTCGGTTATAATATTTATTCCTCAAAACTCAAGGATCTGAATTATATATAAAAAAACCGTCCCGGAACCTTTTAATTGTTCGGGACGGTTTATCGGAGGATTCGGGGAGTTTAATCCTTAAAAGTTATTTCTTTTTTTATGTTGAAATCCACGGTCCCTCTTATATCTTTTTCGGAAGCACAGAACAATGCCTTGTATGCTCCTTTTTCAACTTGCCACTGATGATCGGCGGTATTGTAGGAAGCCAGATCGTTTACAGGGAATTTCATCGTTACGGTTTCAGCTTCTCCCGGCTGCAAGTCTTTTGTCTTTGCAAATGTCCTTAATTCTCTGGCCGGTTTTGCCATATCTTTGCCCGGTGCGGCAACAAAAAGTTCTACAACTTCCTTTCCTGCATATTTCCCGGTATTTTTAACCGTGCAGGTTAATGTTATTTCTCCTTTTTTATTAGAGAGGGCAAAATCAGAGTATTCGAACGTAGTGTATGATAAGCCGAATCCGAAAGGATAGGAAACCGGTCTGTTGAAATGATCGAAACAGCGGTATCCTACGTAGATGCTTTCTGCATAATTTGTAAAGTCCACGTTCTTTTCAGGTTGCTTACCTTCGTTTTTCTTCATTCCGAAGAGATCTGAAATGTCGCGTTTTTCAGCTTTTACAATAGGGAAGTTCTTTGATGATTCGTGATCGGCCCATGCAACCGGGAATGTCATAGGCAGCTTTCCGCTTGGATTTACATTCCCTTTAAGTATGTCGGCTATTGAATTGCCGCATTCCTGACCTCCCTGCCATGCAAGCAGTATAGCATCCGGAATCTCTTTCCAGCTTGCGGTCTCTATTACTCCGCCGATATTCAATACTACTACCGCTTTCTTGCCTGCCTGATGGAAAGCGTTTGTTACAGTCTTAATAAGAGATACTTCAGCGTCGTTTAATGTGAAATCACCTTCTTCCGATCTATCCTTGCCTTCACCCGAGTTCCTCCCTATGGTTATTATGGCGACATCGGACTCTTTTGCAGCCTTTTTGATAAGAGCGGTGTAAGGAATGACTTCCGGGAAAGGCCCTCTGAACATCATCCTTACCCATGGATTGCCCGTCTTTTTTATGGCAGCCTGAATGTCTTTTTCTCTTTGGGCTTTTAGCTTGTTCAGGTGTTTCATATAAAAAGCGTTGACATTGCCGTCCATTTTATAACCGGCGTTTGCAAGTCCCTGTTCGAGTGAAATCGTATATGCTTCGTTTACATCTCCGCTGCCGGTTCCTCCTGAAATAAGATCATAAGAAGTATTGCCGAAAGCTGCTATGTCTTTTATTTCTCCTGACAAAGGGAGAGTTCCTTTATTTTTAAGTAAAACCATTCCTTCAGATGCAGATTGTCTCGTTACGGCGGCATGTGCCTTGAGATCCGGTTTGTTCGTATATGCCACTTTTCTGAACTTCGGAGATTTTAAAATCACTTCCAGTATCCTTCTTACGTCGGTATTTACGTCTTCTATGGATAATGTGCTGTCTTTTACGCCTTCAATTATTGCTTTATACTGGCTTTCTTTTCCGGGCATGAGAAGATCATTGCCGGCATGAATTTGTGCTACGGCATCCTTGCCTCCGCCCCAATCGGTCATTACCAGTCCCTTGAATCCCCATTCGCCTCTGAGAACATCCGTAAGCAGATCTCTTCTTTCAGAAGTGTATATGCCGTTGAGTCTGTTGTAGGAAGTCATTACAGTCCATGGCTGAGATTTTTTTACCGCAATCTCAAAATTTTTATAATATATTTCTTTGAGTGCGCGTTCATCTATCTTTGTATCGTTGCCTGTCCTGTTGGTCTCCTGATTGTTGGCGATAAAATGTTTAATGGATGTTCCTACTCCGTTGGATTGAACTCCGTCAACGTAAGAAGCTGCGATATCGCCGGAAAGTGTCGGATCTTCGGAAAAATATTCAAAATTTCTTCCGCACAGCGGATTCCTGTGAATATTCATTCCGGGGCCCAGCAAAACGTCTACACCATATTCGAGAGCCTCATCTCCGATTGCTTTTCCTACCTTGGTTACTAGCGTGGTATCCCAGGTGGAGGCCAAAAGTGTTCCGATAGGGAAAGCCGTACAATAGAATGTCTCTTTTGTTCCTTCTCTTGTAGGAGAAATCCTTACGCCTGCAGGTCCGTCAGATAATACTATGGCCGGAATCCCCAGTCTCGGTATAGGAGTCGTAGTACCGGCGGCCCCGGGAACTATTTTTCTCGTTTCGCCTATCATGGAAGCGCCTTCGGGCGTCCCATTGCCCCATTCAGTTCCTACCAGCAATTTAGCTTTTTCTTCCAGCGTCATTGCCTTGATAATCTGGCTTACGGATTGTACTCCAAGTTTAGGATCTCCCGTATAGGGAACATCTTTCTCTTTCGATTTTCCGTTGCCACTGCCGCAAGAAGCCAATAAAAGTCCTGTCGCAGCCATAAAAATTAATGATTTAGCAAATTTCATATAAATTAGTTATAAGTCGTAAGTTTATATTTTATAAAGATATTATTTTTTTAGATAATATCAAAGTATAAATATGATTCGTAGCCTATTAAGTTATATTACGGATTGTAAATGATTATATTTTATCATACTTTTACCGCGTAAAAATAATTTGTTATAAAATAATCATGTGCGGATTCGTAGGTATTTTCGACGTAGATCGCGACGAGTTTCAGATGAGAACTCTCGCTCTTAAGCTTTCTAAAAAAATAAGACACAGAGGTCCCGACTGGAGCGGTCTCTATTCAAATAAGAAGTGTTTTCTTGCTCACGAGAGACTCTCCATTATAGATCCAGTGAGCGGCGGTCAGCCCTTGCTTACAAAGGATGGCAATGTGGCGCTTGCAGTCAACGGCGAAATTTATAATCATCGCGACATAAGAAAAAAATACGAAGGCAAATATGATTTTCTAACCAATTCCGACTGTGAAGTAATTCTTGCCTTGTACAAGGACAGGGGGATCGACTTTCTCGATTCTCTTAGCGGTATATTTGCGTTTGCTCTTTATGATTCGGAAAAAGATCTTTATCTGATCGCAAGGGATCCGATAGGTGTCATTCCACTTTATATGGGGTGGGACAATTACGGGCAATTTTATGTTGCATCCGAGATGAAGGCACTCGAGGGCGTATGTTCAACCATAGAATTCTTCCCTCCGGGATGTATGTATTGCAGCAGGGACAATAAAATTGTAAAATGGTACCATCGTAACTGGAATAAATACGAGGAGGTAGCCAATAATGATATAAAGCCTGAATTTAAAGGTAGCGAAGAGATAAAGAAACTCGACGGAAACGGAGTCCAGATAGGAGTGGATGTAAATGTTCTGGATGTTGAAGGAGCTGCGAAAAAGATAAGGAATGCGCTGGAGAAGGCAGTAAGGCGTCAGCTGATGTCCGATGTGCCTTATGGGGTATTGCTGTCGGGAGGGCTTGATTCTTCCATTGTTGCGGCCGTAGCAAAAAAATATTCAGCCAAAAGGGTGGAGACCGAAGGAAAATCAGATGCATGGTGGCCGCAGCTTCACTCTTTCGCCATAGGACTTAAGGGAGCTCCTGATCTTGTTGCTGCACAAAAAACGGCCGAATATATAGGAACGGTGCATCATGAGATAAATTATACAATACAGGAAGGACTCGATGCTCTCCGCGACGTCATATACCATATAGAAACATACGATATTACCACTGTTAGGGCTTCTACTCCCATGTATCTGCTCTCCAGGGTGATAAAATCAATGGGTATAAAAATGGTTCTAAGCGGGGAAGGGGCCGATGAAATATTCGGAGGTTATCTTTATTTTCACAAGGCTCCCAATGCGCGGGAATTTTTCGACGAAACCATAAGAAAAATATCCAAGCTGCATCTTTATGACTGTCTGAGGGCTAATAAGTCCCTGGCTGCATGGGGAGTAGAAGGGCGCGTCCCTTTCCTGGACAAAGAATTCATGGATGTTGCCATGTCCGTAAACCCGCAGCTTAAAATGGTCTATCATAATCCAGATAGACAGGGCTGTTCCGAAGCTCTTTCCGGAATTGCCAATCCCGGCATGGAAAAATGGATTTTGCGCAAGGCGTTCGAAGACATGCTTCCCAAAAGCATAGTATGGAGACAAAAGGAACAATTCTCGGACGGAGTAGGATACAATTGGATAGATACTCTTAAGAAAATTACATCCGAAGCCGTAAGCGATCAGCAGATGGAACATGTAGCCGACAGATTTCCCGTCAATCCCCCAAGAAATAAGGAGGAATATTATTACAGATGTATATTTGAAGAGTTTTTCCCTTCGCAGACGGCGGCCAAAACCGTTCCTTCTGTACCTTCCGTAGCCTGCAGTACAAGCGAGGCTCTTGCCTGGGACGCGTCTTTTGCAAATATGAACGATCCTAGCGGACGAGCTGTAAAGAGTGTTCACGAAAAGTAGGACCGGTTTCATAACAGATACTCTATCAGGGGTATGTCTTTAAATAAATGAAGTTTCTTTTTTGCAGAAATAAGAAATAATTGTATCTTTGCACCCCCGCAAAGTGTGCAGGGAACTGTAACCAATTGTTTTTCAGTTTTAAAACAATTATTGGCTATGCAGTTATGTTAAATTAAAACAACTAATTAAAACCAATGCCTGGATTAATTGGGAAGAAAATCGGAATGACTTCCGTTTTCGGTGCCGATGGAAAAAATATTCCATGCACCGTTATTGAAGCTGGCCCGTGTGTTGTTACGCAAATCCGTACAGAAGAAAAAGATGGTTATGCCGCTGTACAGCTTGCCTATGACGAAATGAAAGAGAAACACGCCACAGCCCCTATGATGGGACACTTCAAAAAGGCAAAAACCACCCCTAAGCGCAAACTGGTTGAATTCGAAAATGATTTCAAAAAGGAGCTGCAATTAGGTGATGCTGTTTCCGTTTCCGACGTTTTTATGAATGACGTCGAAACATGGGTAGATATTACTGGAATTTCAAAAGGAAAAGGATTTCAGGGAGTTGTAAAACGCTACGGATTTGCCGGAGTTGGTGGTGCCACTCACGGACAGGACGACAGATTGCGTCATCCCGGTTCGCTTGGTGCTTCTTCCTGGCCTTCCAGAGTCTTCAAGGGAAAAAGATTACCCGGAAGAATGGGTGGTGAAAAAGTTAAGGTTTTGAATCTTAAGGTTATAAAGGTTATGCCTGAAAATAATCTTATTTTGGTGAAAGGTTCCATACCCGGAGCCAAAGGTTCTTACGTAATTGTGGAGGAATAAGGTTATGGAATTATCAGTATATAAAATAGACGGTACGGAGTTAAAGAAGGTTACTCTGAATGATGCCGTATTCGGTATAGAGCCTAATGACCACGCGATTTATCTTGATGTAAAGCAATATCTTGCAGACAGGCGTCAGGGAACGCACAAAACCAAGGAACGCAGTGAGGTTGCCTACAGTACCAAAAAAATGGGACGTCAGAAGGGCGGCGGAGGTGCACGTCACGGTAGCATCAAATCCAATATATATGTAGGAGGCGGACGGGCATTCGGTCCCAAGCCGAGAGATTACAGCTTCAAGCTGAACAAAAAGGTAAAGAAACTTGCCCGTTTGTCGGCTTTGTCCTACAAGGCTAAGGATTCTGCAATAATCATGGTGGAGAAATTTTCCATGGATGCACCCAAGACCAAGGAATTCATAGGGATTCTCAATAATATAAAGGCGAACGGCAGGAAAGTGTTGTTCGTATTGCCAGAGAGTTCCGACAATATTTTATTATCATCACGTAATTTGGAGAACGTAAAGGTAATTTGTGTCAACGAGCTTAATACCTATGACATAATGAATGCCACCAATCTTGTTCTTACCGACGGGGTTCAGGATCTTCTCCAGGCACAATCAGAACGTTAAAAACCGAATACGATGGGAATTTTAATTAAGCCTTTGGTAACCGAGAAAATGACGATTCAGGGCGATAAATTGAATCGTTACGGTTTTATTGTCGATCGTAAGGCCAACAAGTTGGAAATAAAGAATGCGGTCGAGCAATTGTATGGAGTAACCGTGAAAGATGTGAATACCGCTTCGTATCACGGGAAGAGAAAAAGCCGCTATACTAAAGCTGGTTTATTGACAGGCCGTGCAAACCATTTCAAGAAAGCGTTTGTAACATTGGTCGGTGAAGATAAGATTGACTTCTACAGCAACATTTAAAAGAGATGGCATTACGTAAATTTAAACCGGTTACACCCGGACAAAGAAATAAATTAATAAGCGCATTCGACGAAATAACCTGCTCCGTTCCGGAGAAATCGTTGTTGTCCTATAAAAAACGTACCGGAGGACGCAACAATACGGGTAAGATGACCATGCGCTATATAGGCGGCGGACATAAGAAGATGTATCGTATTATCGACTTCTTAAGGAACAAGGATAATATGACTGCAACCGTCAAGACTGTCGAATACGATCCTAATCGTAGCGCAAGAATTGCTCTTGTTGCTTACGAAGACGGTGAAAAACGTTATATAATAGCACCTAAGGACATTAAGGTTGGACAAAAGATAGTTTCCGGCCCGGGCATAGCTCCCGAGATCGGTAATTGTCTTCCTTTATCCGATATGCCTCTCGGAACGATGATACATAATATCGAACTGGTACCCGGACAAGGAGCTGCAATGGCCCGCAGTGCCGGTTGCTATGCACAGCTGGTAGCAAAGGAAGGGAATCATGCGATATTGAAGCTGCCTTCCGGTGAAACCAGAATGGTTCTTATTGCCTGTCGTGCAACGGTAGGAGTCGTTTCTAATCCCGATCACAATCTTGAATCGGATGGAAAAGCCGGACGTACCCGCTGGCAGGGCCGCAGGCCTCGCAACCGTGGCGTAGTAATGAATCCTGTCGATCACCCTATGGGTGGTGGTGAAGGACGTGCATCCGGAGGTCTTCCTCGTTCTAGAAAAGGTTTGCCTGCTAAGGGTTACAAGACAAGAAATCCTAAGAAGACAAGCAAGAAGTTTATTATTGAAAAAAGAAAGAAGTAATAACGGAATAAAACTTAAATAGAATGAGTCGTTCGATAAAAAAAGGTCCTTATATTAACGAAAGCCTGGATAATAAAATTCAATCCATGAATGCTTCAGGCAAGAAGGATATTGTGAAAACCTGGTCCAGAGCCAGTATGATTTCGCCGGACTTCGTAGGCCATACCATCGCGGTACATAATGGAAACAAGTTTATTCCTGTTTACATTACTGAAAACATGGTCGGTCATAAGTTGGGTGAATTTGCACCTACGAGAACTTTCAGAGGTCACTCGGGTAATAATAAGGGTAATTAATTTAAAAAAATTACAAAATGGGAGCTCGTAAAAGAAAAATGGCCGAGAGGCAAAAAGAAATAAAGAAACAGACGGCGATAGCCAAGCTTAAGAACGTACCTACGTCTCCGCAGAAGATGCGTCTTCTTGCCGATACGATAAGAGGTGTGGAAGTAAATCGCGCCCTGGATTTATTGAAATATTCCAACAGGGCTGCTGCGCCTGGTCTGGCTAAACTTCTCAAATCCGCAATTTCGGTTTGGGAATCCAAGAATGAAGCGGACAGAAAAGAACTCGATAACGGGAACGTATTCGTCCGTACGGTAATGGTTGACGAAGGCAAGACGCTTAAAAGAATAAGAACAGCCCCTCAGGGACGTGCTGCAAGGATTCGCAAGCGTTCCAATCATGTTACCATAATCCTCGGTATGAAAGCCGATGGAAAAGAAGTTGAGAAAGCCGTTGATGCAACGGTTGCTGGCGAAGTAGCCGAAGCCGCAAAACCTGTTTCAACAGGAAAGGCGACCGCAAAGAAGGCTGCTCCGAAAAAGAAAACCGCAACGGCCGGTAAAACAACTAAAAAAGTAAAGAAGGAGACTAAATAATGGGACAGAAAACAAATCCGATAAGCAATAGGCTGGGTATCATCCGCGGTTGGGATTCCAACTGGTACGGAGGAAGCGATTACTCGGCAAAACTATTGGAAGATAATAAGATACGTCAGTATCTTAATGCCCGTCTTGCAAAAGCCAGCATTTCCAAGATCGTTATCGAAAGGACGCTGAAACTTATTACCGTTACCATACATACGGCCAGGCCGGGCGTTATAATAGGTAAGGGCGGCCAGGAAGTCGACAAGCTTAAGGAAGAACTTAAGAATATTTCCAACAAGGAAGTTCAGATAAACATATTCGAAGTAAAACGTCCCGAAGTCGATGCCAATATAGTTGCCAACAATATAGCAAGGCAGATAGAAGGTCGTGTTTCATATCGTCGTGCGATAAAGATGTCGGTTTCTACCGCAATGAGGATGGGGGCCGAAGGAATAAAGGTCGTCATAAGCGGAAGAGTAGGCGGCGCAGAAATGGCCCGTACCGAATTGTTTAAGGATGGCCGTATTCCATTGCATACATTCCGTTCCGATATAGACTACGCTCTTGCCGAGGCTCATACTAAAGTAGGAGTGCTTGGGATAAAGGTCTGGATATGTAACGGCGAAGTTTACGGCAAACGTGATCTTTCTCCAAATGCAGGCGTTGCAGCCGGAGCTTCCAACGGAAACAGAAGAAGCGGCGGCGATCGCAGAAGAGGAGGAAAGGGACGCGGTCCGAGAAGAATGGGAGATAATAGAGACAGGTCTTCGCGTCAGTCTTAATTTCGGAAAATCGATGCCGTTTTACAACGGCAAATGTTAATATTTCGGAGGTGCAGATTCGTTTTCTGCGCCTCCGTTTACTTTTTTGTCTCAAAATAGTTCTTAAATGTCCGAAATGTTTGTTTTTCTAATACGAAATTTTCTTAACTTCATCTTCACAAAATTTAACTGTATAAAAAATTGAAAAAAGCACTTTATATGAAGGAAAAAATTTCAAAGGCATTTGAAAAAAGATTCGGAAGCCACGGCATTCAGTATGCGTCTCCGGGACGTATAAATCTTATTGGCGAACATACAGATTATAACGGAGGATTCGTCTTCCCCGGTGCCATAGATAAATGCATAATAGCGGAAATAAATCCCAACGGCCTTGCCGCGACGGGCGGAAAAGAAAAAGTAAGAGCTTATTCCCTTGATATAACCGAAGAAAATCCGTATTCAGAATTCGGTCTCGAAGAAGAAGACATGCCTGCCGAGCATTGGGCAAGGTATATTTTCGGCGTTTGCCGCGAGGTCATCAAAAGAGGCGGAAAAATAAAAGGGTTCGATACCGTACTTTCAGGCAATATCCCTCTGGGAGCGGGTCTGTCGTCGTCCGCCGCTCTCGAAAGCACCTATGCTTTTGCCTTAAACGATATTTTTGGCTTGAACATAGATAAATTCGAACTTGCAAAAATAGGACAGGCGACCGAGCATAATTACTGTGGAGTAAATTGTGGAATAATGGATCAGTTCGCTTCGGTATTCGGCCGCAAGGGCAGTCTGATGAGACTCGATTGCCGTTCAATGGAATATGAATATTTTCCATTCGATCCAAAGGGATACAGGCTCGTCCTTCTGGATACCGTAGTAAAACATGAGTTGGCTTCCAGTGCCTATAATAAGCGCCGCAAGAGCTGCGAAAATGTTGTAGCGGCTGTTAAGGCAAACGGACATCCTGATGTGGAGTTTCTCAGAGACGTTGATATGGAAATGCTTAATGCCGTTAAGGATAGAATATCTTCCGAAGATCATATGCGTGCCGAGTACGTAATAGAAGAAATACAAAGAGTACTTGATGTTTGTAAAGCCCTCGAAAAGGGAGATTACGAAACAGTAGGACAAAAAATGTATGAAACCCATCATGGCATGAGCAAACTCTATGAGGTTAGCTGCGAAGAATTGGATTTCCTTAACGATTTGGCCGGGGAATACGATGTAACAGGATCCAGAGTTATGGGCGGAGGTTTCGGAGGTTGTACCATAAATCTTGTAAAATCCGAATTGTACGATGCCTTCATATCCGGTGCTAAAAGAAAATTCGAAGAAAAGTTCGGGCATGAACCGAAAATATACGATGTAATAATAAGCGACGGAGCCAGAAAACTTTAATGACATGAAAATTCATTGCGATAAAAAAGGGGTTTCTTCCGAAGGAAAAGATATACTGCTTTTTACAATGGATGCAGGGAAAGGGATCGTCATCCGATTTTGCAATATAGGAGCTGCCATAGTCTCCGTTTGTGTTCCCGATTCCCATGGTGTTGTAGAGGATGTAGTTCTTGGCTATGATAATCTTTCTTATTATGTAGGTGATGGCCCTTGTTTCGGCAAGGTCCCGGGCCGTTATGCCAATAGAATAGCATATGGAAAGTTTTCCCTTGGCGGCCGGACATATACCCTGCCAGTTAATAACGGTCCCAATCATCTTCACGGCGGCCCCGACGGATATGCAAACAGATTATGGCAGGGAAAGATAGAAGATGACGGAGTTTCGTTTTATCTTACATCCGAAGACGGAGATTCGGGTTATCCCGGAAAAGTAAATGTTAAGGCGCATTACAGATGGGTAGAAACAAACGGAGGCGGACGACTGGAGCTAGTGCTAAAGGCAGATACCGATGCTCCTACCGTTATAAATCTGACCAATCATACATATTTCAATTTGAACGGCGCAGGACACGGTGATATACGCAGTCATATGCTTCGTTTGCATGCATCCAAATACCTTCCTACTGATTCCACCCTTATTCCTACGGGAGAGATAGCTCCTGTTTCGGGCACTCCTATGGATTTTACCTCTTTCAAATCCCTGGGAGAAAGACTGGAAGAAAAATTTCCGGCACTGGAATACGGCAAGGGATATGACAATTGCTGGGTTCTGGACGGATGGCATGGCAAACCGGAAGAAATTACCGGAGGAGATATTCCTGCCGTCCCTGCTGCCGAATTATACAGCAGCGAATCCGGGCGGAAAGTAAATGTTTATACGAATTCTCCGGGAATTCAGGTATATACCGGAAATTGGCTCACCGGTTCTCAAACGGGGAAGGGCGGATGCGACTATAAAGATTATGATGGAGTAGCAATGGAATGCCAGGGGTTCCCTGACGCCCCTAATAAGCCCGCTTTTCCAACCTCCGTATTAAGACCGGGCGATAATTATGAGAATAAAATAATTTTCGAATTCACCACCATATAAACCGATCGTTTTTTAGGTCTCTTATCCGTTTATAATTAAATTTGTCCCGCAATACTTAACGAATAAACTTTTATAAAACGAACGGAATGAAAAAATTTTTATTGAGCGTGGCTTTTTGTGCTCTGGTATTTTCTTCTTTTGCACAGAATGAAGGCCGGGGGCGAAAAGGAAATTATTTGCCAAAAATATCTCCTGCAGAAGCGGGACTGGATCCGGGAAGGCTGACTCGTGCTGACGAAGTCATAAACGAGGCTATTGCCGACAAAACTATTCCGGGAGCTGTCCTGGCGGTAGTGCGCGATGGCAGGATTGCGTATCTGAAAGCTTACGGATATAAATCGGTTTATCCTGAAAAGGAAAAAATGACCGTGAATACCGTATTCGACCTGGCTTCATGCAGTAAGGTTGTAGGTACGACAATGTCCTTCATGAAGCTTGTGGAAGGCGGTTACGTAAGATTGAACGATAAGGTAAATAGATATTTGCCCGACTTTCAGCCTTATGTAGATCCCGACACCGGGGAAAAGACGGATCCTAAAATAATAGATCTGCTTACACATACTTCCGGACTTCCTCCGTATGTAAATCCCGGTTATCTTAAAAAGGAATACGGCGCTGCAAATCCCCAAACTTTGCTTAAATATATCAGCACCTGCAAAAGAGTTTACAAACCCAGGTCCAAATTCGTTTACAGCTGTCTTAATTTCATATCCCTCGGGTATATTTTGGAAAAAGTGACGGGAGAGAAACTTTGCGATTATGCCCAGATGAACGTTTTTGATTATCTTGGAATGAAATATACCACATACAGCCCCATGGCACAGCATAAAACTGCAATAATGAAGCTGGTGGCACCTACCGAGAAACAACCCGACGGAAGTGTGCTGCGCGGAGTAGTACATGATCCTCTCGCCCGTATAGCAAATAACGGCGATTCCGGAAATGCCGGAGTCTTTTCCAATGCCGAAGATCTTTCCATATTGGCTGCGGCGCTCATGAACGGCGGCGAGATAAACGGCAGGCATGTGTTGGGGGAAATGACTGTGAAGGCCATGTTTACCGTGCCCGAAGAAACATCAGGTCTGGGCCGAGCTTTGGGCTGGGACTGCAATTCCGATTATTCGTCAAATAAAGGGGATTTGTTTTCTCCGGGATCTACTTTCTGTCATACCGGATATACTGGAACTTCCATCGTTATTGATGTAAAGTCCAAAACCGCTGTAATTCTTCTGGCGCACCGCGTACATCCTGTTGACAAGGGGAGCGTGGTAAGACTGAGAGCTCTGGTTGCAAATATAGTGGCCGGTTCAATAATAAGATAGAGAATAACAGGAGTAGATATAATACCGTTATTGGTTAAATAAAAAGGCTCGCAGGTTTTTCCTGTGAGCCTTTTTTCTCTTTTTATTTATTTTATAGTATTCCCGCAGGGGAAATTTATTCTATATTATATATTCCTGTTTTTGATCCTTTTGCCGGGTTGTTATCCGTAATATCAAAAACCTTGGAAGAATCGAGGAGGGTAAAGTCCCAGTTTCCGTTTATCCAGCTATCGTATTTATAGCACTCCCTTATGTTAACCCCTTCGTAAGGATATCTGAACCAGTTGAGGCCCCTGCTTGTGTTTGCCGGTTTGCCGTATCCTGGGTTGCATCCATTGGAGGGAAGATATATAGAATCGTCATTAAGAACTATATTGCTGCTTACCGTAAAGCCGTCATTCTTAACATTCGTATGGTCAAATATTACATCCATGTATCCCGAGAATCTGCCTTCGAACGAATTCTCATTCTCGTACAGGGAGATTCTGCCTGCCTTGAATACCGAATAATTAACTGAAGATTTGCTATCGGGAACTGTTTGCACAAGCGTTGTTGAATTGTAAGATCTGTATTCTCCGGGAATATAAGCATACCCGCCTTCGCGAATGAACATTCTTGAATTAGGAGTATGTGTATCCATTTCCAGAGATTTGGTGTACAAATAATTGTTTATGAACAACGTCCCTCCTGCAGTGAGGTATGTATCATTAACTATGTCTCCTGTTTTGCAGTTCAGGTAAAGATAAGCCGTGGTCCCGTTCACTTTTATGTATTTTGTATTAAGGGTACCGCCTATATAAGCTTTGCCGGAGTTGTCTCCCCAGCTCGCTCCTTCTACAATAAGTGATCCGCTTGTGCCCAGATAAAGATCGCCGGAACAATACAACCTGGCGTTGTTTGAGACGAAAATATGCTGGGTGCTTTCGCTTCCGATGGTTTTTATGGTTCCTCCGAAATTATATATGAACGTGTTTTGCAGCGCAATGCCGTCCGGTAATATCAGAGTACCTCCGGGCATTACATAAAATGTATTTCCTCCGGCAGAATTATTCGCCCATGCAGAGGTGATTGTTAACGTTCCAAGTACATAGACAGTTCCGTTCTGTATTGGACTAATAATATTATTGTCGGCGGAAACGACATATGAATTGCTTGTACCGTATGGTACATAAGATGGGAGTTCGGGAAGTCCCGAATAGTCTGAGGTCTGAGGTTCGTCAGGCCATGTGAAAATGTTGTTTACTTCGCTCCAGTCGGAGAATTCAAGATCGGAATCGCCAGCCTTGGTTCCGAATTGTCTTATTGCCGCACCGCCCGATATAACCGGAGAACTCCCTCCCGTTACATCTGTAAGCACTAGTCCGTAGGGATTTCCGTTATCATCCACGCATTCGGCACCGAAAGAATTAAGTGCGAAGATTTTGGATCCCGACGTATATATATACCACGAAATGTATACCGGATCCGATGAATCGGATACGCCAAGGTCTATTGTTTTTGTGAAATTGTCGTAGTGCCTGTCGTATCTTTTTGTGTTTATGAATTTTATGGATCCTGCTTCGGTATCTCCGAAAAGTTCCTCTCTTACGTTCGGACTTACTGATACGTAGTGTGCGTTGTCCGGTGATCCTTGATACCATACCAGATTCAGGGATATCTTATTAACGGATCCCAAAGCTATGGGATGTATGTTTATTTTCAAGTTCGCCCCGTTGCGTACATATTCGGCCTGAAATATAAGGTCGTTGTAGTCCAAGTCGCTGGAACTGGTTTTCGTATCTTCGAATGCTATGGTCTGCCATAGATCAGAATAAGATTCGGAAGTTGTTCCTTCTGTATAATAGACTATAAGACTGTCGGTGGCATCGGCTTTTGTTGTAAGAGCCTGCTTGGGAATCAGAATATCCATAGGCGAGCTCGTTACGGCAAGCGTTTTTCCTTTATACGAAACTATTGTAGTATACCCGCTTTTCGTAGGAACAGTGTATTCCGACGTAGTCGTCATGTTCGTAATTACTTCGGGGTATTTATCGTTATTGTTTTTAGTGGAAATATTGTTCTTTACACAAGCGGACAACAATAAGGCCGCTCCTACAATATAAATTACATGCTTTTTCATGGTAGTGACCTGTTAGAGTGTTTATATATATTATGATGATCAGTATGAAACTAACAGACAAATATATAAAAAAAATCCCAAGTGTTAAATTTTAACAAAAATATTATTCATCAATAAGTTGTCTGCTATCGTAATGGCCGCAGCAGCTTCTATTACGGGCAGACATCTCAGTGCTACGCATGTGTCGTGTCTGCCCGGAACAGAAAATTCGCAAACGGCATCCTGGGAAAAATCATAACTTTTCTGCAGGGCCGCTATACTGGAAGTAGGTTTGACGGCTACCCTAAAAACTATAGGGCTGCCGTTGCTTATGCCTCCGTTTATTCCTCCGGCACCGTTTTTTTGCGTATGTCCCTCTCCGTCGGCAAGGCAATCATTGTGTTCCGACCCTTTCATGCCGGCTGCCGCAAATCCGTCTCCGAATTCTATTCCTCTTGTAGCCGGTACCGAAAAGACGAGATGTGCTATTCCTGATTCGATTGAGTTGAAGAAGGGTTCTCCAAGCCCTACGGGAACATTTTTACATTTGCATTCTATTATGCCTCCTATGGAATCTCCGGCTCTCGATGCATCATTTAGGGCATCGGTCCATTCTTCCGGGAAATGTTCGCTGATATCTTCGCTTGTTATGCATTTGCCTCCGGGCAAGGCAATTCCTCCCAGTTCCGTCAATCCTGCGGTGAAGGTTATTCCTCCGGCTATTTTTTTTGCAACGACCCCGGCGGCAACAAGGCAAAGGGTCATTCTTCCGCTGAAATGTCCTCCTCCCCTTATATCGTTGAATCCCTTATATTTTACCCCGGCAACGAAATCAGCGTGTCCGGGACGCGGCCTTTGCCTGAAAGTGGAATAATCTTCCGAATGAGTATTGCCGTTCTCGAAAGTTACGGTAAGTGGCGCACCGGTTGTCCGGCCCTCGTAAACTCCGCTCACTATATTCGGAAGATCTCTTTCTATCCGCGGCGTAGTTCCGAACCCTCCGCTTTTCCTTCTTCCGAGATCTTTAAGAAAATCGTCTTCGCATATGGGAATCCCTGCCGGAATGCCGTCCATTACGACCCCTATAAGTTTACCATGTGATTCTCCGAAAATGGAAATTCTTAGTATGTTGCCGTAAGTGTTCATTATTTTTGTTTTGTCGTTTTGTTTCTCAATATAAGGAAATTATCAAGGAAGGATGCAAATGATTTATTTATGCAGTATATATTGTCCAGATAAACAGGCTCGTTAATGAAGCATGACGCAGTGATAAGGCTCATTGCCATGCGGTGATCGTTGTGGCAGTGTACGTTTCCGCCATGTAATTCTCCGCCTTTTATATACATTATGTCGTCTTTTATATCAATATCGGCTCCAAGTGCGGTAAATTCGGTATAAATAGCCTCGGCCCTGTTGCTCTCTTTTTCATAGAGTCTGTCTACGCCTTTTATCCGGCTTTTTCCATGACAAAAGCATGCCAGTACGGTAAGGGCGGGAAAAAGATCGGGACAGTCGGTGGCATCGAAGTTAAAGTTCTTAAGTTCCGGTCCGCATGCTTTTATGACATCAAGAATTGCGCCGTCGGCCTGTGTTTTGTCATCGGTCAGTCCTTCTATTATAAATGAAGGCATGTTAAGCGATTTAGAGATCGCTTGTGCGACAGTAAAGCAGGCGGCCGAACTCCAGTCCGTTTCAAGAAATATATTGCATGGTTCGTATTTGCCTTTCCCGCTTATTTTTATATCCAGTCCTTTTTTTATTTTATTAAGGACTTCGGATGTCTCAGTATCACCGAAGATGATTCCGTATTTTTTAAGTACCGATAATGTCATAAATATATATGGCAGGCTGGATGCGTTTTTTACCCTGATTACTGATCCGGACCCGAGTAGCGGCATCGCATAAAGGAATCCGGAGATTATTTGCGAACTCGACCGCCCGTTTAAGGATATTTCATTATTTGTAATTCCGCTTAGTATTTTGAACGGAAGATGGTCTGAATCGCATGTGAATTTTACTCCTGCATTACGCAATGCGTCGGATGTTTCTTCCAGCTTCCTGTTTTTAAGACTGCCTGTTCCGTTTATTGAAACGGGTTTCCCGTACAGGGCGCATGCTACAGGAATGATAAGTCTTGTTAAAAATCCCGATTCTCCCGTAAAAAGGGTTTCTCCGGCTTGCAGTTTTGTCGCTCCCGGGCTTTGTATCGTTATTGTATATTTATCTTTTTCAGATGACCCTTCTTTTTTAATTTCACATCCCAGAGACTTTATTAAGTTCAGGGCAGCTTCTGAATCTCCGCACGGAGAGTAGTTTTTGAGAAGGCTAACACCTTTTGCAAGTGCGGAGGCTACGATTGCTCTTTGTGCAATGCTTTTTGATGAAGGAATGCTTACCTTATTTTTTATGACAGGGTGTTTGAAAACGAATTTGCCTTCCTTAAAAAGATTTTCAAGCTGTTTCCGGGTAAACTGTCCGGGCGCCGTATTTTTCCCTTCCTCGGGAGCGGCGTATGAAAAAGGAGATCCCATAAGAAGCGAGGTATAACGTGTGAATTTTCCTTTTTCCCCCATTGAAAAAGCAACCAGTCCTGCATTTTTGTTTTTTCCGCATCCCGACAGCATATCCTTGAGATTTTTGCTTTTATAGAGTGCCAGAGTTCGGACAGCTTCTTCAGTATTGTTTGCCGTCGTTACTATTTTTATTATTTCGGCGCCTTTCGAAAGACAATCGCGGGCTATTTCTTCCATATCCGTTAAAGACGGAGTTTTTTCGAAGTCGTGATGGGAAATAATCAATCTGCACCCTTTTGCGGCGGCGAGTCCTCTTATTTCCGAAACGAATTCGTCCGGGGCTTCCGTTTCTATGTCAACATATCCCGCCCCTGCATTTATACCGGCGCAAAGCATGCTCTTTGCTTTTTTTATCGAAGTTCCGGCTATGCGGCATGTAATTATTACATTGCCGCGAGTTCCTTTTATAAGACTGGCAATTTCTGTTTCGGAAAGTTCGCAAAGGTCCGCCCGTATTTCCGCCATTTCTGCATTATGCAGAGTTTTAAGGCATTTGTCGTAATCGTTATAGCTTATACTAACACAAATCATTGGCTATGGACTCCAGTTTTTTCAATTCCAGTTTTATATCTTCGGCCCTTCCGGCGTCTTCAGGCAATATGAAATGTATGAAGTCGCCGTCGATTTTTTTGTCCTTTTTTATTGCCTCCATAAGGCCGGAGAGCATAAGCTTTTTCCCCGAAACAGGGTCCGGAGGTAATTCCGAAGGCAGTCCGGCTGCTTCAAAGTCTTCCTTCAGACGGATTACGAAAGACTCTTTCGTTCTGCCGAGGCTTGCAGCTACTTTTGCAGCCAGTATTATTCCGATACTTACGGCTTCTCCGTGCATTATGTCTTTTCCGGCATCGCCGAAGATTTTTTCAATCGCATGGCCGAAAGTATGGCCCAGATTGAGCAGTCGGCGCTCTCCCTTTTCGTTCGGATCTTTTTCTACTATTCTGCCCTTGTAGCCTGCGCACAGCCCCAGCAGCTTTTCAAGGATGTCGTTTTTGTAGAATTCTCCGTTGTATATGCAGGAACCTTGTTTTTTAAGTAAGTCGTTTAGTTCCGAAAAATATGCCGCCGCCTGGGAATATGCCGCTCCGTCGAATAAAATGAATGTCTTCAGCATTTCCGCTATTCCTGCCCTGAATTCCCTTGGGGTCAGGGTCTGAAGAACTTCAGGGCATTCGTATATCCATTCGGGCTGCGTGATTGTTCCTATCATATTCTTGTAGGATTGGAAATTGACTCCGTTTTTCCCTCCTATGGATGCATCGGCCTGTGCTAAAAGAGTGGTGGGTACAAATGCGAATTTAACTCCGCGTTTATAAGTTGAGGCTACAAAACCGGCAATGTCGGTTGTTATGCCTCCGCCTACTCCCAGAATGAAACTATTTCTGTCGGCACCTTCATTTAGAAGTCTGGAATATATGCATGAAACCGTTTCCATGGTCTTTTTTATTTCCGAAGTTTCTATTTCCAGCATGTGGTAATTTTCGAAATAACGGTAATATTGTTTCAGATTGTTATCTATTATTACGAAAACTCTGTGTCCGGGCCCTATTTTGGACGCTAATCCTTTTAAATCCTTGCTTGTATAAATTGTGTTCACTCTTACAAATCGTTTGTCCGGACAAATGTAGAAAATTTTAATACTTAAAAGAAAAAAGCGTTTTTTGTTTTGCACTTGTGCAAATTATATATACTTTTGTCAGGTACAAACGGAAAATATGAGTCATTCTCAATTTATATATTCGCCTTTTTACTTCTTCTTTTACTTTTACCATAAGGTAGGAGCGGGAGTTCGTATGTAAATCGGGTTGTGATTGAAATAACAGGGGCTCTCGCGGAAGCGGGGGCCCCTTAATTTTTTTTATATGAAAAGAAAAGTAGCTATTCAAGGTATAGGCGGCTGTAATCATTATATTGCTGCCCGTGATTTTTTCTGCGGAGATGAAATAGAAAATATAGATTGCGATACCTTTTCCCAGGTAGCCGATAACGTGGCCGTTGATCCCGGCGTTCTGGGTGTCATGGCCGTGGAAAATACCATTGCCGGAAGCATACTTCAAAATTACAGGATAATAAGGGAAAAGAATCTGGTTATCGTGGGTGAATATAAACTCAGGATTTCCCATTCTCTTGTTGCTTTAAAGGGGACGGGGATTGAAGATATAAAAGAAATAAATTCTCATCCTATGGCTTTTATGCAGTGCGAGAATTTTCTTGTAGCTTTGGGTAACGTAAAGCTTGTGGAAAAAGAAGATACTGCCGGCAGTGCGAAATGGATCAAAGATAACGGTTTGAAGGACCATGCCGCTATATGTCCCTCTGCCGCTGCAAAAATGTACGGACTGGAAGTCCTTGCCGAGGGAATAGAAACCAACAAATGTAATTTTACAAGATTCCTCGTAGTTGCAAATAAAAAAGCTGCAACTGATGTAATAAAGGAATTGTATTCCAGTGATGAGAAAAGAGGCGTCGCAGCCGGTAATTCCGGTACCAACCAGTGGATAAACAAGAGTTCCATCGTTTTTACACTTCCCCATGTTGCCGGAAGTCTTTCAAAAGTACTGTCGGTGCTGTCGTTTTATGATATGAATCTTTCCATGATACAGTCGCTTCCGATAGTAGGCAAGGAGTGGGAATACCAGTTTTATATAAATGTCCTTTTTGAGGATTACGGAAGGTATCTTCAGGCCGTAGATGCAATAATGCCCCTTTGCAGCGATTTTAAGATAATGGGAGAGTATGCCGACGGCCGTCGGGGTTTTTGATTTGACTTCTTGGGTTTTATTTGAATTTAATTTTTTTGATATGATACAGGATTCCATTGATTTTTCACCGGCCGATAGAATCGGAAACGTAAAGGAATATTATTTTTCCGTAAAGCGTAAGGAAATAGACGCAATGAACGGCGAAGGTGCGGATGTTATAAATCTTGGTATAGGGAGTCCGGATCTTCCGCCTTCCATGGAGAGCGTGACGGCTCTGTCTGAATCGGCGCGTCTGCCTGATTCCCACGGATATCAGCCTTATACCGGGATTCCGGAGCTGAGAAACGGATTTTCGGATTTTTATAAGAGGGAATATGGTGTGGAACTCGATCCGAAATGCGAGATATTGCCTCTTATGGGTAGCAAGGAGGGGATAATGCATATTTCCATGGCTTTTGTGAATCCTGGAGACGGAGTCCTTGTTCCCAATCCCGGATATCCTACCTACACTTCCGTTTCGAGACTGGTTGGGGCCGATGTCCATTATTATCCTCTTAAGGAAGAGAACGGATGGTATCCCGATTTTGAAGAACTTGAGAGAGAGGATGCCCGCGGAATGCTGGATCTTTCGCGCATAAAGCTTATGTGGTGCAATTATCCCAATATGCCTACGGGGGCCGACGGATCTGAAGAAGTTTTCCGTAAATTCGTAGAGTTCGGAAGGAAGCATAAAATAATAATATGTCACGATAATCCATATAGTTTCATACTTACCGAAAGGCCTCTCAGCATACTTTCCGTTCCGGGGGCGAAGGATATTTGCATTGAGCTTAATTCCATGAGCAAAACATTTAATATGCCGGGATGGCGAATCGGCATGCTTGCTTCCAACCGCAAATTCGTTGAATGGATCCTGAGGGTGAAAAGCAATATGGATTCCGGAATGTTCCGGCCCATGCAGCTTGCCGCGGTGAAAGCGCTGGAATCTCCGGAAGAATGGCATGGAACCATGAACAGAATCTATTCTGAAAGAAAGGATTTGGCTGTCAGGATACTTGAGGCTGCGGGTGCAGATGTAAGACCGGGTCAGGTGGGACTGTTTCTGTGGGGGCGGGTAAAGGACTGCAACCGTTGCGGAAAAGGAAACAAGTCTTCGGGAGAAATAGTCTGTGATACTCTTCTTTATAAATCTCATGTCTTTCTGACCCCCGGTTTTATTTTCGGAAGTGAAGGGGACGATTATATAAGGATTTCTCTTTGCTGCAATGTTCAGATGCTTGGGAAAGCGCTCGAGAGAGTGGAAAACTGCGGTATTTATAATAAAAAAGATAATTGAAACAATGGAAATGAAAATTGAAAAACTAGATCTTGCGGGTCCTTCATCCGGGAAACCGGTGGTAATAGCAGGACCATGCAGTGCTGAAAGCAGGGAACAGGTTCTTTCTACGGCGGAAGGTCTTGCCGCAAAAGGGATAAAGATATTCCGGGCCGGCATTTGGAAACCCAGAACCAAGCCGGGATGCTTCGAAGGCGTAGGTTCGGAAGGTCTTGCATGGATGAAGGAGGTAAAACAAAAAACAGGGATGTTGCTTGCAACCGAAGTTGCTACTCCGCATCATGTTCTTGAGGCTCTGAAAGCGGGCATGGACATATTGTGGATAGGGGCGAGGACTGTTACCAACCCTTTTGCAGTTCAGGAACTTGCAGATGCCCTCAAAGGCGTAGACGTCCCTATCCTTGTAAAGAATCCTGTAAATCCCGATCTTGAATTGTGGATAGGGGCACTCGAGCGTCTTTATAATGCCGGGCTTAAAAAACTTGGTGTTATCCACAGGGGGTTCAGTTCTCCCGATAAGAATATATACAGGAATGCTCCGTTATGGCACATCCCCATAGAATTAAAACGCAGATTTCCGTCGATGACGGTTTTTTGCGATCCCAGCCATCTCGGAGGGAAAAAAGAACTCATAGCTCCCATCTCGCAGCAGGCTCTCGATCTTAATTTCGACGGCCTTATGATAGAATCCCACTGCAATCCATCTTGTGCCTTAAGCGATGCTTCCCAGCAGCTTACGCCCGATGCCCTGGACTATATTCTTAAGATGCTGGTGGTTAAGGATAATGTACAGACAACCGAAAGCATAGTACTTCTGAGAAAGCAAATAGATGAAATAGATGAAAGGATTCTGGAACTTCTTGCAAAGCGTATGAGGATTTCCGGTGAAATCGGAGTGTATAAAAAAGAACATAATATGCCGGTACTTCAGACCGGCAGATACAGCGATATCCTAAAGGGGCGTGCATCAATGGGGATGGAGATGAACCTCGGAGAGGAGTTCGTATCCGATATTATGAAGCTTATACACGAAGAGTCGGTTAAGGTCCAGCTCAAAATAGAATAATTTACGGATTGATATTATGAATATATTGATATTGGGAGCCGGTAAGATGGGGTCTTTCTTTACAGATTTGCTGAGTTTTGACTATGATGTTGCGGTATATGAACCGGATGCAAGAAAAATGCGCTTCGTTTATAATGCACTGCGTTTTTCCTCTTTGGACGAGATAAAAGGATTTGCTCCGGATATGGTGATAAATTGCGTGACGCTTAATGCTACTATCGGGGCTTTTGAGGGAGTACTCCCTTATCTTGGGAGGAATTGTATTCTTTCAGATATTGCATCCGTAAAAACGGGATTGCGCGATTTTTATAAAACTGCCGGAATGAAATTCGTTTCAACGCACCCTATGTTCGGTCCTACTTTTGCCAATCTGGGGAATCTGCAGTCCGAGAATGCAATAATAATAAAGGAATCCGACGGGCTTGGAAAAGCCTTTTTCAAGGAGATATTCGGCAAGCTTAAATTGAACGTATGTGAATATACTTTTGACGAACATGATGAAGTTGTTGCGTATTCTCTTGCCATACCTTTTGCTTCAACGCTTGTATTTGGTTCCGTTATGAAGCATATGGATGCCCCGGGCACTACTTTTAAGAAACATCTGGCAATTGCACGCGGCCTGTCTTCCGAAGATGATTTTTTACTTACCGAGATTCTTTTCAATCCCCATACTCCCGAACAGTTGTCACGCATAATTGGTTCTCTGGAGGGGCTTAAAGATATAATTGATAAAAAAGACAATGTGAGAATGAAGGAGTTCCTAACCATGTTCCGTAAAAATATAGAATGATCTTTTTGGTAAAATCAAAGGGACCGTCTTTTCGAAAGACGGTCCCTTTTTTATATGAAGATTCCTTTACGGAATTTATATTATAGGCAGGGTTCGTATTAGTCGTTTAGCGAGTATCTTTTGAATGATAATACTTTTACTTCCGGATCGAGGGATTTTAAGAATTCCTTTACCGTCATTTTATCGTTCATAACAAATACCTGTTCTTCCAATGTGCTTTCCTTAAAGAATTTGGCTAGCTTACCGGCGGCAATCTTGTCTGCAATGGCGGCCGGTTTGCCGGATTCCGCAATTTGTTCGCGGTAAATCTTCATTTCTTTTTCTATGACTTCGGCCGGGCAATCTTCCTTGCTTACGGAAACGGGATTCATTGCAGTTACCTGCATTGCTATTTCCTTTGCGTCGTGATCGCCTATGGCTTTTGAGAAACCTACTATAGTAGCAACTTTACCGTTCATATGAATATAAGAACCTGCGAAAGGAGCTTCTATCTTTTCATAACAGGCGATAACGGTTTTTTCTCCGCTTTTGCCGGTTTGTTCCGTAACGGCTTCTGCTACTGTCATTCCATTGATCTTGCATGCTTTAAGAGCATTAAGGTCTTCAGGGAATTCCTTCATGGCAATATCTGCTATTGCATTGGCCAAAGTTTGGAATTCTTTGTTCTGCGAAACGAAATCCGTTTCGCAGCCAAGGCATACGAGAATAGCTTTCTTTTTGTCATCGCTGACCTTTGCTATTACCGAACCTTCGGTTGTTTCCCTGTCGGAACGTTTTGCTGCAACCAGTTTTCCTTTTTCACGTATGATTTCCTTCGCCTTTTCATAATCGCCGTCGGATTCAACCAGGGCTCTTTTGCAGTCCATCATTCCGGCGCCGGTCATTTTACGTAATTTGGCGACATCTGTAGCTTTTATTTCCATAATGAATAGTCTTTATCGTTTACTTTTCTTCTCCGCTCTTTTCCGGAGCTTCTTCAACCTTAGGTTCGGCTACATCAGGAACATTTTCTTTTGCGGGTGTTTCTTCCTTGGGGGTGACGATGGACATGTTTCTCCTCGGCCGTAATTTCCTTCCTCCGATAGTCCCTTCTTCATCCTGAGCCTTTACGGCCTCTTTTTCCTTCGCCCCTGCTTTAGCCTTTGTTTCTTTTTCCTGCTGTTCCTTCTCCCTTACCAGTTTTCTCTCTTCAAGTCCTTCTGTGATTGCATCGCATACTTTTCCGGTTACAAGTGAAATGGATTTTGCCGCATCGTCGTTTGCCGGTATTACATAATCAATAGTGGTTGGATCGCAACAAGTATCGACAATGGCGATTATGGGGATATTTAGTCTGTTGGCTTCTTTTACGGCATTCATTTCCTTCTGTACGTCTACAATGAAAAGAGCGGAAGGCAGACGGTTGAGGTCCGCAATGGAACCGAGATTCTTCTCAAGCTTTGCCCTTTGACGGGAGATTTGCAGTTTTTCCCTTTTTGACAGGGAATCGAATGTTCCATCGGTCATCATTTTGTCGATGGTATTCATTTTTTTAACGGCCTTGCGTATGGTCGGGAAGTTCGTAAGCATTCCGCCCGGCCATCTTTCGGTGACATATGGCATATTGACGGCCTTGGCCTGTTCTGCAACTATATCCTTTGCCTGTTTCTTGGTTGCAACGAAAAGTATCTTGCGGCCGGCAAGTGCCAGATGTTTGGCGAACAGTGCGGCTTCGTCTATCTTTATGATGGTTTTATGCAGGTCTATTATATGGATGCCGTTTTTCTCCATAAATATATAAGGGGCCATTTTCGGATTCCATTTTCTTTTCAGATGTCCGAAATGCGAGCCTGCATCAAGCAATTCTTGGAAATTTGTTCTAGGCATTTTTGTTTTCTTTAATTATTATAATCTCTTTTCTTCAATTCCGGGTAACGCTTTTAACGGTCCCGAAAATTTTCCGCGGCATGACAAATATCCGGGTAGTCTCAAAGTTCATAAGCAAACTTTTGGAATCCCTGTATTTTAAATCATACCGTACGATAAATCAGTTGGTAAATATTAACGTTTACTGAATTGGAAGCGTTTGCGGGCACCTGGACGGCCTGGTTTCTTTCTTTCGACTTCGCGTGCGTCGCGGGTAAGAAAACCGGCTTTCTTCAGGGCTGAACGATATGCTTCGGAATCAATTTTGCAAAGAGCTCGCGATATGCCGAGACGTACGGCTTCTGCCTGTCCCTTTATTCCACCGCCCGTCAGGTTGATTTTTATATCAAAACTGGCTTCGGTTTCGGTAGCGGCCAGAGGCTGCATTACGATGTAGCGTAAAGACTCGTCTGCAAAATAATCTTCCAGAGCTTTCCCGTTGATAACGATATTTCCTTTGCCTGTCGTGTTTAAATAAACACGGGCAACTGCTGATTTACGTCTTCCAAGGGCGTTGACTAATTCCATGCTCTGTTTAAATTTCGTTTAGTTTTACAATTTTTGGCTTTTGTGCCTGTTGAGGATATTCCGATCCTGCGTATACATAAAGATTGCGGAACAACTGAGCTCCCAATCTGTTTTTAGGAAGCATTCCTTTTATAGCTTCCTCTACTACTGCTGTAGGTTTGTGCTGTAGCAACTCTTTAGGAGTTGTGAAGCGCTGTCCTCCAGGATGTCCCGTGTATCTCACATACACTTTGTCGGTCATCTTTTTCCCTGTAAGGCGTATTTTTTCGGCGTTAATGATTATTACATTATCGCCGCAATCTACGTTGGGGGTAAAGTCGACCTTATGCTTGCCTCTTAACACGAATGCTACTCTGGATGCAAGCCTTCCTAATACCAGATCGGTCGCATCTATCAACAGCCATTCCTTTTTTATGGTTTGTGCGTTGGCAGAGACCGTCTTGTAACTTTGAAAATCCACTGTACTGATTATTAATAAATTAATACTTAAACTGTTGCGTTCCCCTTTTAAGGGGGGTGCAAAGATAGCAAAACTTTTTAAAGCGACAAAATATGAGCTATTTCGTACCAGTATTTATTGATTTCGTTATGTCTGGTAGTTGCCTCCCTGAAAGGAGTATAAACTATTTCATTGTTGATTTGTCCTATCATCACCCCGCTGATGCCTTTCCTGAGAGCTTCTACTGCTCCATTTCCCAGAAGACTGGCCAATACCCTGTCCCTGCATGAAGGAGAGCCCCCTCTTTGTATATGTCCCAGAGTCGTAACCCGTGTTTCATAGTTTGGTAGTATTTTTTTTACTTTCTCCGCAATTTCCGAAGCGCTTCCGTTTTCATCTCCTTCCGATACTATAACTACTCCCGAAGTTTTGTTTTGTCTCCTTTCGGTCTGCAGGTATGAACATAGCTGTTCTATTTTCGTTGGAACTTCCGGTATCATCATTGCTTCAGCTCCTTCGCTTATGGAGGTATATAGTGCTATGAATCCTGCATCTCGCCCCATTACTTCCACGAAGAAAATCATATTGTGAGAATCCGCAGTATCTTTTATTTTATCAACGGCGCTTACGGCTGTGTTTATGGCCGTGTCAAATCCTATCGTGTAGTCCGTTCCGTATATGTCGTTGTCTATCGTTCCCGGGACACCTACAATATGGTAGTCCTTGAAATCTTCCAGAAAGTCTTCGGCTCCTCTGAAAGATCCGTCTCCTCCTATTACTACAAGTGCGTCTATGTTTGCTTCGCGAAGATTGTCATATGCTATTTTTCTGTACTGTTTTTCCCTGAATCGGGGGCATCTGCTTGATTTTAGCAATGTCCCTCCCAATTGTACCGTCCTTGAAACCGATTGTGACTGCAGACTCATGAATTGCTTTTCAATCAGCCCCTGAAATCCCCGTCTTATTCCGACTACTTCTATATTATGATATACCGCGGTCCTTACTACTGCTCTTATTGCAGCGTTCATTCCAGGCGCGTCCCCGCCGGAGGTGAGGACGCCGATCCTTTTTAGATTTTTCATATATTCCATCGTTCTTTTTTTTATAGTGTTTTTGAAGCAAAGCCGCTGCAAATAACAATCCATTCCGGGCGGCGATGCCGGGTAAAATTAATGCTTTTTTCCGTTAAAATGTTAATTTTGTCGGTTTAGTATTTAGTTTACCTGCCGATTATGAAAATAGGTGAAATCGATCTTGGGGGAAAACCTTTATTTCTGGCTCCTATGGAAGATGTTACCGATGCTTCTTTCAGATATATCTGCAAAGAGTTCGGTGCCGATATGGTATATACAGAATTCGTTTCTTCCGATGCGCTGGTTAGAAATGTTGAAAAGACGGTAGCCAAAATGAAGATTTACGACTGCGAACGTCCGGCCGGAATACAGATATACGGAAATATTCCCGAAGCTATGATTGAGGCGGCATGTATGGCAGAGGAAGCCCGTCCCGATGTTATAGATATAAATTTCGGATGTCCCGTAAATAAAATAGCGAGGAGGGGAGCCGGTTCCGGAATGTTGCGCGATCCTGAAAAGCTGGTTGCCATAACTAAGGAAATAGTTGAAAGGGTAAAGCTGCCGGTTACTGTTAAGACCAGGCTGGGTTGGGACGATGATTCCCTTATTATCGTAGAACTTGCAGAGAGGCTTCAGGATGTCGGCATTTCTGCCCTCACGGTTCACGGGAGGACAGGGAAGCAGCTTTACAGGGGCAGGGCCGACTGGACGCTTATAGGCAGGATAAAGGAGAATCCCAGAATGAGGATACCTATAATAGGGAACGGAGATATTGCTGACGGTCCTTCGGCTAAAAAGGCATTCGACGATTACGGTGTGGACGGCATAATGATAGGAAGAGCGACATTCGGACATCCATGGATATTCAGGGAGATAAAATATTTTCTAAAGAATGGCGAGCCCATGCCACCGCTTACGGTTGCTGAAAAAGTGGAACTGGCAAGAAAGCATTTTGCAAAATCGCTTGAAGTCAAGGGGGACAGGGTAGGTGTGCTTGAAATGAGGAGGCATCTGTCGTGTTACTTTAAAAACCTCGACAATTTTAAGGAAACGCGTTTGAAGCTGGTTACCGAAAATGATCCTGAAAAGATTTACGGCATCTTTGATTATATTATGGAAAGATGGGGATAAAAATAAATTATAATTCCGAACTTCTCGGCATAAGGAGCAGGACTCTGCTTTTTCCTTATTTCATGGTCCTTAAGATAAGGAATCTTTTGTATGACAGGAATGTTATTAAAAGCGTACGTTTTTCGGTTCCTGTTGTGTGCGTCGGAAATATTACTGCGGGAGGGACGGGTAAAACCCCCCATGTGGAGATGCTTCTGAGATTGTTGTCCGTTAAATACAGGATAGCGGTCGTCTCAAGAGGGTACAAGCGCAAGAGCAAGGGCTTCAGACTCGTTGAAGTTTCGGATTCTTACAGGGATGTGGGGGACGAGCCTCTTCAGATAAAAAGGAAATTTCCAGATGTTACCGTAGCCGTGTGCAAAAACAGGATAAGTGCCATAAACCGTATTCTTTGGGATGATCCTTCTGTCAATCTTATAATTCTGGACGATGGTTTCCAATACAGAAAAATACGTCCCAGCCATTCCATATTGCTTGTAGATTATAACCGTCCCGTTTGCGGGGATGATCTTCTGCCCGCCGGATCTCTGCGCGATCTGCCGAGCCAGATAGCCAGGGCCGAGAGCATAATAATAAGCAAAGCCCCCGTAATGGGTCTTTTCGAAGGAATTCCGGACGAGTCGCTTTTAGATAAAGATTTGTCTGCGGCGGAATCGGAATGGCGCAGAAAACTGCTTGTCAAAGAGAGTCAGGATCTTTATTTTTCTAATATTTCATATTCCGATCCGGCTCCCGTTTTTTCCGATGTTTGCGATATGCGGTATATTTATTCAGGGTCTGCTATTTTCTTTTCAGGAATTGCTGATGATTCGGAATTCGCCGGGCACATAGGTGACGGTTATAAGATCCTGGATTGTATTAAGTTCTCAGATCACAGGGATTATGTGAAGTCCGATATGAATAAACTGAACCGCTGGGCTGCGGACTATCCGGTTTCTGCAGTATTTACTACTGAAAAAGACAGCGTAAGGATAATGAATAATTCTTATGTTTCCGAGGATTTGAAAAGAAGGCTGTTCTACATACCTATTGAAACCAATATTCAGAAGGCTTCGGGAAATAAAAAATTAACCGACCGTATTTTTGATAAAAGGGGAAGTAATGAGAAATAGATATTTAATTCTCTTAATTTCAGCATTATTGCTGTTACTGTCCGGACGGAATGTTTTTGCACAGGGCAGTTCTGTTTTGCCGGATTTCCGCAACGGTGATCTGCTTTTTCAAAAAACAGATTGCGGTCCGTTGTGCGAAGCTATAGACGAAGTTACAAGAGGGTATCACGGCAGGGATTTTAATCATGTTGCTCTGGTATGGATAAACGACGGCAAACCTGAGGTGATTGAGGCGGCCGGAGAATATGTTTCCGTAAATCCGATAAATAAATTTTTATACAGGGTGACGGACAGCTGCGGCAATCCACTATTTACCCTGGGAAGGTTGAAGAGGAGATACAGGAAACTTATCCCCGGGGCCATTGTGGAAGCCTTAAAGCTTGTTGGTAAACCTTACGATCCGTATTACGATATTTCAAACGATAAGTATTATTGTTCGGAATTGATCTATTTTGCATTCATGCGTGCCAACGGAGGGAAGTCTATATTCAAATTGAGGCCCATGACTTATAAATCGCCAGGGACCTCAATCGAATTTCCCGTTTGGGGGGAATATTTTAAAAAATTGAACGTTCCGGTACCTGAAGGAAAACCCGGATTGAATCCCGGGGGTATCTCGCGCTCAGGAAAAATAAGTATCGTTTTTTCTAGATAGGATTCGACCTTTTGTTATAGGAGGCTTCTTTCGGTGATTCTACCGGGCCTCTGAATTTTCTCGTTTTGCCGTTTATGGGAGTGAATATTACATCGGCCATGTTGCTGTTGTGCCTCATGGATATCGTGTAGGTTCCCCTTAACATTCTTCCGGATACTACTATGCTTAGTCTCAGATTCCCTTTTTTATCGAATTTTGGAAGGAACTCCGTGGCTTCGACCTGGTTCGTATAGCTGTTTCCGCATACGATAGATCCTTGTGCGTACATCGTTTTCATTTGGCATAAGAGAAAATTCGAATTGTTGGTGTTGCTTTGCATAATTCCGTCGCCGTCTTCGTATGAAGCCGGAACGATTATGAAATCTTTTGCCTTAATGTATTCTGCAGCTTTATCGTGTGCTTTTTGTTCTGCAGCCTTTTTCTCGGCTTTGGAAAGTTTTTGTGCATAGTTAGGCATAGCAATCATAAATGCACAAAGGATAAGTAATAGCTTTTTCATGATGTTGATTAATAAATTATTTAAAATAAGGCGGTTTAAACAACCGCCTTATAAATATATGAATAAATTTACCTATTCGTGTAATATTATTGATTGTACCAAAGTTTTACTCCCTGCTTCGGACTTTCAGTTCTGGTTCCGCAATAAATGTGCGAACAAACCCTTCCTATGTATGCACGCCAGTAGTCGGAATAGTTTTTATAACGGGATCCGCTGCTCCATACTCTCAATATGTTGCCGTCTTCGTCGAGGATTCTGTAATATTCATAACAGTATCCTGAAGAATTATAAACATCCTTTATTACCAGGAGGGGAGTAACGGCTGTAACTTCACCGAAGCCCACATAATCTCCTACATCTTCCCATTCTTTTGTCCTCGGATTTTTGTATTGGTATTTTAATTTTCCGGGATAAGGGGTGTTTACATCTTCGAACAGGAAGTTATAGAATCTTATGTAGGTAAGCGAATCTGTTCCGAATGTCCCTACTGTGGTTTGGGAAGCGGAGTTGTCTTTATACGGATATCCGTTTTTCATTATTAACGGATCTTTCGCGAGATCGTAAACGAAAATGTCCTGTTTTCCGGACGACAAAGTGAGGGTCTTATCATAAACTACCGATCCTGACTGATAGAACTGGAGTTCTACCTTTCCAGACTTTATCGTATAGAATCGTCCTGCAGAACCGCTGGGTATGCCGTTGTATGGTTTCAGCTGGCTGCTGCCTTCTACGGACGCTATTAATTTGCCGTTTGCAAATACAGAGTCAATGTAGTTGGATGCAACATTATTTATCGGAGCAACATAATGTATCTGTAACTCGGCATCTTCATCAGCTACTTTGGTAGTATCGTATAGAATCTCATGCTTGTTGCAGGAAGACATGGCGACGAGCGCCAATGCGAATATCAAATATTTGAGATTTTTCATATTTCTGATATTTAATTTATTGGATTATTATAAGGATTCCGGCTGGTCTCCGGGGTAAGAGAACCACGGCATGGAGCAATGATAGTTATCTGCGGTCCCTGCTATAGGTTTTAATGATTCCAGAGCCGGGATATTCCACATGTATTCCGAATTATATCTCGGACGTATGCGGAAACACGGGGATCCTGCATTGTTTATGTTGTACTGTCCTCTCCTGTTCTCAACTTGTGCCGGATAAAGGTAAAAGCCCTTGTATACCTTGGTCTCGTCGTCGTCCCATTTCTGATCTATGGTAGTTTCAGTCCAACCGTTACCGTAGCCGGGATAATCTCCCGTGTGTTTTATATCGTATTGGTATTTGCGCATATCGACCCATGCTTCGTGGGCACCCCATGGATAAAGAGCGATCCATTTCTGCATCATAATGTGCGAAAGCGTGAATTTATCCAAGGTCATACCTCCGACATACGGGCCGGCAAGGTATGAATCTGCCAAAGTCTTGAAGTCGTCCTTATTTATTTTATCTCCTCCCGGGCGGCTTCCATATGTGGATCCGTCATAGTTCCCCGGTTGCAGGTAACTTCTCGTAAATTCTTCATCCAGAGAAACGCCTTCTTTCCATGCATTAAAAGCATTTACCTTTTGTTCTAATTTCCAATATGTTTCGGCAACGTCGAATTTTATTTCCGCTGCGGTCATCAAAATATACGGAGCATCGTCCCTGTATATCCAGCGTCCGGTTCCTTCATAAGCTGTCTTGGATATGTAACTTCTTCCGTAGAATGAGGTTGCTGTTCCTATAGGACCTGTAGCAGAAGTAAATCCGGATCCGTAAAAACGCATTTTTTCAATAGAATCCAGACGTTCTGCTTCATCCTTTATATTAAGGAATCTGTAATCATGGTCGTCATATGTTCCGAGTTTTGCTAATACACGCGGATCGAAATGACCTTCATATCCTTCTACGGAAGTAAGTGTGTCGCAAATTATCTGATTAGGATTCAGGTCCCATGGTCTGTATTTACTCTCCTCGCCCGTTACCGGATCCGGATCGGAATCAACCTTGTCCCCGGTCGCCTTATCATATTCCGGAACGGTTCCTGTCATTATTTGTACGGCATAATCGGAAGGGAAATAGGAATATGAAAGATTCCCCCTGTACGAGCCCCAGAAATTATTGTAAGATGTGAACTGTGCATTCTTGCCGCCTCCCAGAGTTTTTACCGTAACGTTATCGTCGTTGTTTTGAAGAGCAAGTTCAGCATGATCCAGAAGTTGCTGGGCATATTCTGATTTAAAATTCTTCTTGTTGGTAAGAGAAGCAAGGTTGCATACTATGATTCCATGTGCGAACTTGATCCATTTATCGGCATCTCCTTCGAAAATGAGGTCTCCGTTCTTCAATTTGGATCCGTAATCGCTGTTATCTTCCTTGGATAAATATACTATTGCAGTATCGGCCCATGCTCTTACCTGAGTGTAGATGTCTTTTTGATAATCGTAATCGAAGGAAAGCCGTCCTTCTTCGAAAGCTTCCTTCATAGGTAATTCTCCGTGGTATTTTGTAAGCAAATCCCATGAAAATGCCTTTATTGCATAACCTATACCGGTTAAAGTCCATTGCTTGTCGTCTTTAGCCTCTTTTATCATGTTTTCGAGGTTCATGCCCTGTTCCCAGTAAACGTTGCGCCACATAACCGCACCGTCATCATTACTCGGAACATAATAATTGGAGGCAAAGGATGTATAGCTGCTGGTACCCATCATTTGAGATAGAGGTGCCGTTACTCTTACGTCATAGTATATTCCCGAGTATGTTGAAAGAATGCCGGGCAAATAAAGGTAGGCTTCTATGTAGTCCGGGGAATCTATGCTTTTATTACAATCCAGAAAGCTGTCGCAGCCTGTCGTAGACAGCGCCATGATGGCCAGTATTGTTATTGTAAGTATTTTTTTCATGATTTTTTGAATTCTAGAATGTTAGACTTATACCGAAAGAATAGCCACGGGGACTTGGAATGCCCCAGTAATCTATGCCCCTGCCCCCGGATCCTCCGAGAGCTGCGGAATTGGAGTTCCCTACCGGATCTATGCCGGAATAGTTGGTGAAAGTGCAGAGATCGTTTCCGGCCACCCATATATTTGCCGTTGATACGAATCCCTTTGTGGTGCTTGCAAGCCATTTTTTCGGAACGTTGTAAGAAAGGCGCAATTCGGAAAGCCTGAAGTAATATATATTTTTTTCCAGCCATTCTTCATCACCGCCTGTATAAATTGAAGAGCCTCCGTAGTTCCCCATGGTAACGGATATAGTGTTGACGGTAGGATTATCACTGTCCTGTTTGCCGTCCTTGAGGACCCCGTCGAAAACTACGGGATCGCTTTCACGCAACTTGACGGACTCCCAGCTGCTGCCTTTTGACATCATGGTCCTTTTTGTTGCATTTACAACGGTAGCTCCGGTTCTTCCGGAAACCAATGCCGAAAGCCGGAATCCCTTGTATGAGATGTTCGTAGTGAATCCGAACTGCAGATCAGGCTGCCTGTCTCCGAGAATACTCCAGTCGGAATCTATAAGAGGAATTCCGCTAGTGGGATTGATAAGGATCTGACCCTTTTTGTTTCTCTGGTATGCCTTACCGGTCATAGTTGTAACCGGGTGGCCTACGGAGATACCGTTTCTAAGGTCTCCTGACAACCATGTATATGCATTGTAGTACTCAGTAACATTCTCAGGCAACTTTGTTACGTTGGATGTTGCATGTGAGAGGTTCATTCCCAAGTTCCATCTTATTCCGGAATCAGTGCGCAGTATGTCTCCGTCTATATGGAAATCCCATCCCTGTGTCGTAAATGTTCCGACGTTCATGTTGTTAAGAACGAACCCGGTAGCATAGCTCAGCCGGAATCCGGTTATATACTGATCCTTGCATTTGGTCCAATAATAGGTGAAAGAGGTATTTACCCTGTCGTTGAAAAAGCGGCCCTCGAATCCTGTTTCATAAGAAGTAGTCATTTCCGGTTTCAGCCGGTGGTTGGGCCCGGTATAACCGTAACGGTATCCGCCTCCTATATCTTCTGTTACCTCGAGTTCCGGATCTATGGCATGCGGTGTAGCATCTTTACCTACCTGTGCAATTGCTCCGCGCAGCTTGAGATAGGATACCACGGCGTTGTTTTTGAGGAAAGGCAGTTCGGTTAAAACCATAGATGTCTCCAGTGCTGGATAGAAATATGATCTGTTGTTTTTCGGTAATGTGGAAGACCAGTCGTTCCTTCCTCTGAGAGTTACGAAAGCCATATTATTATAACCTACTTCAACTTGTCCTGATATTGCCTGAATTCTGCGCTCCTTTGTTCTGGTTCTTGTTATTACGGTAGAGGGGTTGCAGTTGTAAATACTATAAAAATCTATTACTTGAAAATCAGACCCGTATGTAGAAAGACTGTTTGTCTTGTTATCTATCTGGTGGTATCCGGCCTGTGCTGAAAAAGTGAATTTCCCCCAGTCGTTGTTATATCCAGCCAGGGCATTCAGGGATTCGTCGTCGAAATTGTATTTCGTTAGATTGTAGGAGCCTTCGCCGTATGATGATGAAGATGGATTTCCATAATACGGGTGAACGAAATATTCGAATTTTTCGGATCCAACGTCCCATCCCATTTTTAAGATGGCGAAAGTGTGCTTGGTTGGGGTTATGTTTATGCCGACATGTGCTATTACACGGTCGGATTCGTCGTAGTTCTTGTTTTTGTATAATGCGAACAATGGGTTGAGAAGATCTGTGTCGGTATAAAGATCGGGAGTAGTCATACTTCCATCGTCCTTAATATAGTCTTTTATATCGGAAGTCATTGGCCATAATACGGCTTTGTAAAGAGGCCCTGCGGATCCTTTCAAAGCCTTGTGGTTGGTTGTGGCAACGTATTCCATAGAAGAATCAAAACTTAGCCACTTGGTTACTTGTGCCTTTCCTGAAAGTGAGATGTTCAGACGCGTAAAGTCGGTCGTTTTGACAATACCTTTTTGATCGAGGTATGAAGCGGAACCACGTACTGTAACCTTGTCCGTACCGCCTTCAACGGAGATGTTATGTCTCTGCGAGAAGCCTGTTTGCATGACAGCATCTATATTGTCATATAATTTCTGGCCCTTGGGATATTCGGCTCCGAATCTTGATGTATAGTAAAAGTTTGTAGTGCCGTATGCTCCGTTTGCATATTTGGTCTGCAATTCAGGATATCCGTAGGCTTTGTCCCAGCGGAACGAGTTGTTGTAGCTGACCTTGCCTCTTCCTGCGTGGCCCTTTTTTGTCGTGATAATTATTGCGCCGTTGGATGCGTCCGAACCGTACAGTGCTGCGGCGGCAGCTCCCTTCAGGACAGTCATACTTGCAATATCATCGGGATTTATGTCATTTCCCCTTGATGCGAAGTCGAGGTTGGCAGTTCCGATCTGATCATCTCTTGCAAAACCCTGCGCAGGGTCGAATGTGGAATTATTTACGGGGACACCATCGATTACATATAAAGGCTGGTTGCTGCCCGAGATCGATGTTATGCTCCTTAATACTACTGATGTGGATGAGCCCGGAGCTCCTCCGGTGGATGTTACAGTTATTCCGGCTACACGTCCCTGAAGTGCGCTGACGAAACTCTCCCTGCCGGATTCAGCAATATCGGACGCTTTTACGTTCTGAACTGCCGATCCTACAGATCTGGCGACACGTTTCATACCGAATTCACCGGTAATTACGGCTTCCTTAAGCATTAGTGAATTGTCTTCCAGGACGGCGTTTATAACTGAACGTCCTTTTATGGCAATATCTCTTTCTTTGTAACTCAAAGCGGTAAATCTCAAAGTGGCATTTTTATCTACTTTGATTATGTACTTACCGTCGATGTCTGTAGAGACTCCGTTTCGGGTGCCCTTTACGATAACGTTGGCACCTACGACCGGTTCTCCCTTGGAATCCCTTACCGTTCCCTTTACGGTTATGCTCTGAGCTAGCAGAGATCCCGTAGAAAGGGCCAGGCAGGCAAAAACAGTCAATATTGAACATATTGACTTGCTAATAAGTTTTCGAATGACCATAAGTCTTGAATTTAGATTAATAAAATAGTTAAGTGAAAAATTTAGGTTTTTTATTAAAACAAGTACAAATATAAAACTTATTATATTAGAAACGCAAGTGTTTTTTATAAATTAAGTCGTTATTTCCGCTCAGGTCCGTATAAATAGCATAATTATTTTGCTTATAAATCATAATCGTAATTTATTTATCGATTATTTATGCCGGATACTGTTCATTTGTAAATATTTGTAACATTTTATATTTGTATGTTAATATTATACCCCTATGCGGGTAAATTAAGATACTTTATTAACAATAGGCACCGTAAAAGGCTTTGCATAAAAAAGGTACGACATTTTGGGAATGCCGTACCTTTTTGTTTGTTATGGAAGCCTTTCTTACATATCGTAATATTTTAGCCCTTTTCCCTTTCTATTCGTTATATGTGTTTTACTCTTCTTTGTCCCACCATACTGGATCGCTATAGATTCCGGGCTCTATGTTTACTCCTTCCGATACTCCGGGGGTGTAAAATTTATTGGAAGCTATTACCTGTTTTGAATTATAATTCGTTTCATGGGAGCTTTGTGCGAATCTCCTCATCCAGTATTGCAGAGCCGTAGGATCTGTACCGGTCATTTTATCTGTTGCCGTAAAACTGAAAGGTCTTTTATAGTCTACATAAACTACGCCCAGATTGCCTATGTCTCCTGTACTATAGTTGAATCTCCGCATGTCGTTCCAGTTCTGCATATTGAATCCCAATGCTATAATCTTTTGCTTAATTATGTCGAACATGGTGAGATTCGCGGCACTCTGAATAACGGCTCCTGAATGCATGTAATTTTCTATATCTGCTTCGTTCATGGGCATTTGGTCTTCGTTATTTGTACCGTCGTCCTTCCATTCCTGCAATTTGGCCTGCATCATGTCGAAATCGGCTTTTATACCGTCTATATATGCCTGATATGCTTCTACCTTATTCCCGAGCCTCATATAAACTTCGGCCTTTATGAAACACATTTCGGCATAGGTGAGAATTCCGGAATCCGAATCAGGCCTTACGAAAAAGCTTCCTGTGCCAGCGACGGCGCCGGCATCGTCGTCGGCGTAATAATACATATCAGTAACCGATTTCCCTCTTGTAGAGAGGCTGTTGCTCCTGAGGTTTACATATGCGGTATCTCCGGCCCTCTTATAGTCGGTACTGTTTATGTAGAAATTTCCCGTTCTGTATGTGACCTTTACGGTGTCATTTTCTACTACATATGAATGATGTCCCTGAAGCTTGGAAACGAAATCCGCTCTTTTGGAGGCGTCGTCTATCTCGTATTTTATGATTTGATCGCTGGAAGCGTAAGCTGCATTGTACGGAGCATATACTACGTCGGAGACGTCGGAGTTCATTATATCCACACCTATATCGCGTTTCCATTCGTATGTCTTTATGTTTCCGTCATCATCGAGGATGACGTTGCTCATCATTGCCGGCATTATCTTGGACATTCTGGGATCAATGTCTCCCGATCCTCCGGTATAAGTGTTGTTAAGAAGGTTTGCGAAATATCTTGTTATGCGCTGATGTGTTCCGTAAGCTGCACTGTTCCATGTGGAGTTCGTCTGATATGGATCTCCCACCGTAAAGTTTGTTGCGTCGCCTTCTACGTTGTAATGTCTCATTATGGTATTGTCCGAATTCGACTGCGGAGCTTTGGATAGAGCCGTTAACACAGAATCGGCATTATATGTGGATTTCTTTGAGATCTGTAGAAAATACCTGGCTTTAAGACCATAGCAAAGCTTGATCCATTTATTAACATCACCTTTGTTCCAGATGTCTCCCTCGGATAGAGCTTTGGCTTCTGCTTCTTGTGTCATGCCGAAATATCTGATAGCATTGTTGAGATCTTCCATACAACCTTTGTATATCGTTTCCCCGGTATCGTATACGGGGTTGTATTTTCCGCTGAGGGCTTCAGTATAAGGCATTTCCCCGTAAAGGTCAGCAAGCATCAGGAATCCCATTGCTCTTATGGTAAGAGCTGCTCCTATATAATGATATGCTCCTGTTTCTTCGGCTTTTGTTATCATGGGGGCTATGTTTACGGCCGAGCCGAGGAAGAAATTCTGGTATGTGGTAGTGGATGGACTTTGAGTTGGATCCCATATCGTAAGGTAATAATTGGAACCGCTGGAACATGCCATCAGTCCGTCTATGAAACTTGTTCTTGTATTTGCCGTGCCCCATGCGTACATGTAATAGTACTGTATCCACGGGAGCCTTATGTCTACGGTTGCACTTGCATCATTGGGATTATCGGGATCAGTGTTAACATTCAGCCAGTTGTCGCAGGATACTGCAATTCCCGTTATGAGGATCAGGCTAATAAAATATTTTAATATCTTTTTCATGATTATTGTCAGTATTAAAGGTTAGGATTAAAATGTTAGATTTACTCCCAGAGACATTCCGGCGATGGCTGGAACTCCGCAGTAGTCTATACCCGAGGATCCGGATCCTCCTACACCGGAGCCTGAGACGCTTACTTCAGGGTCCATTCCCTTGTAATTGGTCCATGTCCACAGGTTTGTCCCCGTAAGTGTAGCCGTAAGGCCCTTTATGATTTTCTGGTGTTTTATGAGATTCTTGAAATCATATGTTACGGAGATGGAACGCAATTTCAGCCAGTTTGTCTTGGTTAGGAAATTGTATGAGTTGTTGCAGTATTCCTTCCAGTATTGTTCTATTACATAGCGTCCGGATTGTGTCTTGCCACCGATGACATAGCTGTCATTTGCATTGTATGTCTGATTAAAAGGGTCTCCGTCTTCGGTTACTCCTGTTACGGTAACGGAATTCCTTTGCAATGTCTTTTTACTCAGGCCTCTTTGAACCAGATAATATTCGGTTCCGTTGTATATGTCTCCTCCTAATCTTATATCCAAAAGGAAAGAGAGGCTCCAATCCTTATACTTGAAAGTATTGCTCAATCCTCCTATCATTTTTGGCTCCCTGTTGCCGATTATGTTTGTAGATGATTCTGCGTCTTTGTAAAGTCCTGTTTTTGGGTCTACTATATAAGTTCCACTGTCATCTTTCTTCCAATAATTTCCGGTGAGACCCAGAAAGTCTCCTCCGTTTGGAATCGAACCGGCCTTGACTCCTCCGGTTTGTACATCCGTAACGTAAAATATATCAACCCCGTCTATGAAATCTCCCAGAGTTCCGCGGTTCCCCGAAAGATTTAGGGTTACGTTCCACGAAAAGTTCTTGGTTTCTATCGGAGTACCGGTAAGGGATAGTTCCATGCCCTGGTTCTTTACGGATCCTCCGTTAAGTACGAGAAATATATATCCTGTGGATTGTGCAAGGCGCGGACTGCAAAGCTGATTTTTTGTAGTACTGTTGTAATAAGTATAATCCAGGCCCAGACGCCCATCGAAAAATCTCATTTCCGTTCCTATTTCCCAGGCGGTCTGCATTTCCGGTTTAAGATTAGGACTTCCTCCCGACCAGTTGTTCCCTATTCCTGTGTAGCCTGTTATTACGGTTACCGGCGGCCACATGTAAGTGTTCGTGCTGTATGGATCGGCATCTTTCCCTACTTGGGCCCATGAACCTCTTATTTTTCCGAAAGAGAACCACGACGGTTTGTGTTTCCATATTTCCGTAAATACGAACGAACCGCTTACGGAAGGGTAGAAGTAGGATCTGTTGCTTTTAGGAAGCGTGGACGACCAATCGTTACGTCCGGTTACCGTAAGGTATGCTATATTTTTATATGCGGCCCTGAATTCTCCGTATACGCCTACGAGTCTCTTTTTTGTTGTTTTTTCCTTATAATATTTTTCTTCGTCCAGAATATTTGCGAAACTTATCGTTCCTTCGGTCTGGAAATTATATCCCCATATATTTTGTCTTACCCTTTTTGTGGCTTCAGCCGTATGTCCCAGCAACAGGTTGAAATCAAAGTCTTCTGCAATTTTCTTGTGGAAATTCAGCATTAGATTGGACGAGAGATAATTATAGGATACCTTGCTTTTGCTTAAACGTCCGTTCTGATATTTTTCAAGAACGGCTCCTTTCGGTGCTATATATGTATATCCGTCGTTGACGTAATCGTCCATGCCTATCCTGTAATTGATGTTGAACCAGTCTGTAACCTTATATTCGGCATGCATGCTGCCTGTCAGACGTTTGTTTTTGTCCTGAAGTTTGTTTCTGTGGATTATCCAGTAAGGGTTTTCCTCGTCTTCGTTTAGGGTCTGCAAACCTTCGAACATTCTGTATTTTGTTCCGTCTTCGTTCAGCCAGTGTTCCATATCGTCGCTTCTCGACCATCCGTATACGGCGGTCATTGCTCCGTTTCCACCTCCGTCATACAGACCTGCGTCTGTGAGGGTCTTGTCTGTTTTAGAGTATGAATATGCAACGTTGGCTCCTACCTTCAAATGTCCGTATGTCTGGTTGCCGTTGAACCTGAACGTGCTTTTTTCGAAGCCTGTTTGGGGTATTATGCCGGTTTGATCGTAGTGCGACAGCGACAGATAAAAATCGCTGTTTTTGTTTCCTCCGGCTATGCTTACGTTGTTATCCATGGTGGATCCCGTATTGAAGAAGTTCTTTACATTGTTATATACGGTCCCCGATATCTTTTCTCCCCATGAATTTGTGGTGTAATCGTTGAATCCGCCTGTTATGTTATATGTCCCTCTTCCATATACAGCTTGTTGTTCAGGTAGTTTGTTCGCCCATGAATAAGTGTATTTTGAAGAAAAGTTGACTCTTACCGTACCATTGTTGGATCCTTTTTTGGTAGAAATGATAACAACACCGTCTGCTGCGCGCGATCCGTACAGGGCAGCTGCAGCCGCTCCCTTAAGTACGGATAGGCTGGCTATGTCTTCAGGGTTTATATCCATGGAACGGTTGGAAAAGGTAGTATTGCTTCTTGTTGTTCCGTCTGTTTCGGAACCTCCTCCGTTTACTGTAGAGTTATCATAAATTATACCGTCTACTACGAACAAAGGCTGGTTGTCCCTTGTCTCACTTGCGGAATTTCCTCCTCTTATGACTATTGAGGCTCCTGCTCCGGCGGCTCCTCCGGATTGTGTTATGTTCACTCCCGGTATTTTCCCTGCAAGTTCATTAACTACGTTGGTATTCTTGTTTTTAAGAAGTTCCTTGGATCCGAGTTCGGTTACCGAATATCCGAGAGCCTTCCTTTCTTTTTTTATGCCCATTGCCGTTACCACGACATTGTTTAGCATAATAGTATCTTCGTTCAGGGTTGCATTTACCACTTTCCGGTTGTTTATAGGAATAGTGATCTCCTTGTATCCGATGAATGTGAATACCAGGGATCCCTGGCCGGGAGCCTTTATGGAATAATTACCATTGGCATCCGTAGCTGTTGCCGATTTTGTCCCCTTAACGATTACAGTAACGCCTTCTACCGGTTCTCCGTTGTTATCTGTTATTTTGCCGGTGACGGTCGCATTCTGAGCTGATAACGGGCCTGCCGAAAATGTCAGACTCGCGATGAGAGCCAATACGCAAAGTATCGGCCTGCTTAAAAATTTGTGAATGGCCATAATGTAAAATTTGATTAATAGATATAGTTATTTGTGGTGTCCAGGTTAATGCTTCTACAAAATAAGAATAATTTGTAAGAAGTAGAAGTTTATCTTTTTTTGCTGTTTTGTTTAAGAAAAAATATGTTTCTATTATTGTAGTATATTTATATTATAGTATAATTAAAACCGCTGTCCCGGAGGCTGGCGAGTTTGTACGAAAATAAAAGGAAGGCGCCCTGTTACAGGGTGCCTTCCTTCTATTGAAGTGTTTATTTGTTTGCTATTCTATTCCCATCCCGGATTGTTTTCCAGCGTGACGCCTTCGGCGGCATATAGGATTATGTCGTTGTTCGGTATTGAGTTCAAATAATCTTTCGGCGATGTGAACGTTCGTGTATTTGAAGGGTAATAGTCTATGTATCCTTGAGGAGTTAATGTTACCTGCAGATTGGAACTTGACGGATCTACCCAGGCTCCGAGTGCTACGTCGGGATTTTTGCCGGTATCGAGATATTCTCCCTTCCCCCAGCGCATAAGGTCCTGATAACGGAGCATGGCCCATGTCATGAGTTCGGCTCTGCGTTCCCTGCGTATTTCCCATATAAGGGGAGAAACTATGCCTCCGATCGTTGTGCTTTCAAGAGTTGAGGTACGCTGGGGATCGTTAATAATTATCTCGTTTGCAGTTACGTTGTTTCCGGATATCTTAAGATCCGCTATTCCGGCTCTTTTCCTTAAAAGGTTGACGGAAATATCCAGATCGTTTTGCGTTATTGTACCCAGTTCTGCTTTCGATTCTGCATAGTCGAGAAGGATTTCGCTGTAAGTATATATCGGAGCGTCTATATAATTTTCTCCTCCTGTTGTTACATAAGAGCTTTCATCTCCGTTGTCAAACATGGAAATTACGTATCCGGTAGTAGAAGTCAGGGTTCCGGCACTAAGTCCGGGGCAGGCTTCCATTATCGGGCTTCCCTTATAGCCAAGTTCGTTGTATATGGTGGCAGACAGGCGCGGATCGCGATCGGCCAGAACACTTGCTATTCCGTGATCACCCTTGTATAAGGGAGATTGGGATATTGGAAGGCCGTCGGTGCAATCGTAGCTTTCAACGGCAGCCTTGGTAAGGCCGTTGATTACCGTTGAAGTATGAGTGTAATTTTGAAGGCTGTGGCACATTATGTCTTTTTCATACCTCTTATGGAATATCATTTCGGGGTTATCTGCAAGGGAATACGAGTTGTATTTTGCCTTGTAGGAAGATCCTAGGGAATATTTGCCTTTATCCATTATCTTTTTTGCTGCATCATATGCTTCTGCCAGATAGGCTTCGTATTTTGTTCCCGACTTATGATATTTTTCGTATGTGCCTTCGAACAGGGCTACTCTTGCTTTTAATGCCAGTGCGCAATCGGATGTTATTTCGTCGTCTCCTGTTTGGGTTATGTTAGCGGCGGCATAATCAAGGTCCGAAATTATGCTGTCGACAACTGCAGAACGATCGGTTCTGTTTACATATATGTCGGGATCGCCGGGATTCATATATTTGTTTATATAAGGGACGTCTCCGAATGCTGCCAATAGGTCGAAATATATTTTCGCTCTGAAGAATTTTCCGACTCCGGTCCAGTTGGTTTTTGCAATGTCCGACATTGGAACGTTAGGAATCCTTGTGATCATTAAATTTGCTTTTCTTATATATTCGTAATATTCTTTCCACTTGCTGTTCTTTGGAGAAACGTTTTGTGGAAATGTTATGAACGAGTTGTTTAGAAGATTATCCGTGTATAACATGTTGGAGTTGTCTCCTTCGTATTGCCAGTAGAATTCTCCATAAGTGGAAGATCCTCTGCCGTATCCGTAAAATTCATTGTACAGGCTCCAGGCATATGCCTCAACGTTTGATTCCGATGTCCAGAAATTATCGTCAGAGAAAGACGACAAGGGCTGTCTGTCGAGAAAATCCGAGCATCCTATAAGAAGTAAAGCAGAGCAGAAACCGGATATTATACTTATTTTATTAATAAAATTTTTCATTGTATTTATCATTAAGAAATGGTTAGAATGTTATTTGAACTCCAAAGGAAACGGTCTTCTGGTAAGGGAATGTCCTTCCCCAGTTAGATTCTTTTTGGTTTACTTCCGGATCTACGGGTAGATGGCTGCTTTGTTTTGTAAACAAATTCTCGCCGCTGAAGTATATCCTAGCTTTTTCCATTTTTATTTTTTGAGCTAACCTTGCCGGCAGGGAATAACCTATGGTAAGGTTTTTCAAACGCAGGTATGCCATATTCAGAAGGTATTTTGATTGTCGAGCCTGATTGTCGCATCCGCTTACTCCTGTAAAGGCCGTACTGGCATTGGCTCTCCATAAGCGGGGCCAGAAGGCATTAGTATTGGATTCCGTCCAGTAATCGCTCTGATGGGCATACAAGCAGTCATAACGATTGTAGAACGGAAGGATCAGGTCTGAAGATGCCCAATATTTACGTTTGCCTACACCCTGGAAAAACATCGAAACGTCGAAATTATAAAAATTACCTCCCAGACGGAAGTTGTATTCATATCTAGGCGTTGAGTTCCCTATCTTCTTCAGATCTCCGTGATCGTCCACCGTTCCTTTTCCGCCGTCTATTTTTTTGTCGTGATTCAGATCCTTGTATATCACATCGCCGGGGCCGAATACGAATGTTCCCTTTGCAACTTTTGATTGATCTACTCCGTTTATTTTTTGAGTTCCGTCGCTATAGTCGAATTTGTCTGAATTCTGGGCGATACGATCTGTTTCGAGTCCCCATATTTCACCAATAACCATTCCTTTGTATATAGTACCTATCGTCTTTGCGTCATTATCCCATTTGGTAACGACTGATCTGCTGTCGGATATGCCGGCGCTTGCAAATACAGAAATATGGTCGTTTATTATTTTATTAAAGTCGACGGAGAATTCCCACCCTCTTGTTCTCAGGTTTCCTGAATTGGCCAAAGGAGCGCTTGCTCCGAATGTCTCAGGTAATGCCTTGCCGGTGGCGAGCATACCGTTGGTATTTCTCTGGTACCAGTCGAACGTTGCATTAAACATATTAAGAAATCCGAAGTCGAATCCAATGTCCGTAGTAACTATGTTTTCCCATGTGAGATTGCTGCTGACCGTAGTGGGCAGGCCGTATGTAATTGAAAGAATATTAGAACCGTTTCCCAGCCAATACGCGTTCTTGGAGGACATTATGGGAATAAAGGCATTTGAGGCAACGTTCTGGTTCCCTATAGTTCCCAGAGATGCTCTAAGCTTAATATTGTCGATCCATTTTATATCTTTCATAAAAGGCTCTTCGGAGATCCTCCACCCTATAGACCCCGACGGAAACCATCCCCATTGATCGTCCGACGGGAATTTAGAAGATCCGTCATAGCGTATGTTGAATTCGGCCAGATATTTGCCCTTATAGTTGTAATTAAGGCGCGAAAAGACTCCGGCTATGGCATATTCGGATTCGCCAGGTTCGAAGGCGCTTACGGCACTGTATGAATATTGATCGCCGGTGGCAAGTCCGAATTGATTCTTGCCCGGATCAAGCAGATCGTATCTTGCGCTATAGGTCCTTTCCCAATTGTTCCATTCGGAATTGAATCCTATTTGTGCAGAGACGTTGTGAACCTTGTTGAAAGTATGTGTGTATTTTGCGTATGCGTTGAAGACCTGTGTTTTGTTTGAAGTCTTTATTACTCTTACGCTGTTGTCGGAAGAATTCCCGCTATAAAATGTTGTGGGAACTGCGGTATCAGATGTGTCTATGGCTCCTGCCCAGAAATTCCATAGTTTTACGGGCTGTCCGTTTTCCTTCCAGTTTACGAAATTATTTGCCACGCTGTATTCGGCGGTTGCCGTAATATCTTTTGTGATTTGCGCCTGTAACGTGGTTCCGAGCCTTATATAATCGGTTACCTTTTTATTATAATGTGCACCTGCCAGAAAGCCGGGAGCATGTCTGAAGTAATATCCCTTATATGTACCGTAAGGGAAATATTCTCCCCAGCGCATATAGTAGCCGAAATATCCGTTGGATTCCGATCCTGAATATCCGTTTCCGTAATAGTTGTACGGTTCCTTGTATATTCCATGCGTCGACATTACCTTGAATGTAGCTGTAAGCCATTTTTTTACCTGGGTCTTTACGTTTAGGTTTACGTTGAATCTTTTCATTTTTTCCGGATTGATCTCCATGACGCCCTCCTTTGCGGAATATCCTACCGATGCCATTAATGTTGAATTAGGTGAGAGCTGTCCGGATATCTGGAGCGTATGGTGCGTCTCCGGCGTATTGCGTCCTATCATTATTTTGTTCGCATCCCACACTCTGTAAAAGTATGCGTGTCCGTTGAGGTTTTCCCAGTCTTCGCCGTAAACCATTTCGTTGCTTTTGCGGTTATTCCTGTAATTCTTCTCCCAATTCTGAATACCTTGTATAAGTGTTTTGTGATACATTCCGAATGATTCGGATTCTTCGCCTCTTGCATCCGCGGCACTTATTATTCCCGTGAGTTCTTCTACCGGATCAAGAAAGTGTACCATCTTTGTTGGATTGTTCCATCCTATGTTTCCATCGTAGGATACTTTTAGTCCCTGATTTGATTTTCCTGTTTTGGTAGTTATGAGAACTACTCCGAAAGCGGCACGTGCTCCGTAAATTGAGGCCGATGCAGCATCCTTTAAAACGGATATGCTTGCAACATCCTGTGGATTCACCATATTAAGGTCGGTTGGGATTCCGTCTACCAGGATAAGAGGAGATCCGGAGGACTTGCCGTCTACGATTGTTCCTATTCCACGTAATCTTATCGAAGCGGAATTGTCCAGCTGACCGCTGGAATATGTTATGGACATACCGGGTGTAAGTCCCTGAAGTCCCTTGCTTAAATCTGCAATAGGCCTGTTGTCCAGAGCTTTTGTGTCTACGGTGGACACGGCTCCGGTAAGGTTGGCTTTTTTCTGTGTGCCGAATCCCACGACTACCAGATCCTGAAGAGTTATTGAACTGGCCGTCATTTTTACGTTTATTACCTGACGTCCGTTTACCGGAACTACGGAATTATTCATTCCCATAAACGTGAAGACAAGTGTGGAATTTGACGGAACATTTATTCGATATTCGCCAACGGCGTCGGAAGTAGTTCCGTTTTGGGAACCTTGCTGCAGTACGTATACCCCCGGTAACGGGTCGTTGCTACCGTCTGTTATTTTTCCGGTAACCGTAACATTTTGTGCCGGCGCAATACTAAAGGAAAAAGTAAGTGCCGTGATAGTCATAATTACTGATCGTAATACATGACGATACTTTGTTAAATTAAGCATAGAAATTTAAGGTTAAAAATTTGATAACATTTTCGGGCTAAAAGCCCCGTATTTTATGTACTAAGTTAGCAAATTAAACCTTTAGTGTCTTCTTTTTGAAGATTTACCGCACAATTTTATAAAAAATGCTTGATGCCGCTGGTTTTAAATTCATGAAGCATTATCAGCCCCGTTGGCTGTTTTAGGCAGTAAAAACGTGAATTGTGATCCTTGTCCCTTTTTTGATTCGACTTCTATTGAGCCGTTAAGTTTTTCGGCTATCATCTTGCTTATCGATAGGCCTAGGCCTATGCCGTTTGAAAAATTGTCGGCCTTAAAAAATCGTTCGAAGATTTTTTCCCTTATATCTTCTTCTATTCCTGTTCCGGTATCGGTTACATATAGTTTCCAGTGATTTACGGATTCCTTGTAGCCGATGGTCGCTCCTCCCTTTACTGTGAATTTTAATGCATTGGAGAGCAGGTTGTCCATCAGAAGTTCTATTTTCTCCTTGTCGGAGACTATCTGTACATGGTCATCGGGTATGTCTTTATGAAGATACAGACCGTTGGCTTCGAATTGAGGAAGATATTTATCATAAAGGTCGTCGAATATTTCATGCAGATTGAAATTCTGGATCTTTATATTCATATGGTTTGTTTCCAAATCAGAAATATCCACCATATTATTTACCAAGGAGAGTAATTTCCTGTTATTGGTGTCTATGATTTTTTCATATTCGATACGCAGCTTTTCATCGTCGGTCTCGGAAAGCAAATCCGAGAATCCTATTATTGCATTCAGGGGCGTTCTTATTTCATGACTTAGATTTGCAAAAAGCCGTGTTTTGAAGGCATTGGCGCTTTCGTTGGCCAATTTGGTCTCGGTCAATTCTTTTTCTCTTTTTTCAGACTCGGTAATATCGTCTATTCTTATGACCGTTCCGGTAAAGGAGTCTTTCTCTTCTTTTACTGGAATGTATTCTACGGAAAAGATCTGACCGTTATCCTTTATGTATTTCCTTTTTATTATGACGCCTTTTTCTGCCGCTTTTTCTATCGGACAATCTTTGCAGGGTGAATCTGAATCTTTTATTTTGAAACAATCGTCACCTTCGGATATCCCTGTTCCGTTGCAGAAATCCTGCATTACCTTGGATTTGTCGAAATTGCAGAAAATGACTTTTGTGCCTTTTATAAGAATTATGCCGCTGTTTATGTTGTCGGAAATTAATTTTTGATTTAGCTGGTATTGGGATATTTTCCTTTTATTTCTTATGCAGAAAGAAAACAGAAGAAAAAGCATGGCGGTTATTATAGCGGCAATAATGATAAAAAGTATAACAGGATTGTAGCTGTTTACCGTACTGTTGTTAGAAATAAAATCGTTTATGAAATGTGCTTCTTTTATTTTGCTTTTTTTTATACCTCTTTCGGCTAATTTGGATGCGTCTATTATTGTTTCGTTTTTTCTTAATTCGAAAAATCCCGAATTGGATTCTTCCTTATCCGCCATTCCCTCCTTCAGATCTTCGAACAATGTTTTTCCCTGATTGAAATAATCCGGTTTTATTCCACCGATGGATTCTGAACCTATTATTCTTGAAGTAGTGGAAAAAACGGGAGCGTTGGTATGTTCCAGTATGCTCTGAAGAGAAGAAGGAAGATTGAAATTATTGTTTTTATCTATTCTCCATGTTCCTATTAGAATTGCCGAGTATGGGGGCAATTCGAGCAATTTTTCCTTAATGCTTTCATTATTTAGATAACGGCTGCTTATCTGGATAAGATTCATGGCATTTTCGTAATGTTTGAAGGCCGATGCAGCAGTCAGATATAACAATATCCCTCCCATGGAGTTGTCGGTAACGAAAGCGATGTTCCTTGTTTCCGGGAATAATTCTCTTATAAGATCAAAATTGCCCTGCAGGTCGTACGCATATAACGTTCCTCTTATGTTAAGGTCTTTTTTAGCTATTTCCTGATAAGAGTGTATCTTGGGGTGCCAGTCTTCAAGTGACGATCCGTTTTCTGGAAGAGTTATGTAGTTGCTGCTTACGTTGGCAACGGCAATAGGAATTCCCTTGAAAAGATTGGGATAGTCATCGCTTATGCTTAATAGTGCAGCAAAGGCTTCCTGGCCTATAATCCCTATTGAGGAAACAGCGGGATGCATTTTTTTTAAAGATTTTTCTCCTCCGGAATATTTGGAGAGGATATTCAGGAATCGGTTTTTTGCATATGCACATTCCTGCAGATTTTTACAATACAGGCTTTCAGTTATGGTAAGGTGTGGAAACGACGAAGAATCACGTGCTCTTTCGAAATCAGAAAGAATGCGTTCCATTCCCGCCGTAGAAGGATTATATGAGCATATTATCACTACGGGTAATTTCTCGTTTTCGGATACGGGCTTCCCGAAAACCGGCTGCAGGCAGGATATTGCGATTAAAATAAAGACGGCTATAGTCCTGCAAATGTCATATTTTAAGAAATATCGCATAAAACAGTCAATGGGGATTAAAGGAACGGTATTTATCTGTTGTTATCCTTCATCTCTTCTTCTACATTCTCAACTGTAATCGGAAGTCTTTTCTGTCCCAGAAGTCTGCATCCTGATTCGGTTATAAGGATATCGTCTTCCAGTCTTATACCTCCGAAATCATAATAACCGGCCAGTTTGCCGAAATCTATGTACCGGGTGTTTATCTTTTCCCTTTTCCATTTTTCTATTAGTGCCGGTATGAAATATATCCCCGGTTCGTCCGTTATAACATGTCCGGGGACAAGTTTCCTTGCCATTCTGAGGGCATCCAGTCCGAATTGCGAAGAGCGATGCTGCCCTTCGTCGTATCCTACGAAATCTTCCCCGAGGTTCTCCATATCATGTACGTCGAGACCCATGTTGTGGCCCAGTCCGTGAGGCATGAAAAGGGCGGCAGCACCGGCGGCCAGGGCTTCGTCTATGTTCCCCTTTACCAGGCCCAGCCCCGCGAGTCCGCACAGGATGTGACGGCACACTTTTAGATGTACTTCCAGATATGTTATTCCGGGTCTTGCTGTTTCCTGACATAGATTATTTGCGCCGGATACTATTTCATATATTTCTTTCTGCCTTTGGGTGAATTTTCCTCCGGACGGAATGGTTCTGGTAAAATCGGAACAGTAATTCATGTCGTTTTCAGCGCCGGCGTCTATGAGTATTAGCTTTCCGTTTTCTATTATTTTATCATGAAGATGGTTGTGCATGGTTTCGCCGTGTTGGGAAAGTATAGTTGAAAATGAAACCATGGAGCCTTTGGAATGCGCTATTCCTTCCATTATACCCGCCACCTCCTGTTCTTTCATGCCAAGCCTTACAGTTTTCATGGCCGTATAATGCATTTGATATCCTATTTGGCAGGCCTTGTCGATTTGCCGTATTTCCTCTGGACCTTTTATCAAACGCATGGATACTACTGCTCTTATGAGTTTTTCGGAAGCTTTTTCATTTATATTTCCTGCAGGGGTGTCCAGCATTTCACCAAGAAGGATCATGTTGCGGAATCTGTATTGGGGAAGGAAAAGAATTTGCCTTTTCGTGGACAGTGCTTTTCCGAGATATGTTTTCAAATCTGCGAACCGTGCACTTTTGCTTATACCCGTGGATTCCGCGCGTTCGCTTATGGAAGGCTGCGGACCCATCCATATTATATCATCTATATTAACGTCGTTGCCGAAAAGAATTTCTTCTCCGGAGTCAATATCCAGAACTGCTGCAAGATCTGGTTCGTTGAGTCCGAAATAATAAAGAAAAGAACTGTCCTGCCGGAATTTGTAGCAATTGGTCTGGTAATTGGCAGGAGCTTCGCCGTTCCCCAAAAACAATACAATTCCGGATTCTATTTTTTCCGACAAAACTTTTCTTCTTTTTATATAAATTTCTTTATCAAACATGATTTATACCGTTAACTTTGTATATTGAAACCAAAGTTAATAACTTTTTTATTAAAAGTTTTCTATTTTTGATTGACATAACCTGTATTTTGCAATGGAAATGCATATTCATGAACATCATAATTTACTGAAAAGGGATTCTTTGCATAAGGCTTTCTTATGGGGAATAGCTTTGAACGTCATTTTTGTATTGGTGGAATTTTTTTTCGGATTCCTGTCGGATTCCATGGGACTATTGTCCGATGCCGGTCATAATCTCGGCGATGTGGCCAGTCTTGTGCTGGCTCTGCTTGCTTTTAGGCTTTCGGGAATAAATCCGAACAAACGATTTACATACGGATACAAGAGAAGCACCATACTGGTTTCGCTTGTCAATTCGGTGATATTGCTTGTTGCCGTAGTTTTCATTATTGTGGAAAGCATAAGTAAAATCCTTAATCCGGTTCCAGTGGAAGGCGGGACGATAATCATTGTCGCAGGTATAGGAGTAGTCGTGAATGCCGTTACTGCATTGTTATTCATGCGCGACAAGGACAAGGACATGAATGTTAAGGGCGCTTATCTTCATATGGCTGCCGATGCTCTTGTTTCAATAGGGGTGGTTGTTTCCGGGATTATAATAAGTTTTACGGGATGGTATATTATAGATCCCGTCATAGGTCTGGCCGTTGCAGTAATCATAATTTTTTCTACCGTAGAACTTCTCGGGGACAGTCTGCGTCTTGCGCTTGACGGCGTTCCCCGTGGTATAGATCCTGCAGCCATAGAACGCGAGATAGATTCCCAGGACGGCGTTTCCGGTTCTCACCATATACATATATGGGCTCTGAGCACTACTGAAACAGCGTTGACGGCACATGTGGTTTTGTATGATATCTCACGGATGGAAGAAATAAAGCATATTCTCAAACAAAAATTGAAACATGACGGGATTTGCCATGTTACTTTTGAATTCGAAGACGAGTCTTACGTATGTGACGATAAAAATTGTTGATAAAAATTTCTTGTATGAAGAGTGTTGATAAGAAAAAGAAAATTACGCGTCGCAGCATGCTTGCCATGCTGGGATCCGGGATAGCGGCTTCGGCAGCAGCTTCTTCCTGTAGTGGAGAACGAGGAAAGAATTCCCTCTCGGCCGGAGATGGCGGAACTTACGGGGACATGACATACAGGACCAATAATAGAAGTGGCGACAAGGTCTCTCTTCTGGGATACGGATGCATGCGTTTCCCGCTGAAAGCGGAGACCATAAAAAATGGCGATTACCGGAATGCTGAAATAGATCAGGATGCAGTACAGGGTCTCGTGGATTATGCAATATCGCACGGCGTCAACTATTTTGACACTGCTCCCATATATAATGCCGGAAAATCTGAAATAGCAATAGGGAAGGCTCTTTCCGGATATAAAAGGGACAGCTTTTATCTGGCTACCAAAATGTCAACCATGGCGTGTAAGAGCCGGGAAGATGCTCTTGAGATGTTCGACAGATCTTTCGAAAATTGCAGAACCGATTATTTTGATTATTACCTTCTTCATGCTCTGCATTCTCTTGAGGATTATAAATTGTTTTATGAAGAATGGGGACTCCTGGATTTTCTTCTTAAGAAGAAGAAAGAAGGAAAGATTCGAAATCTCGGATGGTCGTTTCACGGCGACGAAAAGTTATTTGAGTATATGCTCGCATTGCCTGTGAAATGGGATTTCGTGCAGATACAAATGAATTATCGCGACTGGCTGGAAAGCCGTCCCCCGGCAAAATGGATGTATGAGAAGCTTGCGGAAAGAGGGATTCCCGTTGTAATAATGGAGCCTCTGCTCGGCGGACGGCTGGCTGATCTTAATCATAATGCTAATGCAATGCTGAAGGAAGTGCATCCCGACAAATCGGTTGCTTCCTGGGCTTTCAGATTCGCAGGTTCTTTCCCCGGCGTATTATGCGTGCTTAGCGGTATGACTTATATGGAACACCTTAAGGACAATCTTAAAACGTTTTCTCCGATTGTTCCGTTAACGGAAGAGGAAAAAAAGGTTTTGTCAAAAGCTCTTGCCAACTGGGAAAAATACAAGGATATTCCATGTACGGGGTGCCGTTATTGCATGCCGTGCCCATACGGGGTTGATATTCCGGGTGTCTTCGCATACTATAACAGGTGCGTTAAGGAGAGTCTCATACCGGATGAAGCTATGGATAAGGGATATAAAAAGCTGAGAAGAAGATTTCTCCTGGGATACGACAGGTCTGTGGCCGAGTTGTCGCAGGCAGACAAATGCGTGGCATGTGCGCAATGTGTTTCCAAATGTCCGCAGCATATTCCAATTCCCGGAAGAATGATGATGCTGGATAAAATGGTTGAAAAATTGAAATTGTCGAGGTAAAATAAAGATATCATGTTGAGAAAAATAAGAATATTTCTTGCGGTAATCGTTTTTGTGCCGTTGACCCTGCTATTCCTCGATTTTACGGGGACCATAAGGTTGTGGTTTGGTTTTCTCGCAAAAGTACAGTTCCTTCCGGCGCTTTTAGCTTCTAATTTCATAATAGTATTGCTTCTTGTTGCCGTGACCCTGATTTTCGGAAGGATTTACTGTTCGGTAATATGTCCTTTGGGCATAATGCAGGATATAATAGCCCGTATGGGCCGGATAGGACGGAAAAGGAAATTGCACTACGGCTATTCTCCCGCTATGAATCTGCTGAGATATGCGGTGCTTGCATTATTTGTGGTTATGATGCTTTTCGGTATGGCCGGCATTCCGGCTCTTATCGCACCGTATAGTTCTTACGGAAGGATAGCTTCGGAATTGTTCGCTCCGGTATATGCGTGGCTGAATAATATACTGGCTTATTTTTCCGGAAGGTTGGAAAGTTATGCCTTCTATTCTTCCGACGTCTGGCTGAAGAGCGGAATTACGTTACTTGTGGCTGCCGTTTCTTTTGCGGTTATCGCCGTGCTGGCGTGGCGCAACGGGAGAACTTACTGCAATACCATATGCCCCGTAGGGACAGTACTCGGATTCCTGTCGAGGTTCTCAATTTTTAAGATAAGAATAAGCGGGGACAAGTGTGTCGGATGCAAATTATGCAGCCGCAGTTGCAAAGCTTCCTGCATAGACATAAAGAACAAGAAGGTGGACTACAGCCGCTGCGTGGCCTGCATGGATTGTATCGATAATTGCGTTCGCGGCGCAATTTCTTATTCTGCGCTGCGTCCCGTAAGGGAAACTTCTTTAAAACAACCCGACGGCGGCCGCAGAAATTTCCTGTCTCTTTCCACTCTTATGATTGCTTCGGCGGCTACGGCTTCCGCAAAAGAGAAGGGCGGGAATGTTATTGCGGCACTCGAACGGAAGAAGCCGTATGTTAGGGAGACTCCTGTTGTGCCGCCCGGAGCCGTTGGAGCTAAACATTTTGCAGAACATTGTACTGCATGCCAATTGTGCGTACAATCCTGTACGAACGATGTGCTTCGTCCCTCGGGAAGCATATATCATTTTATGCAGCCTTCCATGTCTTATGAACGCGGTTTTTGCAGACCCGAGTGTACTGCATGTTCCGAAGTCTGTCCTTCTGGGGCAATTCTTCCCGTTAGCAGAGAGAAAAAAAGTTCGATACAGATAGGCCATGCTGTATGGATAAGGGACAACTGCATAGTTATTACCGACGGTGTTCATTGCGGAAACTGTTCCAGGCACTGTCCTTCCGGAGCAATAACCATGGTTAAGGAAAATCCTTCCGATCCGCATTCCGCAAGGGTGCCGGCGGTGAACGAACAGAGGTGCATTGGATGCGGTGCCTGCGAATATGTTTGTCCCGCACGTCCTTTTGCTGCTATTCATGTTGAGGGACATCAGATGCACAAGATCATATAGCGGGAATAATTTTAAACGACCTGATAATGAAAAAACTCCTTTTTCATACAGCAGTGTGTTTCCTTGCCGCTTCGTCTTTGTTTTTTATAAGCGGATGCCGTAATCCGGCCGATGATTACATAATAGGGGCGGATATCTCTTTTGTTCCGCAGATGGAAGCGTTTTCCGGGAATAGATACGAGGATGTTGACGGATCGCGCAAGGATATATGCCGAATACTGGCGGATCATCATTTCAATTATATCAGGCTGCGTCTTTTTGCAGATCCGGCCGATCCGTCCGGATACTCCCCCGAAACGGGGTTCTGCGATTTGGATCATACCATAGCCATGGCAAAAAGGGTTAAGTCTTCCGGCATGGGGATTGTCCTGGATTTCCATTACAGCGACACATGGGCCGATCCCGACAAGCAGTACAAGCCTGCCGCATGGAATAAAGCGTGCTGTAGTGTTCTGGAAGATTCCGTTTATTCTTACACCTTGGAGGTTTTGCAGCATATGAAGGAAAATGGTGTCGCCCCCGATATAATACAGATAGGGAATGAAATAAATCATGGCATTTTGTGGCCCGACGGCAGAATAAAAGGGTTCGGCGATGTTAAAGGTATGGAAGCGGCAATGCGCTTTTATAAATCCGGAGTAAAAGCCGTCCGTGAAATTTTGCCCGGAACCCGAATCATGGTTCATCTGGCTCTGGGGGGAGAAAATAAGTTATGCAGGGATTTCCTCGACGGAATGATAAGGGAGAAGGCTGATTTCGATATTATAGGACTGTCCTATTACGAGCGCTGGCATGAAACCTATAATGATCTTAAATACAATTTATATGATCTGGCGTCCGTATACGGGAAGCCCGTGTGTGTGGCCGAATATGGTGCGGACAGCAGCAATATAAGGAAAATTAACGATATAGTACGTTCCGTACCGAATGGGTTGGGGCTCGGAACTATGGCCTGGGAGCCGTCGGGCTTATTCTTCCCCCCCGAAAATGTTCCCGTTGATTCCCTTCATGAAGATATGCGTCCGGTGGAAGGAATGCATCCTCCGGTAGTTCCCAGAAGGGCTTCTGCAAAAATCATGGGTATTTATGATGATATTTATCGCAGGTATTCAAGTGGAACCGATTTATGTGTGGCGCCTCCTTTTATAAGAAAAGCAGTATTCGACGCTCCCGTAATAGGAGCGGATATATCATGGGTTCCCATGCAGGAAGATCGCGGAACCGTATTTTCCGTGCAGGGGAAAAGAGAAGATATCCTTCACATTTTAAAGGAAAACGGTTTTAACTGGATACGTCTCCGTCTTTTTGTTGACCCGCTGGCCAAAGGCGGTTATGCTCATGCCATGGGATCGGACGGAACAGCATATTGCGGAATAGAGCAAACAGTTGCAATGGCCCGGAGGGTAAAGGATGCCGGCATGAAATTCCTGCTGGATCTTCATTATAGCGATACCTGGGCCGATCCTTCGCATCAAACCGTTCCTGTGTCATGGGAGAAGTATTATGGATCGGGACTCGAAGGGAAAATATATGAATATTCCAGGGATGTGGTGAAAAAATTCATTAAGGCCGGCGTCCGTCCGGATATGGTGCAGACCGGAAATGAAATAAATAAAGGTTTTTTGTGGCCTGCCGGAAAAATTTCGGGAACCGTAAGTTCCTCTTTCGCCACATTACTGCGTTGCGCAAGCGCCGGAGTGCGTGCTGCCGATCCCGAGATAAAGATAATGGTGCATATCGCATGCGGAGGACAGAATGCCGAATCCGTAAAGTTTCTTGACGGGATATTGAATAACGATGTAAAATTCGATGTTATCGGAGAATCTTATTATCCGCAATGGCACGGCAAATTGGACAGCCTTGAATTTAATCTGGGGAATATCGCCGAAAGATATGGTAAACCCGTTATAGTTGTGGAGTATAAGGATTTTAAGAAGAAGGTAAATGAAATAACCGGTCGCCTTCCCGATGGTCTGGGTGCCGGGACTTTTTTGTGGGAGGCGACTTCTCCCGAATGGGGGGGACTGTTCGATGCCGGAGGACATGCAATGCCCGCTCTTTTCTTATACCGGAAAATGTCGGAGGTATATGATGTCAAATAGAAAAGTTTCCCGGATTTTCGGTTATTCTTTTTTCTTGTATGGTATGCGGAACCAAAATGTGGATCCTTTTCCGGGAGACGATTCTACCCCTATGGTTCCGTTCATGAGCTTTACCAGTCCCTTGCAGATGGACAGTCCCAGTCCTGACCCTTGTATGGAATGATTAAGCTTTTCGAAGCGATCGAAGATCTTTTTCTGGTTTTCTGGTTCGATCCCTATGCCTGTATCCTTTACTGCAATCAGGATTTCATCGTTTTCAATCCGGTAATATATTTTTATGCTTCCGCTTTTTGTGAATTTGCCTGCATTGTGTACGAAATTTGTTATGATTTGTGTTATTCTCAGGCGGTCGGCATATATTTCAATATCAAACGGGCATTCGCAAAAGATGCTTACTTTCGGCGGTTTATTTATCTGCAACGATATTGTAAGTTCTTCCATGAATTTTCTCAGATTGAATGATGTGTAATCGAGTTCGTAGGATCCCGATTCTATTTTCGACAAGTCTATAACGTCGTTTATAAGCTGAAGCAGCATTTCGTTGTTGGTGTTTATTATGGAGACATACTGCTCTTTTTCATTTTCGGAAACATCACCGCACATAAGGTCGGAAAATCCAACTATGGCATTAAGTGGATTGCGTATTTCGTGGCTCATATTAGCCAGAAACGTAGATTTGAGCTTGTTGGCGGAGTCTGCCTTATTCTTTAGCTTGATGAGATTTTCATTTAATATTCTCCATTTATTGTTGTTTCTCTTTATGCCCAGATAGTCGGTTATTTTTCCGTTCTCGTCGAATTCATATGCTGTTGTGTGGAAAGCATACCATTGATATATATCGTAAAGATAACAAGCCATATCGTTATGACTTGTCTTCATCCTGAATTCGGCGTTTACGGTTTGGGATGTGCTGTTATCCATATTTCTGAAGAATATATCAGCAATTTCCATATCGGCCGGATCTACCATTTGCAGGTAATTCTTTTTTGTGTATATGACGGACATGTTTTCGTATTCATTACTTAATATCTGTATTTCGTGCTTTTGGGGATTGTATTGCATTAATGTAAGATCATTGGCCTTGTTTATGAATTGAACCTTCGTATAGTATTGTTCAAGTTTTTTTTGCATTTCCCTGTCTTCTGTTATGTCTTTCTCCGTTCCTACGATGCGATAGGGTATTCCGGATGTGTTTTTTAGGCTCTGCATATTTGTTTCTATATAAGATATGCTGCCGTCCTGATTTCTATATCCGAATTGTAGATATGCAGAATCCTTTAAACCGGCCGAGATATCATCAATTGCTTTTCTTACTTTTTCCCTGTCATTTGGCAGAAAATGTGTTAGATCTTCAGAAAAAGGAATGCCGGAACCTGATGAAAAAGAAGAGAATTCATGTATCCTTTTCAAATGCTTATTATTAGTATCATATGTCCATGCTACAATGTCTCCGGCGCGCATGGCCAGTTCCAGCTCTTGTCTGAAATAATTTAATTTCCTTGTAGCTTTTGCAACATTTTTTCGTAACATAAATATAAATATGCTCAGAGCGGCTGCCATAAGGATTGCTAATAAAACGATTTTGAAAATTGTTTTCATGTATTTTTTTTCGGAATCGTAAAAGAACCATTTTCCATATATCTTGTCGTAAGTACCATCCGCCATTATTTTCCTTAAGCCTGCATTGATATTATTTAGCAGTTCCTTCCCTTTTAATCCGGTAGCGAATACGTATTGCGTCGGAGGGACATTAAGGGGACGGACTTCCATTCCTGAGATATTCTGCTTGGTTATTATGTAATGAGCTGTAAGACCGTTGGCCATGAGTATGTCGTGCATGCCTTTGTGAAGCATGTTTATCCCTTCACTTATAGTTCTTATGTAGTATATGTTTTCCCTTATGCCCATGGTTTCCAGATAGTGTTCGGCCCAGGATCCCTTTTCTACCATTATTTCCTTGTCCCTGAAATCTGCGAGGCATTTTATATCAGATTTTTGATATGTTATGTAATTGCAGTTCATCGTACAGGTGGGAATGGAATATAGAAGGGAATCGCTTTTATCGGCTTTTTCTTCGGCACCCAAAAGAATGTCCGCATCTCCTTTTACTACGTTGCGTAAAGATGTACGGTAATCGTCGAGTAGTATTATGTAATTTTCATATCCCGCAGCCTTTAGTGCAGCAGTTACTAGTTCCACGTCGAATCCTGCCGGTTTTTCTTCTTTGTTCAAGAATTCGAAAGGGGGAGAAGTCCTGCTTCCCTGTATTATTATTTCCCTGTCTTTCCCTGAATTAAGAAAAGGATTTTCAGCATACGACAGAAATGCTATGGACCCTGCCAGCAAAAGTATAAAGGATACTAAATATATTGTCCGGCTTTTCATTTTCTATAATTTTTCCTTTATATAAGGTATCACAAGCCAGAACCGAGTTCCTGTGCCTGCTTCGGACTCGAACCCTATTTTTCCGCCCAGGGTTGTTGCAATAGATTTGCAAAGCGAGAGTCCGAGTCCCGTGCCCTGTGCAAAGCTGTCGAATTTCTCAAAACGTTCGAATATCTTTTTTTTGTATTCTTTGGGGATTCCTATGCCGGTATCGGATACCGAAAGGGTCATTTTGCCCATGTTGAATTCGTAGTATATGTCTATATGTCCCTTTTGAGTGAATTTTACTGCGTTGGCTATTAAATTTTTCAGGATCAGTGTGAGTTTGTCCTTGTCCGAATATATTTCGGTATTATCGGTACAATTACATCTTATGGAAACACCTTCTTTCAAAAGCTTATCATAAGCTGAAATAGTTTTTTGAATAAGAGGAAGGATCTGAAAGTATGTATAATTTATTTTATATGAACCGGCATCTATTTTTGCAAGTTCCAGTATTACATTTATGAGCTGCAGAAGTGCTTCGTTGTTTTTCTTTATTATTTCTATGAATTGTTTTTTCTCCTTTTTTGAAACTGTTTGTTTGAGAAGATTTGAAAATCCTACTATCGAATTAAGAGGGGTCCTTATTTCATGGCTTATATTGGCCAAAAAATCCGTTTTGTTTCTGTTTGCTTCTTCCGCTTCGTCACGCAGTTTTACAAGTTTTTCATTCATTTTTTTCCATTGGTTGTTATTCCTTATTATTCCCAGGTATGTGAGAATACGGTTGTCCTTGTCGTATTCGTATGCTTCGGCGTGTACTGCGTTCCAATGGAAAATTTCTCCAGAACTGGATTCCTTGTCTTGCTTATGAAGGTTGTCTTTTACCCTGAGTTCGGTATCTATCGTTTTTTGCAGACCTTTGTTCATGTTCTCGAAAAATATTCGCGCAGTTTTCATATCTGATGGAAAAACAGTTTCGAGATATTCTTCAGATCTGTATTTTTTAGAATCTACTTCTCCTGACTCTTCCAGTAGATAAAATATTTGTTCTGATACGTTGTATTGAAAAAGAACGAAATCGGAAGTTGCATTTATGAATTTTATTCTTTTTCTGTAAAGGTCCAGCTGGTTCAGCATGTTTTTCCTTTCTGTGACTTCCTTTACTGTTCCTATTATGCGTAAATGCTGATATCTGCTTTTTTCTATACGTTTTATATTGGCTTCATAATGGAGAAACCCTCCTTTTCCGTCATTTTTTTTGAATTCCATGAATGATGAACTTGATTTCCCTTTTATCAGATCGGACATTATTCCTGAGAAAATCTTACGGTCTTTTTCTACCATGTCTCGCATCTCTTCCTTTAAAGATTGTTTTGCTTTGTGTTTTTCTTCTTCTCCTTTTTTTATGTTTATTCTTCTTAATACTCCGTTATTAACATCGTAGCTCCATGCAAAGACTTTTCCTGCCGACATGGCGATTTCGGCTTCCTGTCTGAAATTTTTAAGCTGCAAGATGACCTTGCGTATCCGTTTTCTTGAAAAATATATGAACAATAATAGTATTGAAGCAAGTAGAAGCATCAGAAAAACGATTATAAATAAAATCTTTCTGTTTTTTGCCCTTTTGAAAAATCCGAACCATTTATTTATGATTTTGTCATATGTGCCTTCATAGTGCATTTCTTCGAGTCCGGAATTTATTTTGTCGAGCATTTCCTTCCGACTTGCGTTTATCGTTATGGAATATGCGGTGCTTTCAAGTCCTGACTTGTGTATTTTGATTGAACGTGTGCCGTTTTTATCCAGAAAATAGTTTATTACCATATTGCTGCTCAAAACAGCGTCGTGTTCCCCTTTCTCCAACATCTTGAGTCCGCATTCAACATCTTTTACATAAAATATTTTAAAAATCGGGGGATTTTCCGAAAGATAGAAATCGTACCATCCTCCTTTTCTTATCATTACTTCTTTCCCCTTAAGGTCATTGAGGGTATTAATGTTGTCTTTCTTCCTTGTTGCGAAGCAGTGTTTTATACGAGAATATGGTATTGTGAAATATCCGCTTTTAAGAATTTTTTTTGTATGTGTTACTCCTATAAGTATGTCTATTTTCCCTTTGATGAAATCGGATGTTAATTCGGGCCAGGAAGCAAGTGTAATGGAATAGTTGTTTTTATAACCTATCTTTTCCATCAGGGCCTTTATTATATCTACGTCAAATCCGTCAGGTTTCTCGTCTTCATTAAGGAAGCTGAAAGGGGGATATGCAGAACTGCCTGCTATAACGAGGGGAGCCGCGCGGCTTATGGTATCCTGCCCGGCCGCATATATGTTGGAGAAGGCCGGTTCCGGAGACAGCATACATATGATGTATATTATGATTAACGAAGTTATGGGAAACCTTTTCATAGAAGTATTAACTAATTTAAATATAAGTATAATTATTGTTATTATGAAAAAAGCCGTCCGGCGATTATCGTCGGACGGCTTTTTTGTTACCTTATATTTTCTTGCGTTATAAGATCTATTTAATTCTTTGTGTCTTAAAGGGATTCCTCACGGCTTTGCGTGCGATTTCCTGTATCATTTCTGCATTTCCGTCGGTAACATTTATGTTTCCCTTGTCGGTACGCAGACCGTTTCCTTTTACTGATATGCCGAGGGTGGGTTTTATAAGGGCTTCGAACCATCCGCATGCCACTGCGTATCTGCCTGCTCCCATATCAAGATGATATCCGTCCCTGGTCATGTCCAACTTAACGTTGTTCAGGGGGCTGTTCCTCAGACTTTGTATTATTGTTGCCGAAGGAATTATATAAAGGAATCTGCCCTTTTGCATTTCCTTTACCGTTGCATATATTGCCTTCAGCATTGTATTCTGGTTATTATCGTAGAAATGGAATTTGGGGTGGGGCGATTCCCTGGAGTAAGCCCATGTCATTTGCCACGCTATCGACGGTTTCTTGGGGCACTCCTTTTCTATTATTTCCAGAAATCTGTCGAGGTATGGCTGATATGTCTCCCACATTCCGGAATAATGCGACACCTGCTGGATTACCACTATGTCCCAATCGTCATATTTAAGTGCACCGCCGTATGTATAATGGCCACTTATCGTTTTCCACTTGTTTTCTCCGTAACCGGATACCTGAAATTCGTACACCGGATTATTGTGCGTATAAAAATCATAATGCTGCGACAGACTGCATCCCGGATAGGTCAGTTTGCCGAGCTTTACGTTTTTTATTCCGGCGCTTTCAAGCAATTGAGGAAGATATGCCATGCCGTCCTCGGTAAAGGAATTTCCTATGCCCAGAATCTTTAGCGTATCAGGCTTTTTAGGAAGGGCAGGATTATCGAATATTTTCTGTGCATGGACCGAAGACAGGGCCAGTATAGCCAGAATAAATAAAATGAACTTTCTTTTTCTCATTTTTTTATTTACATCAAAATTCATAATGTTGTTTTACGCATTGTAAATATCCGATATTTATGTGAAATGCCCAATGTTTTGTCAACTAATTTTAGTTTGCTCCGGACCGGAAACCAAGATTTTTCAATCCGTTCCGTACATCTTTGTTGCTCATGAATAATTTCCACAGGAACCCCGATCTGTAATTTTCTATCATTACTATTATGGGCCCCTGGTCTATTGCAAGATATTTTTTGCAATACCAGGCTGCGTTTTCACTGAAAGCATCGTAAAATCCGTACGGCCCCCATACCTTGTTCCCCATTTTGTATAAATGTCTCATTACCTGTAATGAATATTCGGGAGTATAGACTATCGAAGATAATGCGGCCGTAGGTGATATTACACCGGGGTCGTTTTTCTCTTCGGGGGCGTGTGCCGCATATCCGTTAACGGAATAGCTTGCGGTAAGCCCCCAGCAATCTTCTCCGTATCCCTTGTATCCATGCGGGTTGCGTATGCAGTAGGCTCTGTTTATCAGCGTGTAATTTTTCATCTGCATGAAATAATCCGCATATCCGTCCTCCAGTCCGTGCGGATCCAGACCCAGAAATGAATAATGAGCCCAGAATAATGGGCCTGCCTTTGAAGTACCCTGACAGCGAAGATCCAGTTTGTATCCTTCCGCCTTATGCGGAGATATTATAGCCCCGTTTTCCGCCCATCCCATGTCATAAACCTTTCGCGTAACGGAATGTGTTGGGGAAGATGCGGCTAGAATATACATTATCATGCATTCGTTGAAGCCGTGTACGGGAAAGTTCATTTGCCATCCGTAGTGTGGACTCCAATGCCAGTATAGTACGTTCTTCCCGTTCCTGTACCAGTCCCAGTCGACGGCCCGCCACAGGGAGTCTATTCTGGCGGCCAAAGCCTTTTCACGGTTGCTGCCGTTCATGTAATATTGCTCTACGCAGATCAACCCCTGCATCAGGAATGCCGTTTCAACCAGATCTCCGCCGTCGTCTTTTGTCCCGAACGGTTTTATTTTGCCGTTTTCTCCATTCAGCCAGTGCGGATATGCTCCGTGAAAGCGATCGGCTTTTTCCAGAAAATTCATTATCTTTTCAAATCGTTCTAATCCTTCTTCTCTGGTTATGAAATGTCTTTCGATTCCCGTAAGAATTGCCATCAGGCCGAATCCGCTTCCCCCTGCGGTTATTATATTTTTATCGTTCAGAGGGTACTTGCCGTCGGGGTTTATCCTTTCGCGTGCCATACCGCTTACGGTTTCGGCTCCTTCCCAGAAATATTGAAACGTGTGGAATTGTACGCTGTCCATAAGGGCTTCGTCACTAATGACAGAAGATGTCCCGTTGTGACATCCTGCGGGAATGAAGATCATTGATAATATCGCCAGAAATACAGTAATGCCGGTTCTGACGGTGTTTTTTATAGTGTTCATGGGGGAACTATTTTTTTAATATGAAATCGGCGGATAATACATCTTCGCTGTTTCCTCCTATCATTATTTTAAAATCTCCTGGTTCGGATGTATATTTCAAATCGTAGTTGTAGAATTTCAGAAGGCTGTCCGTTATTTCGAAACTTACCTGTTCGGATTCGCCCGGTTCGAGAGTTACTTTCTTAAATCCTTTTAACTCTTTTACCGGTCTGGTTACGGATCCTGACATATCCCTTATATACATCTGTACGGTTTCCGTTCCTGTACGGCTGCCGGTGTTTGTTAATGTTGCTGTTGCAGTTATGGATCCGTCGGGTTTCATGCCGTCCGATGATAATTTGAGATTTGAATAGGCAAATGTCGTATAGGTGAGTCCGTATCCGAACGGATACAGCGGAGAATTGGGGACATCGAGATAATTGCTCCTGAATTTCGTAAACCATTTGCCTTTTTCCAGAGGCCTTCCGGTGTTTTTATGGTTATAGAATATGGGAATTTGTCCTGTGTTCCGCGGCCATGTTGAAGGAAGTTTCCCCTGCGGCGCCGTTTTTCCGAACAAAATGTCAGCAACTGCATCTCCTCCTGCCGATCCCGGGAACCATATGTTGAGAATCGAAGGTATGTGTTTGTCTTCCCATGGGATTGTCATGGGACGTCCGGCGAATAAGACCAGAACCACCGGCTTTCCGGTTTTGTAAAGAGCTTTCAGCAGATTTTCCTGTGCATCGGGAATGCCGGTGTTCGTACGGCTGCTGCATTCGCCGCTCATCTCCGAGCATTCTCCCAGAACTGCTATTACTACATCTGCGTTTTTTGCATTTTTTATGGCCTCGGCAGTCATTTGTGCATCGGATCTTGTAATATCCGGAAATATCTTTCCGAAAGAGGTGATGTTTTTTGAAAGGGCCGAGTCGAGACATATGCGGGAGCCTTCGGAATAGGTTACCTTTGCGTTTCTTCCTGCTGCTTCCCTTATTGCTTTTAGTATGGTCTTAGGCTTGCTGAAATCGGCGGCCACGCTCCATGTCCCAGGCATATTCGCACCGGAGTTGGCCATAAGCCCTACTACAGCTATTTTTCTGTTTTGCTTCAGTGGAAGCAGGTTGCCTTCGTTTTTCAGCAATACGAAACTTTCAGCCGCTATTTTTCTTGCTTCGGCCATATGCCCGGGAGTGTAAACTTCTTTTTTTTCTCTGTCGGGGTTGCAGAATTTGTACGGATCCTTAAATAGGCCCAGTTTGTATTTTGCTTCCAATATTCGCCTGCATGCTTCGTCTACCTCCTTTTCGGAAACTTTACCCTCCTTGATGGATCTTTTTACGTATTTGAGGAATTCGCCGCTTACCATATCCATGTCAACACCGGCTCCAAGGGCTTTTACGGCAACCTCCTGAGCGTTCCCTATGCCGTGGGCTATCATTTCGGAAATCCCGGTGTAATCCGTTACAACGAATCCGCCGAATCTCCACTGTTTTCTCAGGACGTCTGTCAGAAGCCATTTGTTGGCCGTCGCGGGAATTCCGTCTATTTCGTTGAAAGAGCACATTATGCTTCCGGCTCCCTGTTCCACCGCAGCTTTGTATGGAGGAAAATATATGTTGTACATCATGCTGCGGCTCATGTCCACCGTATTGTAATCTCTGCCGGCAACAGGCGCTCCGTAGAGAGCGAAGTGTTTTACACAGGCCATCATGCGGTCGTTACCGGAAAAGGTGTTGTCGCCCTGATAGCCTTTTACCATTGCCCGCGCTATTGCGGAACCCAGGAAAGGATCTTCTCCTATACCCTCGGCGACACGTCCCCAGCGGGGATCTCTGGAAATATCCACCATTGGGCTGAATGTCCAGCATATGCCCGAAGCAGTGGCTTCTGTTGCAGCTATGTGTGCGTATTCTTCTATTGCCTTCATGTCCCACGTGGCTGCAAGTCCGAGAGGGATAGGAAATACGGTTTCATATCCGTGTATGACGTCCATTCCGAAGATCAGAGGTATGCCAAGACGGCTCTCTTTTACTGCAATCTTTTGTATTTCCGATATTTTTGAAGCTCCCTTTATGTTAAATAATCCTCCTACTTCTCCTTTTTTTATTGCTTCGGCTATATTACTGTTTTTTGCCTGTCCGGTTGTTATATCTCCGGCCGTAGGCAGATTCATCTGTCCGATTTTTTCTTCCAGGGTCATCTTTTTCATGAGATTCCCTACGAATCCGTCCATTTCAGATTTCTTTCCTCCCTCACTGTTGCAGGATACGGTTAATATCAGCGATAGAACTGCTACTGCCGCCGGCATAATTTTCCTTATTTTATTTCTCCCTTTCATCTTGCAGGTTTATTATTTTTTCTTGTTTTATTATTCCGTTGTAAATCCCAGTTTTGCAAGTCCGTGTTTTACATCTTCGTCTTTCATGAAAGTATTCCATATGAGCCCCGTTCTGTAATTCTCAAGCATTATTATTATGGGGCCTTCATCTATTGCCAGGTTCATGTTGGTGTCGAACCAGTTAGCCGAGAGATTGAATGCATCTATGAATCCGTAGTCCCCAAAAATCTTGTCTCCAAGCTTGTAGTAAAAGAAACGCATGGCATTTTTTGATTCCTCCGGTACGTATGGCATTGATGATAATGCCGCAGTAGGTGCGATTACTCCCTTATCGTTTGAAGGGGAATATGCAGAGTATCCTTCGTTTCCGTCGGATGCGGTCAAACCCCAGCATTCCCGGGAATATCCTGCATGAGAACCGGGATTATGGACACAGTATTCATAATTGATCTTTGCGTGCGCCGTGTTCTGTTCCCAATAATCTGCATAAGTATCTTTTAATAAGTGCGGATTTAATCCAAGGAATGAGTAGTGTGTAAAAAACAACGGGCCGCCGTAGTCGTTTCCAAGCGGAAGAGTTATGTCATAAAATTTCTTTCCGTTCTTTATGGCTCCGTTCCGGGCCCATCCGTTATTGTAAACTTCTTTTGTAATAGAGTGGTCCGGAGACGATGCCGCCAGTACATATGTTATGAGTGCTTCGTCCCAGCCTGTTATGGCCATGTTGGTTTTCCATCCATAATCCGGGCTCCAGTGCCAGTATAATTGATTTTCCGTACCGTCTTTGGTAAACCAGTTCCATTCTACGGCTTTCCACAATGTTGTTATATCGTTTCTTAATTGTGTTTCTTCTTCCGATGATCCGTCGAAATAGGATCTTGCCGTAAGAAGGCCTTCGAATAAAAATGAAGTTTCTACTATATCTGCACCATTGTCATATGTGGAGAAAGGTATTGTTGCTCCGGTTTCTCCGTTCATCCAGTGTGCAAAGGCTCCGTGGTAGGTTGTGGCGTTGTCCTTAAGGAACGATACTATTTTACCTATCCGTTCGCAGGCTTCTGCTCTGGTTACGAACCCTCTTTCCGCTCCTATACATATGGCCATTATGCCGAATCCCGTTCCTCCGGTCGTTACGGTGTTCCCGGAATTCGTTCTTTCTCTGGCCATTCCTGAAACAGGGTGTCCGAAATCCCAGAAATAGTTGAAAGTCTTTTCTTCTATTAAAGTCAGAAGGTCGTCGTCGCTTATTCGTTTGAACTTATCTGTGTAATCCATCGAGATGTTGAGGGTGCAGGTTTTTCCAGTAAAAATAAAATCTCCTTCCGCTGATTTTATATAAGGATTGATAACCAGTGTGTATGTTTGGAAGGGTGTTAATGCCTTTTGGGGAGTCACGGTTACGGTTTTTTTGCCGTCGTAAATACAGTCGACGGGAACTTTATTATTAGACGAATTACGGAGCATTATATTGGATCCGAGAGTATTTTCATCCGGAGCTTCAGAGAATTTTAGGATGATTTCCGCCTCGGGATCCACGTCGGAGAATTCAGAGAGATCGGTTTGGTCTCCGATCGTAATATTTTCCAGTTTGAATTGTTCCGTTTTGTGTTCCGGGGATGAATTGCCTCCGCATGATAAGATAAGCGGGATAAGCAATAGAGACGGTATGACTTTTTTTAACATTTTTTTCCAGGGGTTTTTATAAATGATCAATTATGGCAGGTATGACCCATGCCATAATTGATCATATTGAATGCCGTCAGGATTTCTGGCTATTATATTGTGCGGCTATTTGATCCGATGTAAGCGCCTTATTGTAAAGGTAGAGCTCATCCATCGCTCCGGTGTAGAATGATCCGGATGCGGGCCAGCTTGTGGTGTCGCTGGTTATTCCGGTCATGGCGGGATGGGCTCCGAGTACCATTTTACCTATGGCGTTGAACGTCAGTTCTCCGAAGCCCGTGAAGGCTCCTTCGCATAATTCGGTACCGTTGATGTATATGCGTGCTGTACTAATAGTTGCATCGTATACGAGCCCTATCTGGGTCCATTTACCTGCGATATCGTTCAAAGGTACTTTTGCATCGTTGCCCCTGTCAAGCCATTTTTCTCCGTTGTTGCTGTTGAAATATCCCTTGAAATAGAAATTAGTCGTCGTATTTCCTTCTATGAATAAATCTATGTTGGCGAAATATTTGTCAGGATCGGAAAGTGCGAACAGGGCACATGAAGCGCTGTTGCCTCCGTCGTATTTTATCCATGCCGTATATGTAAAACTGCCGAGGTTTTTGAGTGCTCTGGTAAGTTCGAGCATGGGGTTTATCATAATTGCGTTTCCGTCTTTTCCCTGATAAGCCTTTCCGCTTATACCGTCGGTAAGTTCGGGCGTTTTTCCGTTATATGTGTATGCCATTGCATCATCGCCCTGCACTGTAAGGGTTGTATCGTCAAAAGACATGTGCATTATGCAGCCTTCGGGCAGATCTTTTCCTCCTACGGGTGTCCTTTCGGGATAGTTGAAGGCTGGATGCTGGTGCAGGTCCTGCGAACAGGACTGGAATGCAGCTAAAACAGATATGACAGCTATAATATTTAATATCTTTTTCATTTTTTATGGATTTTATTATCTGTTAATAATTAGGATTTTGTACGAGAACGCCGTTTGATGCGTCTATTTCGTCCTGAGGTATAGGCAGATATTGGTTTTTAGGCTTATATCCCAGTGGTCCGAGAACAGAATCTGCTTCTCCCCAACGTACCAGATCATAAAATCGCCCGGCTTCCATTGCCAGTTCTACACGGCGTTCGTGATGAATGGCCTTACGCAGTTCGGACTGATCAGTTGTCGTAACTTTTTGCAGTAGTGACGAGTTGTTTCCGCGTGCCCTTGAGCGTACCATTTCCAGATATTTTATTGCATCCGGCTGGTTGCCCAATTCGTTGGCTGATTCGGCGGCCATGAGGACGACGTCAGAATAACGTATGATGCGTATATTGAACCAGTATCCGAAACGATTTCCTATGGAGGTCCTTATGGATGGATTGGTATATACTTTCTTATTGAAATATCTGCCCAGACAGTTCTGTGCCGATAATTTTTCACCGTAAGGCTTGTTTCCGTCTGCAGGATATCCCAGTGCGGTTATCATATCGTTCCAGTTTTCACCAGGCCTGGTATAGTACAACAGCGTTTCATCTTTTCTCGGGTCACCTGTCTCAAAGGCTTCGGCAAGTTTTTGAGTGGCCATGTGCCAGCCCCATCCGAGATCGGAATCCCCTGATCCTCTGCATCCCTGAACCTGAGCGTATTGTGATCCTATGTCGCTGCTTGCCGGAAGTCCTGTGGTTGCGGTACACTGAATTTCAAAAATAGAACCGGAATTGTTTTCGCCGCTTTCGCGGAATATCTTGTCGAAAGGAGTATTAAGATTGTAAAGTTTCGAGTTTATTACGTCGGTGGCTGCGGTATACATATTGCCCCAGTCGTTGCGCGTCATATATGTTCTTGCATGCAGGGAGCGTGCCGCACCCCATGTAAGGCGGCCGATATATTTTGATTCCCATGAAACCGGAAGCCCTTCGGCATATGTGAGATCGCTGTCTATAAGAGTATAGATATCTCCTACCGGCGATTTTGCTATATTGGCCTGGTCTGAAGAAGTTATTGCAAAATCTACAAGAGGTACTTCTCCGAAAGCTCTTACCAGATTGAAAAAGCAGTATGCACGGAAAAAGTGCGCTTCCATGTTTATATATTTTGTGGCTTCGTTCAGCCCCGAAACTTTATTAAGCGAATCAAGGTTGTCTATAATGGTGTTGCAATCGTTTATTATGGAGTAATTGGCCGTCCAATAACTTTTTATGGTACCATTTGAGGCGCTGTAGCTAAAATTGTCGAACATGGCTTCCTGGTCTGCACCGTCTGAAGATGTACTGCCTTTGTATTCGTCTTCCGACCGTGCGTTTTCTATCATCAGCGGGGGTATTCCGCCTGTTATGGAGTATCCTCTCATAGCCTGATATATTGCCATGATTTGTGTAGTGTAGGCTCCGCCTTCAACGTCGTCGATCGTCCAGCGTCCCTGAGGGGCCTGTTTCAGCCAGTCGTTGCAGGATGTTGCAATGCCCGAAATAAATATCAGGGCTATGGCAGATCCTATAATGAATTTTATATTTTTCATATCGATTCAGAGTTTATTTGTTAAAAAGTAAGATTTAAGCCGAACGTATATATGGACGGTATGGGATATGTTGATCCGGAGTCTACTCCGAAGGCTATGGCAGAACCGTTTTCACCTCCTATTTCCGGGGTATATCCTACGTTATGTCCCCACGTGTGAAGATTACTTACATTCATATATATCCTGAGGGCCTTGAGGCGAAGTTTGCTAACCAGTTTTTGTCCAAAGCTGTATCCCAGCTGAAGATTCTTCAGTCTAAGGTAGCTTCCGTCCTCTATGTAATACGAGGAGTTTTCCTGTTGTATGGAACGTGAGGAATCCAGTATAGGTTCCCAGTTGGATGTCCCTTCTCCGTGCCAGCGTCCCATCCTCTTTTTAAGGTAATTGAATTGAGCATAGTTGGAGGTGTATCCGCTGTCGTATATTTCGTTGCCGTAAACTCCCTGGAAATCTATTCCAAGATCAAAGTTCTTGTATCCCAGATTTACGGAGTATCCGTAAGTAAAGTCAGGCGTAGGGTTGCCTATTTTCGTACGGTCCGCCGCAGTTATTTTTCCGTCGCCGTTTACATCTCTGAATTTTAGGTCTCCGGGAAGGACGGATGTCAGAGTGTTGACAGGCGATTCTTTTATGTCGTTGGAATTTTGATAAACCCCGTCTACTACGTAACCGTAAAAATAACTTATCGGTTTCCCCGGTTCTGTTACGCATACGCTGTTTGAACCGGAATATAGGGTTTTGCCAAGTTTGATGACCTTATTGCTTATTGTCGTCAGATTCCCTGATACCGAGTAGCGGAGATCACCTATCTTGTCGCTCCATGTTCCGGAAAGTTCCACGCCCCTGTTCCTTACGTCTCCCGAGTTGGTGAGTCCGTCCTGTGACCCCATGAAATTCTGTAGATAAACTATAAGATCGGTGGTTTTCTTATTATAGAAAACCGCTTCGGTGCTTAAGCGCGATTTTAAGAATTTGGCTTCGAATCCGGCTTCCCATGCATAAGTTTTTTCCCATTTTAGATTGGTTACCAGATATGATTGCCGGTATGCGGAAATTATATTGTCTCCGAAAACGGCGGAAGAAGAAGTTAGTGTTGGGTAGGCGGGATAGTAGCCTCCGTCACTTCCTGTATTTTGATTTCCCAGAACTCCGTAGGATGCCTTGATCTTAAGGAAATCGAGAAAATCCACGTTCTTCAGGAAGTTCTCTTCCGATGCAATCCAGCCTGCTCCGAAGGAGTAGAAATTATCCCATGTATTTCCCGAGTGCTGGAATACGGATGCTCCGTCGCGGCGGTAAGATGCGTTAAACAGATATCGGTTGTTGTAATTATAAAGGGCCCTCATGAGGAAGGACATGGTGAATCTGTTGTATTGATCGCTTCCGTTGGTTGCCGTAGTACCGTCGGATATAGAGGATATCCACCACTGGTCGTTGTTGTTGGTTATATTTATATCGGCGTTGCCTGCGTTTTGGGTCCTTCCTGCTACCAGATACTCATATGAAGTGTAATTTGTGGAGAAACCCGCCATTGCCGTAAGGTGATGTTTCCTTGCGAAGTCTTTTTTATATGTCAGGGTATAATCGCTCTGTGTATGTAATGTGTTGGATTTGTCCTGCGATACCGATGCTACCTTTGAAATATATCTGGTCGTGCCTTCCTCCGGGTAATATTCGTAATGGTACGGAGTAAAACCTCTTGTGTTGTTTGAAGCGTAATCTGCGGAGAAGGTGGCTTTAAAAGATAAATCCCTGGTAAAGTCGATTTTTCCGTAGGCACTTCCCTGAAAGTAATAATTCTTTGCAATATTGTGGTTTCCCTTATCTTCGGTATCGTACAGGGGATTGGTTACCTGAGCTCTCTGGAAAGACGGATTTGCGTATAATGCATTGGTTTCAGGCTCTCTTTCCGAAGGCGTTATAGGAGCCGAACGTATTGCCGAAGTTGCATTTTTAGCATCTGCCGGCTCGAAATAAGATCCGTTTATATGGTATCCGAGTTTCAGCCATTCCTTTGGGGTATATTCATCGCTGAAATTAAATGTGAGTTTCCTCATTTCCTCGCTTTTTATATTTCCCTGTTCATATTGATAACCTATGCCCATATAGAAATTGTTCTTGGCGGTTGCACCGGAAACGCTAAGTGTGGTGTTGCTTACCGATGCGGTTCGGAATATTTTATCCTGCCAGTCAGTGTCGGCCTTGTAATAGGTATAGTCGAAAGCATCCGAGCCCATGTTCAACAGCTGTTCATTATAAAGTTCCTTAAACTGGGCAGCATTTGTAAGGGATATTTTTTTAGAAACGAACTTAAGTCCGTAGGATGTATTGAAGTTTATGTCGAATTGTCCTTCCCTTGCGTGTTTTGTCGTTACTATTATTACTCCGTTGGCCCCTCTTACTCCGAATATAGCCAGAGATGAAGGATCCTTTAGTATTTCGAAACGTTCTATATCTGCAGTATTTACGAAATTTATATTGTTGCAGAAAACTCCGTCAACAATATAAAGAGGTGCATATCCGTTGATGGAATTAGTCCCTCTTATTTTTATTTCCGGATCCTGGCCAGGGCGTCCGGTATTTACTATCTGTACTCCTGCTACCTTTCCCTGCAGGCTTGCAAGCGGATTAGACGCGGGTCTGTCTGCTATGGTACTGGCCGATACACTCGCTATGGAACCTGTAAGGTCTCGCTTCTTGGCAGTGCCGTAACCTATTACCACGGCCTGTTCCAGCATTGTAGATTCATACTGCATTACAACGTCGATAATGTTCTTGGTTACATCAATGCTTTGTGTTTTCATCGACAGGCAGGAAAATTGAAGAGTTTCGCCCTTTTGGGCCTTTATGGAATATTTTCCGTCCATGTCTGTAATAGCATACCTGTTGGTGTTGGGTATTATTACGTTTGCTCCCTCTACGGCCGCTCCCTGGGGATCGGTAACACGGCCGGTAACGGTTTGTTCCTGAGCCGATGCGATTCCGATGCCTATAAAGAGCAGACAAGCGAACAAGGCACATGTCTTAAATCTTAATAAGTGCCGTAATTTGTTTTGTCTCATAATGTTAAAGATTTTTGGTTAAATTTGTTGGTTCGTTTTGTTTTCCTGTCTTTTCTTGATATTTTTATTGGATACAAGAAAAAATAGTAACACTTTCTCGGAGATCCTTTAATACAAATTTAACATTTGACCTGCCGGATAGGCGGGAATGCTACTCACTACGATTTCTCAACATGAATTTTTTTATGAAATGCACCTCATCTTTACCTCTCATGATGGTACATGTGTTTGATAATAAAACGTATATATAGTTCAGTGCGTTGCCGGCCTTCAGGATTCTTCTTTACCTATATTCATTATAAATTCGTTTAGGTTCTGCCGCTGGCTGAGTCCGATCTTCTTCCTGAGTCTGTATCTTCCATTTTCAATTGCTCTTACAGATAGATTCATGAAGGAGGCTATGTCTTTTGAATTCATGTTTAATTTAAGACATGCGCATAATTTTAGATCGTTGGAACTTAGATCGGGATATTTTCCCTTCAGCATTGTAAAGAAACCGTCGTTTTGCTGATTGAATTTAATGAGGAACAGGTTCCAGTCTTTGTCGGAATTAAGGTTCTCTTCGATATATGAATTGACCTTCCTTACAATTTTAATTACGGGACGGCTACCCAGCGGCAATTCCGAGGAAAGCATGCTTTTTACCTTTGTGAGTATTTCGTCTCTTTTTATAATAGCGGAGCTTTGGGAATATATTTCTGCATTTTTATCATCAATCTCGTCCGTGAGATCTTTGTTCTCTTTTCTCAAATCTATTATTTCCTTGTATCGCAGGGAACGGAGATATTTTGTCCTGTATCTTTTTCTGAATATAAGGAACCCTTCGGCAATAATTATGAAAAGAACGAATGTGAATATAAGGAAAGCATAAAAGGTTTCGTACCATGGGGACTCTATTCTGAATTTTACGGATTCGGCCTGTTCTGTTTTTCCCGTTTCGTCTATAGTCCCGAGAATGAATTCATAATTGCCTGCTGATATGCGTTCGAGATTTGTAATTCCGTTCCTGCCCGGTTCCGACCATGCATCGGACAAACCTTTTACCTTATATCTGAAATATATATCGGAAGCGAACATGTTTATTGCCGCATATTGAAAGGAAATCTTTTTGAAGGAATGCGGGATTTCTATATTTTGATCCGAAGAAGAGAAATAAATGGTTCTTTTGCCGTTAGTTGCCGTTATCCCCTTTATGTACGGCCTTGCGGGTGTGTTTTCCGATATGATTGTGCCTTTATCTTTTTTCTCGCCGTAGCGTTTGATCAAAAATCCATTATCCAGAAAAAGCAGGTACGTGGTGTCGTTCAATATAGCTGCATTCTCATAATTATAAACCAGATTGGATGATTTATCAATATTCCCTGATCCCAGTATTTCAGCCTTGTATCCGTTGTAATAGAATTTGTAAATCTCACGGTCGGATATGGCAAGGAATTCATATTGCGATATATGTATTATATTCCTTATAGGATTCAGGATTTTTTTAAAGCAACTGTTAAGAATATCGTCGCGTTCCAGAGTGTCCTTTATATCATTATAAGTATAAAACCTGTTATCTCCGAGAAGGACCGCCCTGCCTCCTATCATAAACAGCTTAAGCTTGAATGATGCCGGATATCCTCCGGGGCCTCCGAAATAATGCATGCTTTCCACGGATTGCAGATCGTCAGTAAGTCTGCATCTGTAAATACCCTTCATTGGATCTTCTGCCCATATATTCTGAAGATGGTCTACCTTTATCTTTATAAAAGGTTCGTTTGTTCCCTTTATAAGCGAGAAGGAATCTTCGTTATTTTTCTTTATATATATGCCCGAATATGTAGCCAGCAGTGAAACTTCCTTTCCATTCATGTCGGCGTTTGTCATATCGTAAATTCCCGTATTTATACCGGGTACGGCTATGGACCGGAAATTTCCGGTTATTTTCAGCAGTCCTCTGTTATGGCAGCAGTAAAGTTCGTCCCCGGCTATATGAAAATTCCATGTTTGTCCTTCGGTTCCCGGGACGGTTCTGAATGCAGGAATTGTGTCGGAAATATGAGATGCGTTCCATGCAGAATAAAAAACACCCTGATTGGTCCCTATTATAAGTTTGTCCTGCCATAATATGGCGGAATATACTGCACCGTAATTCCATTTTTTACCAGTGTAGTATTCCATGTTGGAACTGTAATTAAGAAAGGCTATTCCGTTATCCATGCCTGCCCATATATCCCCGGCGTCGTTTTTCAAGAGGGAAAGTATGGTATTGTTCATAAGTCCTGAAGCAATGGATATGTGTGATTCTATTTCCCCGGAACGATTTGTCATATACAATCCGTTCCCTATTGTTCCGAATACTATTTTATCGTCAGCTAACTTTATTGCGCAGTTAAGTTCGTCGCGTTCCATAATGGAAGACAGCTTTTCATTGAATTGTTTGAATTTGCCATTCGAATATTTATAGAGTCCGTGCAAGGCGGTCCCCAAAAGTACTTCTCCTTTACCCAAGTCCAATATTACCCGGACATCGGTATTTGTAAAGATTTTTCCGCTTCCCTTTATTTCTTTATAACGGCCTTCGTCTATTTCGTATAATCCGTCTCTGATTTTTTGTGCCCAGAATTTACCGTTTATTCTCGAGAAAAAAAGAAATCCGGAAGAATTTGAAGGATATATATTCACGCTGTGAAAGTCGTATTTGTATATTTTGCTGAAAGACTGGAAGATTACGCCGTCACGGGTTATGAATGTTTTCCAGAAGTCGCAGTTTTTGGGGATGTCTTCCTTTATTGTTGACGCAAGAGAAGTATAATGTAATTGTCCGGCCTTATCTCTGTCCCAACGTCCGAAATCTTCATAGTTCCCTGTAAAAATAAGACTGTCGGAATAAACGGCTACGGATCGTATTACGGATTTATTGGGGGTTGTATAGAGAGACCATTTTATGCCGTCGAATTCCAGCAGACCCATGTCGTTGGCAACATAGATCCGTTTCATGCCGTCCTGCGCTATGGACCAGTTCTTATTTGCCGCCCCGTAGTCCGATCTTCCGAAATTAATGATATTGGGGCCGGCAAATGCGGTTCCCGTTAGTACGAATAACGTAATTGCCGCGGCAAGTATTTTTATGCCGTTTCTTCCGACGTCCTTCATAATTATGTAAAAATAAAATATTAATCCTGTATTACAAAACCCCAAGATTACGGGATTGACTGCTCTGCTGTAAAAAGGTTTCTTTGTTATTTAAAGAATAATTATTAGAAATATGAAAAAGCGAATTTTTTTTATTCTTTTACTCTTTATTGGAATTGTGCAAGTTGTATATTCTCAACAGACTAACACTGATGCGAATATATTCGGGCATGTTGTTTCAGACGGCAGGCATTTACAATTTGTAGATATAAGTGTAAATGGAACAGCAATCGGTACCGCGACGGATGAAACAGGTCATTACAGATTGCTGAACCTTCCTGAAGGGCCGCTTACAATAACCGCAAGTTTTATGGGGTATCAGAACGAATCACGTAAAGTGATTATGAAACGGGGCAGGACCCTTGAAGTGAATTTCGATCTCAAATCGGATGCTCTTGGTCTTAATCAGATAGTAGTTACGGGAGACAGAAGCGAGAAGCCCAGAAGGAGGGCTCTTGTTGTCGTAAATACTATTACTCCTAAATTATTTGCTTCAACGAATGCTATAACCCTTAGCGAGGGGCTTAATTTTAGCCCGGGAGTGAGAATGGAGACCAACTGCCAGAATTGCGGATTTAATCAGGTAAGGATGGATGGAATGGAAGGTGCCTATTCTCAGATATTGATAAACGGAAAATCCATATTCAGCGGTCTGGCAGGAGTTTACGGTCTCGAGATGATCCCTTCCAATATGCTCGAAAAAGTAGAGGTAGTACGAGGTGGAGGCTCAGCTCTTTACGGCAGCAATGCAATTGCCGGTACTATAAATCTTATTTTAAAAGATCCGGTTGCGAATTCTTATCAATTTGGTATAAACGAAGGTTTTGTAGGAGTTGGCCTTAAAGATGCGGATAAGCCGGCCGTCGACAGAACCCTTAATGCGAATACTTCAGTAGTTTCCGACGACGGCAGGACCGGCATGTCTGTATATGGCTTTTACCGTAACCGACAGCCTTTCGATGCTACCGACGACGGCTATTCCGAAGTGACGAAAATAAAAAACACAACGTTCGGAACCCGTGTTTTCCACAGGTTCGGCATAAAAAGTAAGATTACCGCTGATTTCTTTAATATAAGAGAAGACAGGAGGGGGGGAGACAGATTCGATTATCCCGAACATGAAGCGGATATCTCCGAATCCTTAAGACATAATATTACAACCGGAGCTCTTACTTATGACAGATATATTGGGAAAAACGATCTCTGGTCCGTGTATCTTTCTGGACAAAGTGTCTTGCGTAATTCATATTACGGGGCGAATAAATCCCTTAAGAATTATGGTAAAACCGCAGGCTTTACATATGTAGCCGGATCACAATATGATGCACATTTCGGTGGAACCGAATTGATAGTAGGTGCGGAATACAAAAGGGAAACTCTGAATGATAAAAAACTTGGTTATCCCGATTATGATAAAGCCGTAATAGAAGATGGTATTATTAAGGAAATTCCTCATACAGAAGATACGCAGGTAGCGGATCAAACGAGCTCCATTGGCGGAGTATTTGCTCAGTATGAATTTAAGGTAGGGAAACTGGACGTTTCGGCCGGAGGGCGCTTTGATAGTTATAAAATTTCCGATAAGACATCTTCTTCAGGTGACAATAGCGGCAATGTATTTAGTCCCAGAGTTACTTTAAAATATGATATTATGAAATATTTGCAGGCCCGCTTAAGCTATTCCGAAGGTTACAGGGCTCCGCAGGTTTATGATGAGGATTTGCATACGGCTACATCAGGGTCCCGTCAGGTCCTTCATAAAAATGATCCAGATCTTAAACAGGAAACCAGCCACAGTATTATGGCGTCGCTGGATTATAATAAAAGAATTAATAAAAATCTGGGATTGGAATTTCTTCTGGAAGGGTTCTATACAAAACTTCAAGATGCGTTCGTTTCCGATTACGGCGAACCGGATGAAAACGGGATAGTGGTTTATACACGGACGAATGCAGATGACGGAGCAACAGTAAAGGGAATAAACATGGAACTAAATATAGCATTAGGCGAATTATGTACGTTCAGATCGGGCTTTACCGTCCAGAGCAGCAAATATGGCGATGCCCAGAATTTCAACAGAAAAAAATTCATGAGAACGCCCGATGATTACGGGTATTTCTCCATGGATATAAATCCGACCCCCAAAATAGGCATTTCTCTTTCCGGGGATTATACGGGGAAGATGCTCATCCCTTATTTCGGAAAGAAACTTGCCGATCCTGATGCCGGGGCATTAATAAAATCCGATCCATTCTTTGATGCAGGAGCAAAAATAAAATATAATGTCAAATTCCAGGGAATGCGATTCCAGATATACGGCGGGATGAAGAATATTTTTAATTCGTATCAGGACGATTTCGATAATGGAATAGACAGGGATCCTGCATTTATATACGGTCCTTCTTTACCGCGGACTATATATATAGGTATTAAAATTGGGAATATACATTAGAAATTTATTAGATTTGCAAAAATGTAATGTATCAAATTAGAAAGACTTACATAAAGCCGGATATGAAGATATCGGACCTCGTCTTCGAGAATCCGTATTTGATGATAATGCTGGAGCATTTTAATGTCCCCCTGCTTTTCAAAGATAAAAATGTTTCGGACTTTTGCCGGGACGAAAATCTCGATATCGGGATTTTTGTCCTGATTGCAAATCTTTATAACGGTTTCCAGCCGTCGGAGGTAGTGATTTTGCCTTCTGATAAGCTTCCCGTTCTGATTTCATTCCTTCAAAACAGTCACAGTTATTATTTGAAAGAAAAAATTCCCGAAATTAAAAATATCCTCGACCGGATACTGGAATTGAACGATACGCCGGAAGTCCGTTCGGCAAAGCTTTTCTTTTCTGAATATGAGAAAGAAGTAGAGCAGCATCTTTATTATGAGGAGAAAACGGCGTTTCCGTATTTCGCGTCATTGCTTCATAATAATGCGGACATACGGGAAAAGAAATTTTCCGCACGTATTTACAGAAGGCATCATTCCGATATAGAGACCAAGGTTACGGATCTTAAAAAATTGTTTGCCGGATATATTCCCCTTAAAAGCAACCGTTATCTAAAACGTAATCTGCTTTTTAATCTTCTTGAATTGGAATCGGATCTTAATATACATTCCATTTTGGAAGAATATGTTCTCATACCGTCTGTTACCAATGTAGAGAAATATAAATGATGACTGCCAGAAAAAGTAACATAGGGATACTGGAACCTTCTGCAATAATATGCGAAGGCCTTTCTAATATATTGCTACAACTCGACGGCAGATATAGATTGTACCGGTTCGAAACACTGGAGGAGGTCTGGGAATCCGTTGCGGAATACGATATAGATATATTGATAATAAATCCGTCATTCGTGATTTCCGATCCAGAAGGATTCATCCTTAAAAAAACTTCATTCCATTCCGTTTACTGGATAGGCCTTCTGTATTCATTTTTCGAGCGGGGAATAGTAAATCTTTTTGATTCGTTCATACAGGTTAATGATTCGCGTAAAACCATAGAGCATATAATAGAAAAATCATTTTCCCGCCGTGCCCATAAAATATGCGGGCAGATGTCCGAACAATTGTCGTCCCGGGAACTGGATGTCCTGAAACATGTCGCGCTTGGTCTGTCGAATAAGGAAATCGCAGATGATTTGAATATAAGCTTTCATACGGTTGTAAGTCATAGAAAAAATATAACCAGAAAAACCGGAATAAAAAGCCAGGCAGGTCTTGCGGTTTATGCGATTTCAAATAAAATCATAACCGTAGACGATTATCCGGGAATACCTTAACTTCCCTTATTTTAAGGGGTATCCTTTTGTTTTTTGGATTTTTCTAATTACTTTTGCGCTTACAAAATGAAACCTATTTTGAAAACAAGTAAAAATTTTTTGATCACGAGGCTGATTATGCCTCTTTTCATTTTATGTGTTTTGCTACCGTCTTTTAGTTACGGTAGAGGGGAACTAACTGGTTTAAAGTCGTTTAAAGTTAGCGGCGTTGTCTATAGGAAAGGCAATAAAGAGCCTGTTCCTATGGCGGTAATAAAATGTAACAATTTCGAACTATGGGCTACCGCAGATGAGAACGGAAAGTTCTCTTTTGCAAAAGTTCCCGCCGGCGTTAGGGAATTTACCATCTCGAGTCTGGGTTACGCAACAGTTACCGTTAAATTGAATGTCGATAAGGACATTACAAATTATGCCGTTTACATGGATGTTGCCGACCTGTCGCTTAAGGAAGTGACGGTAACCGCCGAAAAAAACAAGGCCAGTAATACTACTCAGTATACGATCGACAAAGCGGCGATCGAACAATCTCAGCTTACCAACATAAGTGATGTTCTTACTCTTTTGCCCGGGGGACAGTCGATACATGATCCTAAATTGACAAAGACCGACAAGAATATTGGAAAATTCCAGATAAGAGCAGCGTCCAGTTTTGGAACGGCCGTAGAAGTTGACGGCGTTAGACTTTCCACTAATTCCGATTACACCGAAGGCCAGACCGGGGCCGATACGAGAAATATAGGAACGTCTAACGTGGAATCCGTAAATGTTATTTCGGGTGTAGCGTCCGTGGAATACGGCGACCTGAGCAGTGGAATAGTTGTAATAAATACCCAGAAGGGAGCGTCTCCGCTGAAGGTGGATTTTACATATAACCCTAATACCAAACAGGTTTCCTTGTCAAAAGGTGTCCGCGTAGGAAAAGGGGGAGTGCTCAACTTCAATTACGACAGGGCCCGTTCCGTAGCTTCGCTTATGTCTCCTTATACCAAATATACGAGGAATGCCCTTACTTTGACCTACAGCAATACCTTTGCAAGGAAGAGCAGCTCTCCTCTGAGATTCGAGGCCGGTATAGGCGGGAATATCGGAGGTCGGAACCAAAAATCCGATCCCGATGCATATTCCGATACCTATTCGAAAGCGAAGAATAATAACATAAGGGGGCATTTTAAATTCAACTGGCTTGTAAACGGAAAATTCATAACCAATGCAGAATTAAAAGGGTCGGTAAATTATTCCTATAAGAGGACGACCGACAAGAGCTATAAGTCTTCCGCAACCGCGCTTGCCGCGGTCCACGGAACCGAAGAAGGCTATTTTGTTGCAACCGACTATGATACGGATCCTAATGCCGCCGTATCACTCATCCCTCCCGGGTATTGGTATCAAACGTGTTATAACGATGACAAGCCGATGAATGGGTCCGCAAGCCTTAAAATAAATTCCGTAAAGGAATTTTCCAATAAAATAAGGAACCATTTCAAATTAGGCGTGGAGTACAGCTTCAGCGGAAATTACGGAAAGGGAATATATTATAAGGACCCCCAAACTATTCCCGACGGGTGGAGAGAATACCGTTATAAGGATGTGCCTTTCTATCATACTCTTGCTCCTTATGCTGAAGAATCCGTTTCCCTGCCGCTGGGGAGCACCGTACTGGGTCTTACCGCTGGTATAAGAGGTTCCTATACGCATATGAACGGATCGGAATACGGAAATATATCGGCATATTCACCGAGGTTCAATCTTACATACCGTATTGTAAATGATAATAATAATTCTTTCCTGAAATATCTGAACATAAAGGGAGGTATAGGCAAGTCTGTTAAACTGCCTTCTTCCGGCGTCCTTTATCCAAGACCTTATTATACTGACGAACTTACATTCGCCCCCGGTGCGCTTGCCGATGGTACCTCTTACTATGCCTATTATATCAGACCGGCGACCATGCTGTATAATCCCGATCTAAAGTGGCAGTATACTTTAAAGAAGGAAATAGGGATAGATATGAAAATAAAAAATGTCAAGATCTCTCTCGTTTATTTCGATAATAAAACTTTCAACAGGTATTCCACGACTACCGGATATGATCCGTTCGCCTATAATTTTACCGATCAGTCGAATCTCGAGAGTTGCACCATACCTTTGGAAAACAGGAAATACAACGTAGACCGGAATACGGGAATAGTTACGGTAATAGATAAGACTGGTGTCCAGCAATCGGAAATTCTTTCTTATACCACACGGGAGACTTTTAAAAAGAATAGCTATTGTATAAATGAAGCACCTTCTACGCGAAAGGGGCTCGAATGGGTCGTAGATTTCGGAAAGATAAAATCGCTGCAAACTTCCTTCAGGCTCGACGGAATATATTACAGATATAAATATATGGATAAGAAAATGAGTGCCGGTATGCCAGGTAACGCACTTTATATGGCTGACGGTTCTCCTTATAGATATGTGGGTTTTTATTCGGGCGATAGGGACGTAAGTAACGGACAGTTGAAAAAGCAGTTTAATGCGAATGCAACTATAATTACACATATCCCTCAATTGCGTCTTATAGTATCTCTGAGAGTGGAGAGTTCCTTGTATTCCGCTACCAGAAATCTGTCGACCATCGGTTCCGGAACCAGAGCATATGTTCTCGACAGCAGGGAAGATTATCTTCCTTCCACGACCATTTCTGATCTGAAGGATCATTATGCGGCCGTGTACCCTGATTATTATGTAAGTTATGATGACTTGACTACGAAAATCCCTTTCCTTCCGAAGTTAAAATGGGCTAAGAATAACGATCCGGCGTTATATGCCGAACTTTGCAAGCTCGTTGTCAAATCGAATACTTCGTATTATTTAAATACCAACAGAATTTCTCCGTATTTCTCTGCGAATATAGATATAACAAAAGAAATAGGACGGCATTTTTCCATATCGTTTTATGCCAACAATTTTCTGAATAATATGAATAAGGTAAAGCAGACATGGAACCATACAAAGTATACGCTTTATCAAAGTTCTCAGATTCCGTTATATTACTACGGACTTACTCTAAGGATAAAAATATGATTAAAAGAGTACAAAATATCATGATGAAGAAAATTTCACTTATTTTGCTTTTCGTCGCCCTGATGTCCGTCTCATGCAAGAAACTTAATGATTATAAGACATACGAGGTGACCGTGAAGGTAGTATTCCCGGAATCAGGAGCTTCCGCTCCGAGCGAAGGGATAACGGTGAATCTTACGTCGGTTTCAAGCGGTACGGAATATACGGCTGAGACGGACGCCGGAGGTGCCGCAAAATTTGAAGTTCCGGTAGGCGTATTCAGAGCTTCCGCTTCTACGAGCAACCTTGATAACGGAATAAAGAAACTCTATAACGGAAACGTATCCAATATAATAGTGAGCAGCAAGGAGCAGGAGACGTCCGATTATTCTATAGATTTTACGGAATCGCAGGTATCCCAGATAGTTATATCCGAATTGTATATAGGTGGATGTCCTAAGGATAATGCTTCCGGTTCCTATTATTATGACAAGTATATGAAATTGTATAATAATTCGGATGATGTTGCAAATCTTACGAATTTATGCATAGGAATGGCTATGCCGTATAATGCAAACTCTACCAATAAATATATTATTGATGGAAAACTTTCTTATGAAAGCGAAGGATGGATTCCTGCAGGGCAGGGTTTCTTCTACATTCCGTCGCTTACCATAGAGCCGTGGAAGTCTGTGGTAATAGCATTCAACAATGCAAACGACAACACAATAACTTATTCTAAATCGGTAGATCTGAGCGATGCATCCTATTACGTTACTTATGACCCATCTGTTTATACCAATACGGTGTTACATCCGGCGCCGTCGGCGAATATTCCTGTTTCGCATTATTTCAGTGCGTATGCTTATGGTGCGGGAAATGCATGGCCCCTAAGTTTTACGTCTCCTGCATTATTCGTGTTTTCAACCAAAAATTCCACGCCTGCGGCATTTGCAGCTGATCCGAATAATTTATCTTATTATGGAGGATCAACTACGCAGGTATGCAAAAAGGTCCCGGTGGACTGGGTTTATGACGGAGTGGAAATATTCAGGCAGGGATATTCTACAAATAAGAACCGCCTTACATCAGCGGTTGATGCAGGGGATATTCTTTTCAAGGCCAAGCTTGGATATTCGGTTTACAGGAATGTAGACAAGGATGCTACCGAGGCTATAGTCTCCAATAAAGGTAAGCTTGTATACAGCTATGCTTACGGAACAGGTGATATAACCGACGGGAGTACCGATCCGAGCGGAATAGATGCTGAAGCTTCAATTGCAAACGGAGCGAAGATCGTTTATATGGATACGAATAATTCGTCCAGTGATTTTCATCAACGTTTGCAGGCTTCGTTAAGAGATGGTAAATAATGCATAAAATTTTATCAGATTTGAAAGCTATATATAAATCAATACTGAAATACGGAGTCTGCGGGATTCTTATTATAGGATCCGCCGACGTCTTTGCGCAAAACAGCAAGGATTACTCCTTTAAAATGCAGAAGACGGGGAATGCCTGGCTGACGAGCCCTAATGCCGCCATGCTTTATACTATGGATTCCTCTTCGCTGTCGGTTGCCAGTGCCTTGTTTGAAACCCAACAAGGGAAATTTGTAAATTATTATCAATCAGACAATAGTGTTAAATACGGACTGGAAACCGAATCCTACGTAAAACTAAATAAAAAGATTGGTGTTTACGGTAAAATCCTCTATTCGAATTTCCGAGGACACGGTATGACCGGATCTGTCTTTTATGATCCATATGCAGCCTCTTTTAATATGGTAGAACAATTGGATACGAATGCAGGGACCAAGTTGGCGGAAACCTATAAGGTAATGTGCGGAATAGGTGCAAAGATATCCAACCGTTTTTCGATAGGTGCAAGAGTTGATTATACTTCAATTAATTATTCCAAGACGAAAGACCTGAGGCATGATAACCGTATTATGGATATGGATATTAATATCGGTTCCGTGTACAGATTTTCGGATGCTTTTTCTGCAGGTCTGGATTATACTTACAAGAAGAGGGTCGAGGGGGTTAATTTTGATATGAACGGACAGACCGACAAGACTTATTATACCATTATAGATTACGGCGCGTTTTACGGAACGACCGAAGTCTTCGGAGGATCGTCAGGGTATACTTATGAAAACCATCCGTTGTTCGACCAGTCCCATACGGCATCCCTTCAAATGATGTGGAATACGGGCCGTTCCGTAAAATTATACGGAAGTTTCGCCTATATGTTCGATAACAACGGATATTATGGGAAAAACGGTACTACTGCCATAAGATATATGGAGCATAGCGGTTCCGGCCTTGCATTCGACGGCAGTTTGTTCAAACAGGGGAAGGATGCCAGATATTTGTTCAGCGTAAGCGGCCGGTATACCGATCTGACGAATTATGTAAATATGTGGGACCGGAATACTCTTTCCAGTAGTACTACCATAATAGTATATTATGGGAGAAACGAAGCGCTCAGCAGGCAGGTATATGATGTTAAAGGGGAATTCGATGCCTACTGGAAATTCAGCGGCGATGTCCCGGCCTGGCATTTGCGCCTGTCGGCTTCGCATAACAGGAGGGACAGCCGGAGCTCGTCGTATCCTTTCTATAGAAAGCAGCGCATACGTTATGCCGTGGCCGATGCTTTTGCGGAAAGGAATCTGATGAGCAGGCGCGGATATTTTACGATCTCGCTAGGCGCCGGTTATCAAAAGGGCGGCGGCTATATGGCCAGGGACGAAGAATACAAAGGCTCTTCTTCCACATCACAGCCGGTAACTATGAATGCATACCTTAACAGGGAGTACGAGTATTTTACAAAAGGAAGGATAAGGGCCCGTGCCGGTTTCAAATATTCGCATAATTTCAGTAAAATGCTGGGATATGTTTCGGCCGATTATGATTTTACCAATCCGTTCGACTGCACGTATCTCTCGGGAACCCATAGCGTAGTTTCCATAAAGGTAGGCTGCGCATTTTAAAAAAACATTTTTAATGTTTTAAGTGATAGTTTAGTTTGTTTTACCGATTGATCCGGAATCTCAGTTTGGAGATCCCGGATTTTTCTTTTATGTTTGTATTAACAATACGGTTAAACAATATGGTTAATAAGACTAAGAACGAAAACGCAAGTGTGGAGGAACGCATATTAAAAGCTGCCGAAGAGGAGTTCCTTAACAAGGGATTCGACGGAGCCACAACGGAAGCTATTGCACGTAATGCAGGAGTGACGCATGCAATGCTGCATTATTATTTCAGGACGAAGAAAAATTTATTTGAAAAGATACTGAATGCCAAGGTTGATATGCTTATCAAGGTTATATTCGGAACTTTCAAAAGCAGCGGGCTGCCATTCAGGGAGAGAATTACAGAGGCTGTAAAATCACATTTCGATTTTATCCGGAAAAATCCGGAGCTGCCCCGGTTCATAATAAACGAATTCAATTCCGGATCACGCAGAGGAATTCTTTTGGATAAGAAAATATGGGAGATAATTCCCAAATTAGGAGAAGAACTGCAGAAAGCTATTGACGAAGAGTCGGCCAAGGGTGTTGCAAACAGGATAGATGCAATTAATATAATAATGGATGCCGTTTCGTTAAATATTTTTCCTTTTCTCGTGCTTCCTTTTCTTAAAAATATAGGAGCACCGTTCGCAGAATATGAAAAGGATTTTCTTGACATGCGCAGAGAAGAAAGCATTAAGGTTATAACCGGACGTCTTTTCAACAGGTGATATTAAAAAGTAAAAAATATATAAAAACAATACAATGAAACTTATGTCAAAAATATTGATGCCTTTTTTATTTGCAATTGTTTTTCCTGCAATGGTAAGAGCCCAGACGACTCTGGAATCGTGCCGCAGTGCCGCGAGAAAAAACTACCCTCAGATAGTAAAACTGGGTCTTATCCGGAAAAGTTCCGAATATTCGATTTCCAACGCACGCCGTAATTATCTTCCGCGTTTTTCGGTTTCTTCCCAGGCTTCCTGGCAGAACCGGGTTAGCGGTTTTCCGGAAGAAATTGAACAGCTATACGCGCAGACAGGACTGCACATCGACGGATTTAACAAGGATCAGTACAAGATGGCCGTTCAGGCCGAACAGAATATCTGGGACGGAGGAGAATCGTCATCCCAGAAAAAACGTGCGAAAACCGAAAGCGAAGTAAAAAGAATGGGCGTTGAAGTAGAATTGTACTCCCTGAACGACAGGATAGACAATCTTTATTTTGGGATTTTGCTTCTTGAGAAGAAACGCGAATTCAACGACAATTTGCAAAAGCTGCTTAACAGCAACTGCGACATGGTTGCTTCCTGTGTAAGGAACGGAATTGCTATGCCTGCAGACTATGATGCCGTGAGAGTTGAGCTGCTTGCTGCAAAAAACTCCCGTGTTGAAATAGAAGCTTCCCTGGGATCTTACATTGGAATGCTTTCTCTTTTCACTGGAATTGCTGCCGGGGATATAATGCCGGTAATGCCGCAATGTGATACCGCCGCTTTTAATTCTGCGTTTATGCTTTCCGATGCTTTGCTGAGGCCCGAGATTGCTCTTATAAATGCCCGGAAGAAAGATCTTTCTTCGCAGACAGCCGCACTTAAGGCATCAATGCGTCCCAAATTAGGTGCATTTTTTCAGGGATATTACGGGAATCCCGGGCTGGATATGTTCGGAGACATGATGCATGATCACTGGAGCTGGAATTATGTTACAGGAATAAGGCTGCAATGGAATCTGGGAGGGTATTATACAAGAAGGAACAAACTAAGGCAGATAGATTTGAATTCCCGCAGCCTCGATGCCGAAAAAAGGACGTTCCTTTTTAACAGCCGTATTAAGGGAATTGCCGAACTGGCTGAAATAGATAAAATGAAAAAAATGGTGGAACGCGACAGAAGCATAGAAAAGTTGCGTACTTCAATAAGAAAGGCTTCCGAATCCAAGTTCGAAAACGGAGTGATAAGCGTAAACGATCTTTTGAAGAGCATAACGGACGAAAACGATGCAAGGATTACCGAATCCCTGCATGAAATAACACTGGTTAAAGCTATTTACGATCATAAAACAACAATAAACGATTGACTGAGAATATTATGAAAACTGTTTTTAATGTGATTTGCATTTCCGTGCTGGCCTTGTTGCCTGCATGCAGTGGAGGTGAAAATAAATATGATGCGCAGGGAACGTTCGAGGCTACCGAAGTCATAGTCTCTTCAGAAGTTCCGGGACGGCTTATTTACTTTAACATGGAAGAAGGGGATACTCTTTCAGCCGGAGAAATGGCAGGAACGATAGATACGGTTCAATTGTACCTGCAAAAAATGCAGCTGCAAAAAAGCATAGAATCCGTGGTCAGCGGACGACCTGCAGTAAAAAAGCAGATTGCCGCGCTGGAGGAGCGCCTGAAAAAGCAAAAAACTGAAAAAGCCAGGATAGAAAGACTTCTCAGGGACGGCGCTGCAACTTCCAAGCAACTTGACGACGTTAATTCCTCGGTTAAGGTGCTCGAAAACGAATTGTCTGCAAAACTTTCATCTCTGGATAAAAGTGTATCGAGCATTGATGCGCGCAGTTCTTCAATGGAAATAGAACTTGCAGCTATAGAGGACCGTCTGGGTAAATGTTATATAAAATCTCCTGTGTCTGGAACGGTGCTTGCCAAATATGCCGAGTGCGGAGAGTTTGCTCCAGTAGGCCGTCCGCTGTTTAAGGTTGCCGATATAAGACATATGTACCTTAGAGCTTATATAACTTCGCTTCAGCTTAATGCTGTAAAGCTCGGGCAATCGGCAAAGGTCTATGCCGATTTCGGCGGAGGTGTTGCCAGGGAGTATGACGGCAGGGTAACCTTCATAGCTTCAGAATCGGAATTCACTCCTAATAATATACAAACCGAAGACGACAGGCAGGATTTGGTTTATGCCGTAAAAATTATGATAAACAACGACGGATATGCCAAAACAGGCATGTTCGGAAAGGTGAAGTTCGAATGATAAAAGCTGAACATATATCCAAAAGTTATGTTTCCGCGGGGCATGCGCCTGTAAAGGCGCTCGACGATGTCTCATTTTCGGTATCCGACGGGGAATTATTCGGACTTATAGGTCCGGACGGATCCGGAAAAACAACTATGTTCAGAATCCTTGTAACTCTCATACTCGCCGATAAGGGGGTTGCCTCCGTAAACGGTATGGATGTGGTGAAGGATTATGAGAAGATAAGGAACTCCGTAGGGTATATGCCGGGCAGGTTTTCCGTTTATCAGGATCTTACCGTAAATGAAAATATAAATTTTTTCGCTTCGCTGTTCGGGGTGGATAAAGAGGAGTCGATGCCTCTTATAGAAGACATATATGGATCTCTTAGGCCTTTTGGAAATCGTCTTGCCGGAGCGCTATCCGGAGGCATGAAGCAAAAACTCGCATTGTGCTGTGCCTTAATCCACAAGCCGGATGTGCTTTTTCTTGACGAACCTACGACCGGGGTGGATCCTGTTTCGCGAAAGGAATTCTGGCAAATGCTGCGTAATCTAAGGAGTAATGGTATTACCATAATGGTTTCTACTCCTTATATGGACGAGGCTGATATGTGTGACAAAATTGCTCTTATGCAAAAGGGAATGATCCTGGCTCTGGATACTACCGAAAATCTGATTTCCCAAATGGGGAATCAGGTATGGGGTGTTTCCGGGAACAATATGTACAAGCTGTTGTGCGATGTGCGCAGTTACCGCGGAACTTTAAGGTGCTATCCGTTCGGAAACAGTCACCATGTCTTTTTCAACTCCCAGGAACCGGATATTTCTGATTTTGGGAATTATCTGTGGGGATGCGGCAATGAAAATGTGAAAATAGAAAGGCTCGAGCCGTGTATAGAAGATTGTTATTTGTATATAACGGACGGCAGGAGGATATGATATGGAACAAAGGGTTATAGAAGCTGAACATATTGTTAAGAAGTTTGGGAATTTTGCGGCTGTTGACGATATTTCATTTTACGTGGAAAAGGGTGAGATATTCGGATTCCTTGGCGCCAACGGTGCCGGAAAGACCACAGCTATGCGTATGTTCTGCGGATTGAGCCGGCCTTCGTCTGGAAAAGGCATGGTTGCCGGTCTGGATATATGGAGTGCCAGCGAAAAGATAAAGAGCCGTATAGGCTACATGAGTCAGAAATTTTCTTTGTATTCCGACCTTACCGTTGGAGAAAATATACGTCTTTTCGGCGGAATATACGGTCTTGACGAGGAGAGGATGAAAAAGAGCGGAGATATGCTTTTGAAAAAGCTTGACATGTACGGAGAAAAGGACGTTCTTGTAAAATCCCTTCCTTTGGGCTGGAAACAGAAGCTCGCTTTTTCTGTTTCGGTCATACATGATCCCGAAATAGTTTTTCTGGACGAACCTACGGGAGGTGTAGATCCTGTTGCAAGAAGGCAGTTCTGGGAATTGATATACGAGGCTGCAGGACGCGGGATAACGGTTTTCGTAACCACTCATTATATGGACGAAGCCGAGTACTGCGACAGGGTGTCAATTATGGTTGCGGGAAAAATTGTTGCTCTTGATACTCCGGCCAATCTTAAGAAAAGTTACGGAGTTAATGCTATGAACGATGTCTTTACTATAATAGCCCGTAATGCGGGGCGGAATGAATAATATTTTATGGGAATGAAAAAATTCATATCGCTCGTAGGAAAGGAAAACAGACATATCCTTAGAGATAGATGGACCATGGCCATATTACTTATAATGCCGGTGGTTCAAATATTGCTCTTCGGATTTGCAATTTCCACAAAAATAAGGAACATACGGGTGGAAATAATAACGGAAAAAAGAAGCGAGGCTCTGAATCGCTTTGTGTCCAAATTGGATGCAAACGATTATTTTATTTTCAAGGGATATCTCAACGAATCGTCTGACATAGATTCCGAGTTCAGGAAGGACAAGGCGGATATGATACTGCATATCAAAGGTAATCTGGATAACATGTCCGGAGATCCTCTTCAGAATATAGAAGTGATAGCCGATGCCTCCAACCCGAGCATGGCTGCTTCCGAACAATTATATTCGTTAAAATTGATAAGAAGCTTTTTCGACCGCGGCATGAAAAAGGCGGGGAAAAAGGGAGGAATACATGTCAAATTCCTGTATAATCCCCAACTTGACAGTGCATATAACTTTGTTCCCGGAATAATGGGATTGATACTTATGATGATATGCGCCATGATGACATCTATTTCCATAGTAAAAGAGAAAGAAACCGGAACTATGGAATTGCTCCTGGTATCTCCCACCACGCCGCTAAATTTAATACTCGCCAAAATGGTGCCCTATTTTATGATATCATGCATCAATCTGGCTACAATTATGCTGCTTTCGGTTTATTTGCTCGGAGTTCCAGTGTCGGGCAGTTTGATATGGCTGTGCGTGGTGTCTGTGCTGTATATTTTTCTGGCGCTTGCAATAGGGCTGCTTGTTTCTACAGTGATGGATTCCCAGCTCTCCGCAATGCTCCTTTCGGTCGCAGGCTTAATACTGCCTACAATATTGCTTTCCGGCATGGTCTTTCCAATTGAAAACTCTCCCGCGATATTGCAGTGGCTTTCGTGCCTTGTTCCTGCAAGATGGTATATATCTGCAGTTAGGAAACTTATGATAGAAGGACTTTCGGTTAGGTTTGCAATTATGGAAATATCTGTGCTTGCAGGGATGGCCCTTGTCGTAGTTTCTATAAGTTTAAAGAATTTTAAGAACAGACTTGCTTGATTATGGTAATAAAATATTTGCTCGAAAAGGAGTTTAAACAATTTTTCCGGAGTCCCATATTACCGAAAATCGTATTTGCATATCCTCTGCTTGTTTTGCTTATATTTCCGTGGGTTACCAATTTCAACGTAGAGGACATGAAGGTTAGCGTTGTGGATAAGGATATGAGCGAAGTGTCGCGCCGTTTCATCCGTAAGGTGGATAATTCTAAGTATTTCCAGCTTTACAATGTCAGGAATAATTACGGGGAAGCGTTAAAAGATATAGAAAAAGGGAATGCGGACGTAATACTGGAATTGCCGCGTGGCTTTGGTAATGATCTGGAGACTTCGGGAAATCCCGAGGCTCTTGTTGCAGTTAATTCCGTAAACGAAATAAAAGGGTCATTGGGGACCGGATATCTTTCGGCAATGCTAAACGGATTCGTATCAGGAAACGCAAAAGGGTACGGCATGAATATGTATAACCCGTGCAAGGATTATAAACTTTACATGATTCCTGCAATTATGGTAATGATACTGATTATCTTATGCGGGTTCATCCCTGCGCTCAACATCGTAAACGAAAAGGAAACCGGTACTATGGAACAAATAAACGTAACTCCTGTATCGAGATTTTCCTTCATACTTGCAAAGCTTATCCCCTTCTGGATAATGGGGCTCGTTTCACTTACCATTGGCATACTTATTTCCGTTCTCGTTTACGGTATGGTACCGCAGGGCAGTTTCCTCACTATTTATTTAGGAGCGATGCTTTTTGTCTTTCTGGTATCCGGTATAGGGCTGGTAATTTCCAATAAAGCATCTACTATGCCCCAGGCCCTGTTCATGATGTTTTTTGTAGTTATGATATTCGTCCTAATGAGCGGGTTGTTTACGCCTGTTTCATCAATGCCGTTGTGGGCCAGATGTTTTTCTTATCTCGTACCTCCCCGTTATCTTATAGATATAATGCGCTCTGTTTATATACGGGGAAGCGGAATAGCTGACAATTCTTTCAATTTTTCCATGTTGTTTTTATTTACCGTACTTATAAATATATGGGCAGTGCTCAGTTATAGGAAAAGGACATGACTTTTGCCGCAAATGATGGTATTTATACATATAAGGAGTATATTTGTAAATAAACACGAAGAAATACAATGTATAATACAGACAACAGAATAGTCGTAACTCTGGATGCAGGAGGGACGAATTTCGTTTTCAGTGCCGTGCAGGGCAATAAATATATACTCGATCCTATAGTCAGACCGTCGGAATCTTCCGATCTCGACAAGTGCCTTTCAAATATAAAGGACGGATTTAGAGATGTTATTACGCATCTCGGCGATCTCAAGCCGGCTGCCATAAGTTTCGCTTTTCCAGGTCCTGCCGATTATCCCAACGGAATAATCGGTGGCTATCTGCCGAATTTTCCTTCTTTCAGAAACGGTGTAGCACTCGGACCTATGTTAAAGGAAATATTCCATATACCTGTTTATATAAATAATGATGCGGATCTTTATGCATATGGCGAAGCCCTTTCCGGTGCTCTTCCCGAAGTCAATGGCAGGCTTACCGAACTGGGAAGCGTAAAGCAATATCATAATTTGCTTGGTTATACGTTAGGAACCGGTTTCGGATTCGGGTTCGTAACCGACAACAAACTTCATGTAGGAGATAATTCCTGTGTGGAAACATACTGCCTAAAGCATAAGGACAACTCTTCAGTCATAGTTGAGGACGGAGTCTCAGTAAGGGCCGTAAAAAGAGTTTATGCCGAATTGTCCGGGGATGTTTCGTCGGTTTTCGAGCCCAGAGATATATGCGATATAGCCGAAGGAAAACGCGACGGAAATGTTGCTGCCGCAAAAGGAGCGTTTGCCAAGATGGGCGAAGTTATGGGCGATGCCATAGCTACGGCCGTAACTCTTATAGACGGTATAGTCGTAATAGGGGGTGGAATAATAGGTGCTAAAAAGTATATCATGCCTTCGTTCTTCAAGGAAATGCGAAGCCAGATACATACTCTGAGCGGCGATACCCTCAACAGGGTGCAAATGGAAGTATATGATCTGGATGCTGAAGGTGAATTTGCGAAATTTGCAAAGGGCAATGCAAGCCGGCTTAAGGTTTACGGAACGGACAGATATGTAATGTACGATCCTCTTAAACGAATAGGAGTGGCAACTACGAAAATAGGTGCCAGCAGAGCTATTGCACTCGGGGCATATGCCTTTGCACTAAATCAGCTCGACAAAATAGCCTGAGACTTTTCCCCGGCTATTTTATGTTTGCAAGCGTATATATTTTCAACGATTTTTTTAACTCGTCTTCCGTTAGGTCCGATGAGACGGTAATGCTTGCGGGGCTCCTCGGCAGGAGATCGAAGTAATTGTCGCTTACGAATGTACGGGGATCGTCTATCTCTACGTAAACAGCTCTTGCAAAAAACGGTGAAGTGAGGGTTAACGAATATTTATCAATTCCCAGTGGTTCTATTTCCGTTTTTATTTCAGTGCGGGGATAGTTCATCTCCTTTTGTTTCAGCATAACGTAGTTGTTGTCATACGACTTTCCGTTTTCATCTGTAAAAACGGCCCTTACGAAAATATCGTTCTGCTTTATATTTCCGGGGATATCCGTTACTTTTAGTTCTACTCCAGAAACAACCTTATCGGCAGGAATATTTATTTCGGATATGTGTGAATATATTACCTGTCCGTCGAATTTCATTATTTTAATATCAAGTTTTCCGCGGGTATCCGATAATCTGTCCGAGACCAGATAGATATAAAGTTCGTTCCCTTGCTTTATAGGTGATACGAGGATGTCTTCATATGCCTTTTTCGCAAAGTAATGCAGAGCTTTCCATCTGCCGTAATAATCAATGCCCGACCATGATGCAACCGGCCAGCAGTCGTCTAGCTGCCAGTAAAGCGTACCCATGCAATATGGCTTTGATCTTCTGTGTGCTTCTATGGCGGTCTTTATTGCGTCGGCCTGCAGCAGCTGGTTTACATAAAGGAAGTCCGCGAAGTCGGCAGGATCCGTGTATTCGCTTTTGATGTAGCTTTCTATAAGTTCGTTTGCCTCTGGCCCTCCTCTCTGGTGGGACATCATCACTTCTCCGTATATATTCCGGTCGCTTTCGAGCGGGGCATATCTTTTTACGGAAATGAAGTCTGGAAAGGACTGCATGCCGTATTCGGAAAAGAACCGTGCTTTTACTCTGTTGTACTCGGATATGGGCTTTTTGCCGTGCCAGATATTCCAGTAATGATAGTCGCCTTCGGTGAAATCCTGGGCTTTGCCGTAGTCCGAGAATGGCGACGACGGTCTGTAGCTTACCTGCGGATCATATTTGTTTACCGTTTCAGGGAGAGTCTTGTAATAAAGATTTTTGAATTCGTTCCATACCTTGTCCCCCGTTTTCTTTCCCAGGGAATAAGATTGCTCTTTCCAGTGCCAGGAGTACCATGCTTCCTGTATTTCGTTGTTTCCGCACCATAGTGCTATGCAGGCGTGATTTCTGAGTCTTTTTACGTTGTATTCGGCTTCCCTGCGTACGTTTTCAAGAAATTCGCCTTCGGCGGGATACATGCTGCATGCGAACATGAAATCCTGCCATACGAGTATGCCGTATTTGTCGCAAAGGTCATAAAATATGTCGTTTTCGTATATCCCTCCTCCCCAGACCCGCAGCATGTTCATGTTTGCCTTTGCCGCATCGCCGATGGTCTTTATATATTGTGAATCGGTTACACGCGTAACAAAGTTGTCCTGCGGAATGTAATTGGCTCCCTTGCAGAACAGAGGATGTCCGTTCAGCTCAAAATGGAAAGTGTGTCCGTCTTTGTCCTTGCTGGTTATAAGTTTTAAGGATCGTATTCCCGTTTTCTTTAATTTTTCGTCCAATACGCCTGACCCTTCTTTTATGGTAGTGAGAAAGTCGTACATGTTTTGCGGTCCGAGTCCGTTCGCCCACCATAACCTGGGGCTGTTTATGCGGAAGGGTATTTCAATAAGGTTGTTCCCTTTTGTGAGATCGATTTCTTTTTTGATAAAAACCTGTGAGGTTGCAGTATCTGAAATACATATTTCCACGTTTTTAATATTCGACTCCGCGGATATTTCAATATGCGCCTTTATGTCTGCAAATGCGGGGGAAATCTTTTTTTGTTCGAAAAAGATGTCGTTTATGCGTGCCCCGTCCCAGCCTGTTATTATTATGTTGCGCCATATTCCTGATGTGACCAGCCTCGGCCCCCAGTCCCATCCGTAATGGTATCCTGCCTTTCTTGCAAATACGCTTACCTTTTTATCTCCCAGTCCGCCGTTACCGCTTTGGTCGTTGGCGGCCGGATAATGATACGGGAGGGAATCGTATTTAGGAATATCGTGATTTACGGGAGAATGAAAAAAAACTTTAAGAATATTTCCCGTCGGCTTAAGCAAATGTTTTATATCCGCCCGCCAGTTCCTGAACATATTGTCAGCCTTTATTATCTGCGATCCGTTGAGGTAAATGTCGGCATAGGTGTCCAGACCGAGGCATTCTATATAGATGTTCCTTTTATCCAGGAGGTCGGGACCGGTGTCGAAAACGGTTTCGTATTCCCAGTCTTTTTTATCTACCCATTGTACTTCCTTTTCGTTCAGCCTGTAAAAAGGGTCTTTTATTAATCCGGCCGCCATGAGGTCCGTATGTACCGTTCCGGGAACCGATGCGTCGTACCAGTGTCCGGAGCCGGTTTCTCTGAATTTCCACCCACTGTTTATAGTTTTCGAAACGGGTTGTGAGAAAGAGGAAACGTTTATGGCAGGCATCATTATAATAAGATTTAGAATGAATATTATCGTTCTTTTCATTATTCTACGGCTATTTCCGATATGGGAGCGTACATATTGGGCAGATCATTGCAAAAATAAGAAATATCGCTGTTATAATATTTAACGAAGTCCGCCTGTGAAATGTGCCCTTTGTAGACTGAAAAATATTCGTCTCCATGTTGCAGGGGATCGTATGCATTACGCCATGTTATGATCATGCTTATTTTCCTTCCGGTTAAAGGCGCAAGTATGTATCTTGTCCAGTAATCGGATATCCGGAATCCCTGGATGCCTGTTTCGGTAACTCCGCAAGGCTTCTTTTTCTCCTGTGAAATAGACTGGAGCGTTTTAAGATGCGATACGAAAGCAGTTATATCAGTACCCTGATAGCAATCCGCGCCTATGAAATCCACGTAATCGTCTCCCGGCCAGCGGCACAGTATATCCGAATCCTGTGGTGAAATTGCGAAAAGCAAATTGTTTACCGATTTGGTTTTTATCAGATAATTTACCGTAAATCTCCATAGCCCTATGAATTCTGCTTCCGTAGTGCATGTATATCCCCACCACGACCATGAATAACTTTGGGTATGTTCGTGGAACGGGCGGAAAATAACAGGAATGAGCTTTCCGTCGGATCCTTTTAGCTCTTTCATGAAGTCGGCGAGATTATCCAGCCAGCCTTCGAATTTTATTTGCGTAGCGCTTCCTTCCGTAAGTATTTCCTTTGCTACCTCATTACTGGAATCGTCCCATGCCGTGCCTCCGGTAAGGGGATTATGGAGATGTGCGCAGGCCATAAGTACCATGCCTCTGTCATATGCTTCTACCATGCATTTTTTTAGGACGCCGGCCGTTATTTGGTCGTAATCGAGGGAATATCCGTCCATCACTCTTGCAATGTCAAAGGCGAACACTGCCGGATAGTCTCCGCATACATCTTTAGTGTCAGAGCGTCCGTCTTCATTAATCCATGTACGTCCGTACATAAGATCGGCCTGATGTCCGAACATGGTCCCCTTTTCCTGTATGGCCCACAGGTTGGCGAGGAGATTTTTAGTTTCGTTGGTAGCGTTCTTGTTTACTATCGATAATGTAGTGCCCGATCCGTCTCCTCCGTTCGGATTCGGGTTCGGTCTGTCTTCCTTGCCGGAGCATGAAAAGATGAAAGGTATTGCTGTTATAATGTATAATGCTTTGAGTATTTTCTTATATCCGTTTTTCATGATTCGTTTGATTTTTTATTTGATCTTAAATATGGAAGTTCCGTTATTAGTATGAAACCGTTTGCCGGAATATTTATTCTGAAGGAATTTCCGTTCATATCTCTTTTTATCGGAACTGGGAATTCGTTTTTGTCTTTTTCCATTTTGTTGCGGGAGTATAAGAACAGGGATGCATTCGAAAGGGCTTTGGGAAATTCGAGCGAGACCAAAATATCTTTTTCCCCAAAATTTACGGCTGCTGCCGTATAATGTCCGTCCTTTATACCTGCAGATATATAGCAGGTGCGGGGGAATTTATTTGTTTTAGTCTTAAGAATGTCGCTTCCTTCCGGAAAATATCTGCACATGAGCGACCAGGTATAAAACCATGGGCGAATTTCTTCTTCTTTGGGCATTCCGAATACTTCCTCGCCAAGGATGTTCCACATGCCCCATATCTTAAGATCTCCGGTTCTTCCCGAATCTCCGTTTCCGTGCATGGCATCATCGAGCATCCAGGCGGCTATGCCAGAGTATCCGGCGTTCATAACCTTCATGGCCATGAGCGCCATGTCTATTCCGTAGAAATAATCGTAAACGAATAGATTGCAGTCGCTTCCAAGTGTGAGTTTGTGTCCGGCGATAAGTTCCGTCGATTTTAAGGCAAGCAGGGAGTCTTCCGGCTTGTAATATTTGTATCCGGCTTCGCCTAATAGTATCTTCTTTCCGGCAGGGACTTGTTTCCTGAGCGAAACGAGATTTTTCTCAAAATCCCCGTATCTTACTTCGTATTGTCCGGGGTAGGAATGTATATCATATATACCCGTTAATGAGTCCGCAAGTTCGGATGTGTTTTTAATCCATCCGGCGGTGTTGAAAGGGGATTCCGGGTTCTTGTATCCCATAACTGCGTCGGGGGCGGCAAATCTTATCCTGCCGGACAGTCCGGGATATCTTGACATTTGCTCGTCGAACTTTCTTAGCATGGACATCCAAAGTGAGAAATCTCCGTTTACCGAAGACCAGTATCCGTCGGGTTCGTTGAAAATTACAAAGTATTTTATGCAGCGGAATCCCAGAACGTTTACCAAATAGTTGAGATAATCTACGGACATTTCCACCCATTTTTGCGAATCTTTCATATCCGGCGAAGGAGGATTGTATTCTCCGAATATGACCGTTATATTATTTTTTGTGCAGTAATCCAATAACCTCCTCAGGTTCCGGATGTTCTTGGTCTTGTCATAGACCCCCGTCTTTTTATCGTAATATTTCCATCCGGAATTTATCATACATCTGATATATCCGGGCTTCATGAAATCCAGCCTTTCGTAAAGTTTGGCCCAGTCAGCATCGGAAATATCGGCTCCCCATGCCTCGGCTTCATCGTAAGGGTCCCATTCTATTCCGGTTCCCGTGTAATTTTTGCTTATGGCTTCTTTTGTAATGACGGCCTCTGCATTAACCCCTCCTGTGCATCCGTGAGCAGCAGAAAGAATTAATGCAAAAGCAGCCAGTTTTAATGTAATGTTCCGGATCATAATAGAGCAGGATCAGTTTTTATCTTTTATTTATTACTATAAGGAAATTTCTCGGATTTTTCGCAAAAACGTCATAATCGGAGTAAATATTAGCCCAGTCGTCGGCTCCGTGCAGAATGAAATTAAAGCATCTCGAAGTGAGCTTTAGGGTCTTGCTCCCTATAGTATATGTTCCTGGTTCGAGCATCGAGGATGTCGTTACCGTTCCGTCCTCCGAAGTGAAGGTTATGGATCCGTCGTTGTAATTCCTTATCCATGTACTCGTTCCTTTTGGTATTTTTCTATAGAATCCGCTTAGGTCAAGGTCCCCGGTCCCCGCCCTGTTCATTTTTGCTGCAAATATGCAGTCCCAGTATTTTCCGTCGTTCCCTGCATCATTTACACATGTTCCGGTTGTGTTTCCGTTGTCCAGAATAGAAGAGAGGGTAAAGGTAAGCGTGTTGTCTTTTTCGGCTTCCGGCCCTTCTCCGGCAGTGTTCCAGCACCATGATTTTAATTCTGGGGCCACTAATGCAGCTCCTCCGTATTCCGGTCCAGTGCCTCCGTAAATATATAAAGCCGAAATATCGTAAATTCCCGTCAGATCTTCATTGAATTCGCTCATATTAATGGTGTATGTCCTTGCGTCGTTGTTCTCTGATGTTACGGTTATTTGTGCATTCCCGGAAGAAAAATCGAGCGTCTGTCCCGTGGTTACCGACGAAGCGGCGTTGTATGATAACTGGAGCGAATTGATCTTTACCTTGGAGAGATCGGCTACCAGATCGGTGGCTATTGAAACGTCTATCGTTCCCGTAGATGCATCCGTATTGGTTATTTCCGGCGTTCCGGCCTGTCCTTCGAAGGATATGCCGAGAATCGTGCGCTGATGATTCCAGCTTCCGTCCGCTATATCCGACCACGGATCTCTTTTGCATGAGAAAAGTGATATGGCAAGCATCAGACATGTTATATATTTTATATTTTTCATTGCTTTTAATTTATGGAATTATTTAAATCGGTCTCTATAGAAGGAATAGGGTAGAATACCATATCTTCAGAAGTCAACCCTCTGGCTTTTGCAGCCGTTATGTCCTGCATCTTATTCCATCTTCTTAGGTCATAGCAATGGTTTCCTTCGAACGCCAGTTCATAAGTCCTTTCGTTTAATATCGCCCGGCGGAATGCTTCTTTGTCCAGTGTTGGATCGAGGTCTCCCAGTCCGGCGCGGTTTCTTATGTAATTTACCAGTTCGTATGATTTGCCGGAAGGGCCTTCGGCTTCGGCATAGACCAGCGCTATATCGGAGTACCTAAGAAGGTAGGGGCGTGTAGAGGTTTTGTCTCCGGAAAATGAGGGATCGGTGTATTTTATACAGAAAGGATAGGATAGTGTTCCCTGAGAGTAGTCGGCTATTACGTTACCGGATGCATCGTATGCCTTGTCGGCTATCAGCCATGTCTTCCTTCTGTCCGTTGATGAGTAACTGTTGTAAAAGTTTATATTGGTCCTGTATTCCCCCCATCCGTCGTGATTAGGGTTCATCCTTCCCGTTTCCTGATTTTTTATATATACGGTTGAGCCCGAAATATAAGGGATATACATTTTGTCTATTTTAGAGAACTGTCCTTCACCTTCTCCGGTTCTGTCCATGGACATGATGAAAATGTGTTCGGGACCGTCGGGTTTGTTTACGTCATATATGGAAGTTAGCGAACTTGAAAACCCGAAAACCGTTTGTTCCGGATTGTCTACAACCATTGCGGCAGCTTCTGCGGCTTTTGAGTAATAATCATCTACATTAAAATTCATTTCCCTGTATTGAGGTACTCCGTGGTCTTTTGCAGAGGCTATGTAAAGATATGATTTTGCAAGGAATCCGTATGCGGCCACCTTATCGGCGCGTCCTGCTTCCGGCGTTTTGTAATAAGGAAGTAAGTCGGCGGCGGCGGCAAAATCGGATATTATGAAATTCCACATTTCATCAAGTGAAGATGCAGCCGGAACAGAAGTCTCTTCTGCTGTAGTTACAGGTGTTTTGTGTATGGGAACTTTTCCGAAATTCGTTGCAAGAAAGTAATATGCGTATGCTCTCATAAAGTACCCTTCTCCGGTATATCTGTTTTTGAGGCTCTCTTCGATATTCATGCCCGGTACATTTGCAATTACCGAATTGGCGCGGTTTATTATTATGTATGCATATTTGAAAAGATTGCCGAGACGTACATTGGTCTTGTAATTTGTCATGTCCCAGTTGTCGATCGTCTGGGTGTCGGCCCCGCAGTCGCTTTTCGGATCCATTTCATCTGTATTCATATCGCCGAGAAATACGATGTCGCGGGAGAATTCTATATAATTCATTGCATCGTATATGTAGTTTACCGCCGATTCTGCATCGGCTGCAGTAATGTAAAAGTTATTTTCCGAGTAAAATCCGTATGGATCTTCGTTGAGACTGCAGGAGGCAAGTCCGAGAAGTATGATCGTTGACGATATTATGATAGATATCTTTTTCATGGTTATATATTTTTAAAAGGTGAAATCTATTCCTAATGTCCATTTGCGCAATCTGGGGTATCCTCCGGAATAAATCCCTTTCTGGCTGACTTCCGGGTCGTATCCGTCGAATTTCGTAAAAGTGTAAAGATTGTCGGCACTTAGGTATATCCTGCATCTGTGCCCCGTAGTAGTTTTAAAAACAGGGACGGTATATCCGAACGTGATATTTTGTATTCTTACAAAGGATCCGTCTTCTATCCACCAGTCGGAAAGTTTCGTCTGTCTGGTTGTGTTTAGCCTCGGATAATTGTTGGTTGGATTATCTTCGGTCCAGCGTTTGGGAAGGGCGCTTGGTTTTGTGAATTTAGTGCAGTCCAGTACGTCGTTGCCGAATACTCCGTTAAAAAAGACTCCGAAATCCATATTCTTCCAGGTTATGTTGAGAGCCAGAGAAGCGCAGAAGTCCGGATTAGGGTCTCCTATTATCGTACGGTCGTTTTCATCTACGGTGCCGCTTTCATCCGTATCTATGTAGTTGAATTCGCCGGGATATGCATCGGAGCCCACAAGTCCGTTGCTCAATCCTTCAGCGTATGTCTGCACTATGCCTTTTACCTTATATCCATAAAATACATACATCGGTTTTCCTACCGCGAGCAGGTTGGGATATCCTCTGAATTGTCCGAGGGAAGCTCCGTAATACTCGTATTGCATTCCGGTATTAGGATCTGTCTTGAGTCCTGCCTTTATTGTATTGCCGAGACTTTTTACCTTGTTGCGGTTGCGTGAGTACACCAGAGTTCCGGAGATATTCCAGTCGTTGTTGCGGTATATGGTTCCGTCTATGGTGAGTTCTATGCCTCTGTTTTGTATTTTACCGTCGTTTACCCACATTTGGTCGTAGCCTGAAGAAGGAGCTATATTACATTGACGAAGCAAATCTTTTGTTTGTTTGTCGTAATAATCGAAAGTAATATTTAGCCTGCGTTTGAAAAATGCCGTTTCCAGACCGATATCAAATTGTCCGGTAGTTTCCCATTTTAACGAAGAATTGGCTATTCCTGCCCAGAGAGCATATCTGTAGTCGTCTCCGGTATAACCCGACTGATATCCCGGTCCTATTGCGGTAACCCATGATCCCATATTGTAATATTTATGCTGACCGTATCTGCTAAGGGTCTGATATGCGCTGATTCCCTGATTCCCCGAGAAGCCGTAACTTACCCTGAGTTTAAGGATGTCGAAAATATTGAGCTTTTTTATGAAGTCTTCGTTTTGCATTTTCCAACTTAATGCTCCGGAAGGGAAGAATGCGTATTTATTATCTTTTCCGAATTTTGAAGATCCGTCGAGACGGGCGGTGAAAGTTGCCAGATATTTGTCGTTGTAAATATAGTTTAGTCTTGCCATTCCTGAAACAAGTTCCGTCCTCGTAAGGCTGTTGCTTATTCTGTATGATTCCGGATTTCCGGCTTCGAGGTTCTCGTTCCCGAGAGTCTCGTTTACGAAATCCACGGCTCCCAGCATGGAGCTTCTTGTCTGATAATGTTCGTAGGAATATCCGAGCATGGCTTTGAGATGATGTTTTTTCGCAAATAGCTTATCATATGTGGCATATGTTTCTGCAACTATCTTATCGTCTTTCCAGTTTGAAATATACCCGTATCCGTTGTTGAAAGTTCCGCTTTCAGTGTATTTTTTTGCATAGTAGGCATCGGAAATACTTTCACCATGTTTGTAGTCCAGTTGACCTTTGAGGGTGAGTTCGGGAAGTATTTTCCATTCGGCGTACGCATATCCGAGGAAATCATCGCTTTTTCCGTTATTGTATGAAGTGTTTCTTATCGCAACCGGATTGTAATAGTCCGAAGCGCTGTACTGGAAAAAGCTGCCATCTTCATTATAAACCGGGAAAATCGGATTTCTTCCGTATGATGTTCCCAGGTCATAAGTCTTTTTACTATGTATATAATTGGCGCTCATCTTAATAGTGAGATTGTCGAAAATATTGTGCGAAACGGAAAAATTAGCACCTGCCTTCTTGTAAGCGGATTCTTTATACATGCCGTTATCGGTGTAATAATTGGCGCCGGCAATGAATTGTGTCCTTTTGTTTCCGCTGGATATTTGCAGTGTAGTATTGTTTGAAACGGGGTGATTGCGGAAGACTATGTCGTCCCAATTCGTGAACTTGTTCCATGTGGTCTGAAGTTCCTCTACTGAAGGATAATATATGCCCGAGGCAGAAGCCGTCCCGGTATATAGAGGTGTAAGGCCTCCGTTTAAATATGATTCGTTGGAAAGTATGGCCATAAGAACCGGATCTCTCCAGAGATCGAGATCCGAGGTAAAGGATGACATGGTGGTTTGCTGCCGTACGGTTATATGATTTATGTTCTCTCCGGCCTTCCTTGTGGTTATTAATATTACACCGTTGGCACCTCTCGATCCATAGATTGCAGCTGATGACGCATCTTTTAATACTTCCATTGAAACTATGTCCTGCGGATTAATCTGCTTTATATCCCCGGCTTCGCCCAGAGGAAAACCGTCAACTACTACGAGAGGTGAATTAGAAGCATTTAATGATGAATTTCCTCTTATTCTTATGACGGAACTTGCTCCGGGATCCTGTGAGTCATTTATTACTTGAACACCTGCAACGCGTCCCTGGAGAAGTCCGTCTATAGAATGCGAAGGGGTGTCATTTAGTTTTTTTGCACTTATGGATGCTACGGATCCGGTAAGGTCGCTTTTTCTTGATGTTCCGTATCCTATTACTACAGCGGCATCAAGTAATTGCGAATCATCCTGCAAAACAACATTTATTCTGGAGCGGTTGTTGACCTCTACCCTTTTTGTTTCCATTCCCATAAATGAAAAAACGAGTACGGCGTTCGGAGCGACTTCACTCAGGGAATAATCGCCCTTGT